>CALMJA010000025.1 GCA_937864295.1 uncultured Candidatus Altimarinota bacterium | reverse complement strand
ATTCCATTTAATTTTTTATTTAAATATATAGAAAAGTAATCCATTATTAAGTGAAGCTGTTTTTGTCAATCTATTTTATCAATCAATTTCTTTTCAAAATCTAATAGTATATTTTTCTTATTTCTCAAAATAAAATTTGGTATATTTGTTATAGGTTCTATTTTTGATATAAATAAATCATTCTTTATATCTTTTCAATAAAAAGTAGATACAAAATCGCTATAATAAATATTTAAATTAGTATCTATAAATAAGCTATCATTTATCAAAGAACTATTGTATCAATTATTTGATTGAAATCAATACAAATTTATAGAGGAATCTACTATAGATAAATCAATAATTTTTTTTAAAACTTTAGATAAATTTAATAAATTATCTTTAGACCATTTTTTCGTAAAATAAACCGGTAATATATTGAAATTTTTATATCAAGCAGAATAAATTTTTAAAAATTGTTCATAAGCAATTTCTTCTTTGGAAGGAGATATTATTAAATTAAAATAAACTTTATTTTTTAAATTATGCTTATTTATAAAATTAAAAATTTTTTCATAATTAAATTGATTTTCACTATCTATACTAAAAAAAATTATCTCAAAATAATTATAAAAATATAATCAAATTTCATCATTTAATAAAGTTGTATTTGTAACTATCTCAAATTTATTTCATAAGTATATTTTTGTGTTATCTATGATATTTTTTATATCATTCCACCTTAAAAGAGGTTCTCATCAGAAAAATTTAAATCTATTTATATTATCTTTATTAAGTTTAATAAAATTTTTCAATAATTCTAAATCAAGATCTTTTATGTTCTTTCAATCTTTTATTACATCACAATAACTACAATCATAATTACAATAAGTAGTTATATGTTGGATTAAATTATATTTCATAATCAAAATTTTTATAAAACTTACAAATATCTTTTAAAAAACAACTTTTACATCTTTTTTCTGTAAAACAAAAAGGTTTGGTTTTTGAATTTAAAACAATGAGATCTTCTTTTCAGACTTGTTGTTCAACTCAAATTTTAAAATTATAGTAATTTTTATTATCAAAGAAAAAATCTTTACTAAATTTTAAGAAATTAAATTTTATATCTAATTTAATTAATATTTTAAATAAAGAAATAATATTTTCTCTATTTTCTATTAATTCATATTCTAAAAGGTTTCTATTTTGATAAGGCTTATCAAAAGGAAAATAGTTTACAAAATCTATATTATTTATTCAAAAATTTTTATTTAATAGATATATATCTTTATAAAGATTTGATAAATTTAGATTATTTACATGGATAATTATTTTTAAATTTAAATTAAATTCTGAAATTAATTTAATATTGTAAATCAACTGCTCATAAGAAATTCAATTTCAATTTACTTTTTCATGATTTTCTTTAGAAAAAGAATTAAAATAAACTCAAATTGTGGAAAGTCACAAGTTATAATAATCTTGTAAATTATTTTTATTTAATCAATAAGTATTTGTTAATAATCATATAGATTTATAACCTATTTTTTTACAAAATGATATTATTTCCTTTAAGTCAGGATGCATTAATGGATTTCATCAATAAAATGTTATGTTAAATCTATCGGAATTTTCAATAACCTTAGAAAATATAGTATTTTTATCTATAAATTTATCCTTATCTCTAAGTGAAGATTCCAAACAATATAAACAATTGTTATTACAAGTATTTACTATTCTTAGATCCATATATTAAATTTACATTTTTAGGAATTATTTTTTTTGAAAATCAAGGAATAACTAAATTATTAGAACTTAAATAAGATAATTTAATACTTCTAGAAAAAAAAATAGTTTCTTTAAATTCTCAAAAATCTATATTAAAAAATCAAGAATAAAATATATTTCAATCTTCATAATATCAATCAAATAAAATAATTTTATTTTTTGTTATTAAAAATGGTAATGATATAAAATTAAAAAAAATATCTTTTGTTATTATATTTCTAGAAAAAAAATATTTCAAAACTCAATGCATATATTTTATTGTTCAGTCACAATCAAATGAATGAAATTTGTATCAAGGCATAAAATTGAAATCTAAATTAGATTTTCAATAAACTATTGGGAAAAGTAATGGGCAAAAGAAATCAGAATTTGAAAATGCTAGTGAAGTAAAATAAGAGTTTCAGTATAAATTATCTCATCAAACATAATTAAAATTATCAACACAACATCTTGGATATAATCAAAAATAATCAGAACTTCAATTCAAATAATAAAAAATTCAAAATCCATAATCTGAATTAAAAACTATCTTTTTAAAAAATCAAATAAAATTATAAGATAATTTTCTCTTTATAGATAAAATATTCTCTAACTTATTATGTCCTCACATATTTAAATAACTTTTTCTATATCAATTTATTATTAAATATTTTAATAATTCAAAATTTTCAAGACTATAACTTGATATTAAATTATTAAAATATATAAAATTCTTATAATCTTTTATTCATTTTGATCATTTAGAACATATAGTAGAATATTCACAATTAATAGAATGGTTTAAATGACATTTATTCATATATTACATTTTAACTTTATTATTTAAATCTCAAAGTGGATCAAAAGCACTATAATTTCAATTAAATATATTGGCATCCATTCTAGATCATCATCTACAATCTTCTTTATATTTACAATCAAAACAATCTTTAGGTAAAAATCAATGGTTTAACATTTTTTGTACAAACTCTCAGTTCCATACTTCCATTAAGTCATTTTCAAAAATGCTTCATAAATTTGAATCAAAAGCACTCATTATTTGAATATATCAATCTGTTGTAATTATGGTTTTTACATTATGATGTTCTGAAAGTTCTCAATCAATAACTTGTTTTGCTATTTCAGTATTTTTAGTTGCACAAAAAGGTACACTATCGACTATTTTAAAATTAACTTGATAGAAATTGTTTAATTTATAGATTTTATGAATAGCTAAATTTATCATCTCTCTACTTATTCATTTAGTAGTTCAAGTAGAATATAACCTAAAAAAATGCCAATTCTGAATTTCAAAATTATTCAATACAAATTTATATATATCATCAAGATATAGTATATTTTTAGGAGTCAATATTGTAAGGAAATCTAAACTTATATTTTTAAAATTTTTTATCTTTTTTAATTGTATGACTTTTTCTTCAAATTTACTCTCAAAAGATTTTAATTCTTCAATTCATGCTATATTTTTAGCTCAGACACGATTAATTTCATAATAATCTTTATTATTAAATTCATGCATAGAAACCATCAAGTTAAGTGAGAAGTCTCTGTTTAATCTTTCAAGAGTTTTATTTAATAATAAAGTTCAGTTTGTATTTATTCTTATAAAAATCTTCTTACTTTTTATATAATCTAAAAGTTCCCATAAAAATGGAGCAGAAAATGGCTCTCATCAAGTTATAATTATGTCCCTAGTTCAATATTTATACAATATATCTACTATTTTTTTATATCTATCTAATCATATATTTTCTCTTGTATTTCTATCTTTTAGAGGATAGTCATAATCATTAAAACAATAATTGCAAAATAAATTACATTTACTAGTAATTGTCAAAACAGTTCAAAAAGGGATTTTATCATAAAAAGACTTATCTTTAAAAAAGTTAAAGTCTCAATTGTCAGTTTTATTTATAATTAAAAATATAGATTCCAATAAAGATATATTTTCTCAATAAATTTTCCAGTTTTTAGTAGTTTTATATTTAAAATCTATATCAAAATCTATATGAGTAAAATAAATTTTTTCAGATATAACTCAATTACTAAAAATCAACTCAAAAGTTCAATAAGAAAATTCATTAATTTTTTCCAAATAAAAATAATTATAAATAGTATTATTATAAGAAATATCAGGAAATAAAACCAAAGAATAAAAAATTTTTGTTATCATAAATTAATTGATTTAAATATATGTATTAGTATACTTAAAAAATAATAATTTAAAAGATAAATATTACTAAAAATGTCACTATTTATTTCAAAGAACTCAAAAACAGAAATTTTTTTATCAATATGAGAATGATGCCCTACTTGATGCCAAAGTTGTAGTGAAACAATTAAAAAAAATAGAAACTTTAAGTTAGATGATTTAAAAAAACAAATAGATATATCTAATAATGTTTCAGATTCTTGATTTAGTTATTTTTTATATTGAACAAATAACATAAAAAATGAATATATTCTAGAAATAATAAAATATATTCAGAAACTTGAAAGAAATTGCAGGATACAAATACCTATTGAATCAGAAAATAATGATCTAAAAATATACGAAAATATAATAAATGAATTTGTAATATCCAAAAAAATTGAAAATAAAAATGACTTAATAAAATTAATAAACAGTATAAAAGAATTTTATAATAAAGATATAATATTAAATTATGACTTATTAATAAAATATGAATTTGTTAAAGTTTTAGAAAAAATACTTAAAATAAATTTTGAGGAAAATAATAATGCTAAAACAATAAAAATTTGAAATATAATTATTAATACAAGAGAATTATATAACATAAACACAAAAGAAAAAAAAATAGAAAACCTAAATATAAAATCATGTTTTGCTTATGATTCATTTGAAATTAATTGAAGCAACATAATAATTAATGATCATTTTGAAGTAGATAAAGACTTAAATATAGTTTTTCATAACCCCTTATGTTTTATATGAAATAATAAAATATCCAACTTAGAAAAAAATGAAAAAGATATAATAGATGATCTAAATAAATATAAAAATCACTATTTAGAAAAACTAAATAATGATTTTGAAAACAACTGTTATAAGTGCATATCAACTTGATTTAACTATAATAAATACTAATTAAATGTTTTATATTTATAATAAAAACAATTTTCACAAGCTTTTTTATAATTTATATTTCTCTTTTTTTTTAAAAATTCTTGCAAAGTATAATCTCCTAATTGTCATAAGTAACCTATCCTATCAATTTCATTAAGAGAACACTGGAAAACTCAAGATTTAGAATCTATATACAAATAATCATATTTCATTACTTCACAAATATCTCATTCTCATCTTTCTATGTAATGTCATTTTAAAATGTCTTTATCAAAAAGCTTCTTATGAACTCATTCAGAGATCTTTCCTCACCAATTATGAACTAAAGAAATTCAATAGTCTTTTCATAAACTATTTGCAAATTTCTTAAATTTATCTAATTCTTTTAATGTTAAAACAGATAACATAAACTCCATAGAATAATTTATTTTTAATTTATGTGCCTTATTTAATACGGATATAAAATTATCATAAAAATCTCCTCAAGTAAGATAATTATACATTTCTTTTTGTAAAGAAAAAACAGAAAATGTTAAAGAAACATTGTATCATCTTGATTTTAATTCTTTCATTTTATTTAAATGAAAATCTTTTAATGCAAGTCACTTTGTCATGAAAAAAAGATTTATTTTTGGGAGTCTATTGAATAAATAATCCATAAAGTCATTTACTTCTGGATGAATAAATGCATCTCATAAACCGCAAACCATAACTTCTGTATAATTTCATTCTTCTAAAAGATCTACTATTTTTATAAAACCCTCAAAATCTAAAAATTGATGTTTTTCCAACTCTTCTCTAGCACAAACCAAACATTTCATTCAACAAAAACTAGTTAACTCTATTTCAAGTCATCTAGTTACTGCACTACATTCAAATACATTTGATTTTTTAGGTTCCATAATATTTTTTTTTAATAATCTTCGTCTACTTTCTCTCAATTTTGTAAGAAAAACTTCCTTAAATTTATAATTATACTAATTTTATTAAGTTTTGTATTTAAATAATTATCATGTTCAATATGGTCATATAATAGTATTGTAAGATATAAATAAAGTTTAAAGTTATTTACATTTGAATATATTTTATATCAGTTATTTATTAGTATATTATTATCATATAAAAAACTCATCTTATCTTCTAATCATAAAAATCATCAATAATTATTTTCAATATAAGATATTTCAACTCAAAAAACTAAATTAAAAAATAAATATTTTATTAATTCAATTTGTCTATCCAAATATTTTAAATTTGAGAAATAAATTCAAGAATCAATATTTTCATAATAATTTTTTAATTCAAAATTATTATATCCAATTAGATTAGAATTTAAATGAGTAATAGATCAATTTCAAATTCAAATTATGTTTCCTCTTGCTCATTATACGATTTATTATACCTATAATTTATAACTTTATTAAAATACTTCTTAACTTGAGATATTAAATATTTTTTTTCATCATCTATTTGATATACTACATTATCACTTTGTATAAAATAGTTTAAAGATATATTATCTACATTTAAGTCAATTGACTTAAGTATATCACTTTTACATATTTCTAATGTTTGTCACTTTATTCATATCATTAAATCAATATTAACTTTAATTCAAAGCTTATGAAATAAATTAATATTATAATAATGATCTATTTCAGTATTATATCTAGAGTTTAAATCTAAAACTGACTTATTAAAAGATTGAATAGCATAAGTAACTCTTGTAACATTATATTCTTTGAGAACAGTAAATATTTCATTATCTAAAAGATATGGATTAATATCTATATTAAATTGCTTAATACATGATAAATCAAAAACACTAAAAATATATTTAAATAATTTATTTAAATTTTTTGCTCATACGATGTTAGGAGTTCATCATCAAATATAAATTGAATTTAACTTTATTTTAGAGTTCGAATTTCAAATTACAAAATCTATATTTTTTATTAAATAATCAATAATAAATATCATAATCCTCAATAAATTTATCACTAACATAAGTAAAACAGTGACAATAATAACATCTTGTTTTACAAAATGGTATATGTATATAAAGGTTATTTATATTATTTAAATCAAAACTATATGAATATATATTTTTTATTTTTAATAAATCGTAATTGTCATTACATAAAAATTTGCTAGGGAAAAATTGGGTACCTAAATAATCTTTAAATATATCATTAAGAGCAAAAAGTCAGTTATTTTCAATAAATTTTTTATACATAATTATATTTTAGTATTTTATCTATAATTTTAAAACTAACAATGTTTCAAGTTGATTTAGGTATATCTAAAACTAATCTTAATATTTTTTCTTTATTATACAAACTTATAACTTTTTCTAATGATAAATTATTATCATATAAACTAATTAATTTAGTATTAATTTCAATATCTTTTACAATATTTTTATCAATGATGTTATATTGTTTTTGTAACCACAATAAAGAATCTAAGTCACTATAAAAAAATCAATCTGTATCAAGTATAAATTGTTTATCACTTGAAAATCAGTTATAATAACAAAAAGAATTTAAATTAACAACTACACTATTAGATAAAATATTATCATAAACAATTTTTAATTTTACTAAATTGTCTTTGTTCCGTTTTTTTGTAGTGTAAACTGGCATAAAAGATATATTTTTGAATCAAAAAGAAATTATTTTTTCATATAAATCAAGAGAGTTATTAAGATAATCTGGATCATTTATAAAGTTTATATTAATAATTTCATTATAATTTTTTATAAGATCTAAATTTAAATCTTTTCAGAGAGTTATATTATCTATAGATAAATAAATTTTAACATTATTTACCTTAAAAAAATCCAATTTTCCCCTATCAAGAAAAAATCAATTAGTTCATATAGTAAATCTATTTACATATTTTTTTGATTTTTCTAAAAAATATTTTAAATTCTCAAACTCTAACAAAGGCTCTCATCAAAAAAAATTTATAGTATAATTTGCTTTATTTTTAGACAAAAAATCTATAAATAAATCTAAGTCACTATAAGAAAGAGATTTATTTCTAAAGTCTAAATCACAATATTCACATCTTTTATTACATTGATTTGTAAGTATAAGTTCTATAAGTATATTGTTCATTTATTGTGAAATTAAATTATTATGATTATATATATATTTTTCTGAATTATATTTGTATTTTAAATCTACTTTTTTCTTGCTAACCATGTAATTTCAAATAAATAATTTATCTAAATCTGTAGACAAAAACATTTTTATAGCATCTAATGGTTTTTCAACAATTGGTTCATTGTTTTGATTAAATGATGTATTTATTATTAATGATTCTCAAGTAATTTTCTTATATTCATTTAATAATTTAAATACATAAATATTATTATCAATATTAACACTTTGATAACGAGCTGTTCAATCAACATGAGTAGCTCAAATTATATTATTAATTTTATCTTCTTTAATCTTAAAAGACATTGTCATAAATGGACTAATCTTTCAATTTATAAAATAATTATCTATATCTTCTTCCAACAAAATAGGAGCTAAAGGTCTATACCTTTCTCTTCATTTTATATCATTTAACTTATTTTTTAAATCCAAAGAAAATGCTCATGAAAATATACTTCTAAATCACAATGCTCTAGGTCAAAATTCTGATTTTCATTGAAACCATCATATTATAAATCATTTACTCAACAATTCAGCAGCAAATTGATATTTTTTATCTCAAATTAATTCAAAAGATAATTCACTAAATTTGATTAATTCAGAAAGTATTTCTTCATCTGAATATAAAAATCAAAGTCATCAACTTTTAAAATTTATAATATTACTGTTTCATAAAATTTTATAATACAAATAATAAAGTCATCATAGAGACAGTCAAGAGTCGTGACAAGCAGGTTGTACAAAAATATTTTTATAATTTAGTTCTGATATTATTTTAGAGTTTGAAGGTATATTCAATCATATTCATCAAGCAATAGATATATTAATATTTCAAGTTAGAGAAAATCATATTTTAGCCAAATGAAAAATTGCAGCTTCTGTTTCCTTCTGTATTTTAAATGCAAAGTTAGAATATAAACTTTTTTCTATTCAAATAAATTTATCAGTTTCTTTGATTCAAAATTTGTTTAAAAGTCACTTTTTTATATTTTCATGGATATCATAATAATCTAAAAAACTTTTTTTTCATAGAATTTCAGTGTTTATTAAAACTCAATCACTATTTAAATCAAAAATTTTTAAATCTGGCCATATATCAAATCAAAAAGATGATAGTCACATAAAAGTTCATTCTGATAATCAACAAATTTTAGAGGAAATTTCATATATAACTCATATTCAAGCATATCAATTAATTGGGGAAAACTCTTGAAAAGATAAACAATCAAATTTATCTTTATCAAAATACCATAATGAATGCATAATATCTTTTCATCATAAATATTCATCATATCAATCATGATCCATACATAGAATCAAAGAAGAATCAAATCAAGATGAATAAAAAGCACTAAAAGCATGAAATAAATGATGATAATTATATTTATAATTAAAAATTTCTCATTTTAACCATGATATATCAACATTAATTGGTAAATTAAGTATATATATCTGATTTATTAAAGATAAATCAATTCCATTTTTTAAGATACTATAATATAATAATTTTCATAAATAATTTCACAGTTTTTTAACTCTTAAATCTAAAGTTTCTTTATCTAATAAATCAAATAATTCTAAGTCCAATAATGTATTTTTTCAAGGCAATGAAGGATAATCCTTAATTCTATTTATTCTTTCTAATTCTATACAAAAAATCTCATTATTATATATATAAGCTATACTATAATTATGATTACTAGATAAAAAATTTGTAGAAATATATAGTTTATCCATTTTAATATAAATTAAATATTATATAAATAAAAATTTGAAGTAAATAAATTACTTTTAGACCTTATAATATTACTCAAAACTTTATCAAAATTAAAATCATCATTTATTTTTTTTTCTCATATTTCTAAATATTTTTCTTGAGAAAATTTATAAAAAATTTTATTTCACTTATAATAAAATGAAACTTCGTAAAAAATATCTTCTAAGTCATGAAAATTTATTTCATAATTAAAAAGTTCTTTTTTAATTTTTAATCATAAAAAATTACTATTTATATGTAAAAAAGTTACTTTTCTAGCTTCTAAATTATCATAGTCTGATTTATTAGTAAAAATTGAGATATTAATCTCTTCTATTAATCTAATATCTATTTTTCTTATAAATTCAGAGAGCAAAGTAAAATATTCCTCTAAAAAGAAATATACATTTTTATATTTTAATAAATCTTTTATCTCACTATTTTCAAAGGAAACTGGGATTTCAATTATTACTTTATTTGTGTATCATTTAGATAAAATTTCTAATGCTTTTTTTCACTGAATTATAGGAGGTAAAGCAAAAACTATTAAGTCAAATGATGAATAATCTAATAACTCTGATTCCAATAAAACTTCTATAGAAAAATTTTTAATTATATTTATTTTAGTTTTTTCAGTAACACAAACTCAATTAACAATATATCAATTTTTTTTAAAAAAATTGATATATTTTTGTCATTGTTTTCATAAGCCAAAAACTAAAACTTTTTTAATAGACATATTCAGAGTTAGATTTATTATAATTATATTGATTTTTTATACATTTATAGCATTGATTATTTAAATTTCAACATTTAGTTATATTATTTAAATAATCTTTGTATTTATCAAAATGTGATATTATTTCAAAATTATTAAAAGATATATTACTTATCTCAAAATGTCATAAGTAACATAAGTTGTCATGGAATGTAAAAGCTCAATTTGGTCATACCTCTATATGGTCATATAAAAATATTTTTGAATTATCCAAATAAAAATAATCTTTCATCAAACAATTATCCCTTTGTAAATTTGATATAATTTTATTTTCATTATCTATTTTCCAAGATAAATCATGAAATTTTAAATCAAAATATTTTCATATAATACAATTATATATATTATTACTTTTATTTGTAGAAAGTTTTGATATTATGGTTTCTATTATTTTTGTATACTTATTTATGTCTAAAAAAATATCAAAATATATTTTTCAAGATATATTAATTTTTTTAAAATCATTTATATAAGATATCAAATTTGAAAGATCTATATAAGTATCTATAGTTTTGGGAACAGAACAATCAAAGCTGCCATATTTTTTATACAAAAATGATAAAGTAGAATAATCCTCTTTATCCATATTATGAGGAATTTGTAATTTAAATTTTCTTCATTTTTTAATAATATAATCTAAAATTTCTTCTATTTCATCATACTTTAACAAATTTAATCATACTAAAAATATTTCAAAATCCAAAGAAAAATTATCTGAAATATAATCAACATTTCTTATAATAGAATCTTTTTTATATAAAACAATATTTTTAATCTTTTTATATGAAAAATCACAATCACATCAAGCTTGGCATCAACTTCATATTTTTATAGAAACATGTGGTTTATCACTATATAATTCACCTGACCTAGCATAATTAAATAAATACATAAATTAATACTTAAAAGCTAATATTTTTTTAGAATAGTTTGTGCTAAAAGATAATTCAATATGGGTTTTGAATCAAGATTTATATAAAAGAGATATAACACTCTCAAAATTAAAAGATGTATGATAAGCATTTAAAATGTCTATAATTTCACCATCTTTTTCAACTTTAGTAGTCATATTATGAATATTATTTCATAGTCTTCTTTCAACCTGAGTTATATTATATCAATCAATATTAAAAATTTTATTAGTTGATAATTTATTACTTTCAGAGACTTCTTCTTCAGTCCAAAATTCTAAATAAAAAAATCATTTTTCTTCTAAATTTCTATAAACACTATCAAAAACTTCTCAAACTTCTTCTAGTGAAAAAACATGATTAATACATCAATCAACACAAGAAATTAATTCAACCTTAGGCTCTAAAGTAAAATTTCTCATATCTTTTACTGTAAATTCTATTTCAGGATATCTATATTTTGATAAATTTACTATTCAGGAAAATATATCAGATCAGCTAGATTTTATTCAAGCATCATTTAATAATTTTACAAAATATCAACTTTCAGAAGCAATTGTATGATTATTCTTTATTCAAAGCTTTTTAAATATAGGAAAAATGTTTTTAAAAGATTCATCATAAACTTCATCAAATCAAAGCATTTTATGTAGATCAAGCATGTTATTATTATTAACGATTAATTATTTTTTTATCGACTAAAATATCACCATCAAAAAATTCTGAAAGTAATTCTTTTAATATAATTTCTATATTAGTACTTAAATCTTTACTTAAATTACAAGAAAATAAATCCATAGAAACATAAGAAAACTCAGGCCATGTATGAATACTAAAGTGTGACTCTGAAAGTAAAACTACTCAAGTAAATGATTTGATATTTCAAAAAAAATGAAAGTTAGAAGACAAAACATTTAATCAATTTTTTGATATCAATTCAACAATAAAATCTTCTATATATTTTTCATCAAATTTATAGAATTTATTAAATCATACATTATTAATATCTAATATAAAATGCTTCCCTATATTGTGTTTTTCCATAGTATTATTTATCAATTAATTCTCAGTTAGATAAAAAAAATGTATCTAATTCAGATTTATTATAATTATTTAAATCAAAAAAACTAAACTTTTCTATAAAAAAAATATTAAAATAAATAAGAGTTTCTAAATCATTTTTTTTAGAATATATTATATTATTATCTATAAAGATAATATCGTTACTATTTAGGAACTTAAATTCATTATAAAATTCCTTAAATATATCAACTTCGTATAAATTTAAAAAATGACTTATATTAATTCAATACAATATATTTAAATAAATAAATTTAATCATTTCATCTCTTTTGGATAAAGAAAGTCATTTATAATAAGGAAGATTTAAATTATCTAAAAAGATATAATAATCTCAAATATCAGGTTTAGAATAAATTACTTTAGAATAAATATTAGTTATACTAGATGCTCATAAAGATAAAGTAGTATTTTTAGTTGATGCAAAATTGTCTTCAAACTTGTTACTACTGTTTGAAAAAAATTTATTTTCTTTAAAGTATTTCTTAACAAAAATAATCAAATCATTATAATTTGAAGCAATTTTGTATGATATATTATTGCTATTCATAAAATAATGAATTGATAAATTATCATACTGCAAATTACTTAAAATAGACATATCATTTAAAAAACTATCTATAGTCTGTCATTTTAATCAAATTAATAAATCAATATTAACTTTGATTCCCAATTTTTTAGCATAAGATAAATTTTCAATAACCAAATCTATGTCATAAAAATCCCTATTATTTTTTATAAGTATATTTTTATCAAAAGTTTGTATAGCAAATGTGATTCTAGTGACTCAAAGATTTTTAAATAAGTCTAACTTTTTCTTATTATAATAATTTGGATGTCAATCCAATATAAAATCCTCTATTTTATCAATAAAAAAATATTTATTTATTATTTTATATAAAAATTCAAAATCATCTAAATTTAATATATTTGGTGTTCATCATCATACAAAAATTCAATCAATATTTATTTTTCTATAAGAATTAAACCTAAACAAAATATCGGATTCTTTTTCTAGGTAACGTAAATATTTTTTTATTTCAATTCTAGAATTAACTTTATATTTAAAGCAGTTACAATAATTACAAATTTTGCTACAAAATGGAATATGAATGTAGAGATTATTTTTAGTATTTTTATCTTTTTTTAAATATAAATCTGAAGAAAAAAAATCTATATATTTTTTTTCTAAATCTATAAAATCCCTATTCCAAAAAAATGAAGAAGGAAAAAAACTAAAAGCTCAAGGCTCCTTTAAAAAATTTAAAAGTAATTTTTCTGATTTATTTAAAAATGATTCCATATTATCTAAAAATTTTTGAATATAACTCCATATTTTCAAATATGAAAGATTTATTTTTAAGCATTTGTATTATATATAATTCTCTATTCTTAACTATTTTGTTTAGATTTAATTCTATATAAAATATGTTTTTAGGAAAACTATTTATCAAATACTCCAATTGAAAATAATTTAATTCTATTGAAACAAAATTTATTTTATATTTTTTATTGCTATTTTTTAAAATAGTATTTATAAAAAATATAAAATCATTATCAGATATTTTATAATTTTCTAGATAAATATAATTAAAACTATAATTTGTAAGTAAAAAATCTATTTTATTATAATCGTTAAAATCAAAAAGAAACAAATTAATTCAACTACTCAAATATAATGATTTTTCCTTAATTATATATTCAAAATCGTTGTCTAAATTATCAGATAGCAAAGTATAAAAATAATCATTGTCTAAATTATCTATTTTTTTTCAATTCAAAACTTTAAAATAAATAGTAGAGTAAATTTTATTATTACTTACTAAGTCTATATCAAAATAAGTATTTGTATCTAAAGAATTAAATTTTTCCTTATAAAAAAATTGTTCTTTTGTTATACTAAATCTAAAAAAATCTAAGTTATTATTTTTAGAAAAAAATAATAACAATTCATCTAATAAATGATTAGAAAGAAATATATTTTTTAGATAAAGTTCTTTAATGGATTTAGATTTATAAAGGAAATCTATAATCAACTTTATATTTAAAATATTATTTCCAGATAAATCTAAAATTCTAATATTTTTTGAATTAATTAAATATTGATTTAAAATATTCAAATCCGATATTTTATTTCACACTAAACTTAAATATTCTAAATCAATATAATTTAGTGTTAAAAATAAAACTAAATTATTAATACCATTATGAGTAATTAAATTATTATCTAAATTAATAAAAGATAAATTATTAAATCAATTTAAATTATTGAAAAGATATAATAAATCGTCTTGTATAGACATATTTTCTAAAAATATCCTATTTATATCTAACTTATTTAAATTTAGAAAATTTATCAATCCTAAATAATCATTTTTATCAAAATAAATATTATTTAATTTTAACCAAAATAATTTATTAAAAATCATAGAAAAAAACAATTGTTTTTCTATTTTATTAAAAGTAATTCTCTCAACAAAAACATCAGTTATAAAGTTATTTTTTATTTTTTCATAAAACTTTGTAAATCACGAAAAATCACTATTAACTATATAAACTATATAATTAATAGTGAAATTATTTATATTAAAATCTAAATTTAATATATTATTTCAGAAATTATGATAATAATAATAATCTATATTAGATTTATTTTTTAAATTTTGGATTATTAATTGTTTTTTCATATAAACAAAGATTTATAAGATTTTTATCTTTCAAAGAATCACATTGGTTTATTTCCAAAGCCTTTACATAATAAAAAAGTTCCTTTCTTAAATCATAAGTATTTAAGTTCTTAATTTTATTACAAATAAAATAATAATCTCTAGTAATAAAATGATTATCATCTTTAGGGTAATCATATAAGTCTTTTTCAAGAAAATAGTTACAACTAAAGTCTTTATTGTTTTTAGCTTCTTTAAGTTTTAATAAACTATCTTTTATAGAAAAATTATTAGAATTTTCATCTTTTATATATTTATTTTCTCAAATACAAATTTCTTTGAATAAAGTAGATAATAATTCTGAAGATATATTTCAATCTAAACAAGATATTAATTTATTTATATCATCATTATCAACCTTATCTCAAAATAAATAAGCTCTATTAATATAATAATAAATTTCATCGTCTCAAATATCTTTATCAATAAGCATTTGAAATCATAATAAATCTCCATCTAGCTTGAAATCGCTTCTAATTTTTTCTCAATATATGTTAATAGTTCAAGAAGAGGAAGAATTATCATTCAAAGGTAAAGTGTCTCAACTATAAATAACATTATCTACAATATCTGATTTTTTATCTTCTTTATTGTTAAAACATGAAGATAAAAGAAATACAAGAGATATAATTATTAATAAATTTTTCATATTTTAAAATTTAAATTTTAAACGTATCATTAAAAATACTTAAATAATCTTTTGGAATTCATGTACAATCATTTTTATGATTACAACCATGACAAGTTTCTAAATATTTGCAATCAGATTCTTCAAATCATTCTCACATATTTCAATATGCATTATTATCGTATTTTTGTCTTTTAATAATATAATCCCAATATTTACTATCAACTTTACATAATGGGAAATTTTCAAAAGTAACATTTTTATTATTAAGAATAATTTTTTCTATAAATGGCTTAAATTTATCATAAGGAATATACAATTTTTTTTTCTCTTCATCAGTAAAAAGATATAATGAATATAACTGAACTACTTGGCTCCTAGTAATGGGAAAATATGATAAAAATTTAAATAATATATGTATACTATTGTAATTATATCTAGTTAAAACAGTATTGGTATCTAGTACAAAGTTCCTATCCGTTTTTATTAATTCGGATATATTAGAAAATGATAATTTCAATTTTTCAAAAGCTCAATCCAATCATACTAAATAATCATGAATTTTTGAATATCAATGAACTGATATAATAATTCATGTAATTCAATTATTGTAATATTCTAATAACTTATTATTATCAGAAAATAATAATCAATTAGTATGAATCCTTATATCTTTAAATCACAATAATTTACTATAAGATACATATTTTAGAATATTTTTATCCATAGTTGACTCTCATCATGAAAATATTATAGAATTTTTTCACTCAGATATTCAAGAATCAATTATAGATATAACTTTATCATAATCTAAAAATTTAGGTTCTTTATATCTTAAGTCTTTTTGAAAACAAAAACTACATTTTTGATTACAAGGATATCAAAGAAAGATCTCTATTCAATTTAATCAAGACATAAAAATAATTTATATTACCATCTACTTCAATGTGAACCGTGTGAACCGTGTGAACCGTGTGAACCGTGTGAACCATGACTTGCATGTGCTGGATCAACATTAGTATGCCAACTACCTAATTTAGAATCATTTATAGTTCATCAATTAGGAGTTCAACTATAATGTCAATTAACTATTCAACTAGTATGGCTAGTTAATGTTCAATTAGAATGTCAATTAGGATAAATACATTCTCAATTATAATGTCAAGGATCTACACTACTATGTCATCATCAAGCATTATTATCATGACTAGCATAATTTGAATGACTTGGAGCATAATTAACATGACCTCAAAGAGGTCAAACAGAACTACAATGTCATCAACTAGCGTGTCAAGAATTAGCGTGTACAGCTGATACATCTTCTAATCAAGTTAGAATAATAGCTCAAGCACTCAACCCTAAAGCATCCTTTTTAGTAATTTTACCACTCTCATCAGTCAAAAAAGATGTTATCTTTTTATTAAGTTTAGGAAAAATTTTCTTTTTATTTTCTTTCATAGAAACAAATATAGTTAAATAAATTAATCTTTTATCCAGCTCATCAAAATTGCCTTATCCTCTTCATTTCTAAGTTTATCAAAAATAATATCAAGAATTGCTATCTGCATTTGAGCTTTATCATCCTTTAAAATTGGATTATAAAAATTTCATGTAATTTTATAATTATGTATTATATCTACTCATATATAAGGTTTATAAACATGTTCATTAAATCAAGGTAATCAATCTAATGTACTAGATTGAATAGCAACTTTAGATATATCACTATTCATCATATTTTTATAATTTTGTTCTCAAGATCAAGTAAGATTAGTCATAAGAAATGTATCATCTCACATTCTTCAAAGCATCCTTGATTCATCACTAGCATAAATTTTACCATCATAATTATAAGCAACTCCTCCAATAGCTATTCAACTTGGACTTCTTATATCCATAAAAGCAGGATCAATAGGATTAAATATTTTTTTAAGATAAACAGATGTTATATTTTCTTTAAAGAATTTTCAAGATTTGTTTATTTCTATTATATAATCAAGAGATTTTTTATAAAATTCAATCCAATCTTCTTTATTATAAGATATTTCTTGTTTTAGTGAAGCAGCAAATCAATAAGGATTAAGCCATCTCAAAAATATACCACTCAATCATAAATCAATATATGTATCTATTATTTCCTTATATTTTGGTAAAGTCTCTTTGGTAACAGTTAATAATGCACCTATTTTTCACATATTTCTCTTTTGTTTTTCCTCATCTACTCTTTTCATCCAATAAGTAACAGAATCAAAACTATCTCAATCAAATCAAGTTCTATTACTATTATGAGTTAATTTATCTCAATCTAAACTAGTACAAATATCAACTCAATTATCTAGAAGCCATTTTAATTTATCTTCTGTCATAAGAGTTAAATTAGAAACAATAACAAAAGATAAATTTTTTTTAAGATGAAAAGCTCTTTCTCTAGCATAATCAACTATAAATTTGACAACATCATAGTTAACTAAAGATTCTCATCATTGAAACTCTATTGTCAAAAAAGATGAATTAGTAAAAAATATAGTATCAACAACTTCTTTTGCAGTTTCTATAGTCATATCAAATTCTTTTGCTGACATAGGGGCAACAGCTGCGTGACAATATTTACATTTATGGTTACATCTAAGAGTAGTTACTATCATATGTAATGTTGGTCAAAGTCACACAAAATGATTTTTTAAAGATACACTTCAAGACATTTTTTCTATATAGCTTTCATCTTTAATAAATCATTTTTTTACCAAATCATGATAATTAATTAAATCTCTTAAATTTTGTCATGAAATATATTTATCAAATTCATGATTAGATAAATATTCAAATTTTCAAGCGTCATTTGTTATTAAATAAGTATATTTATCTAATTTTTTAAATCTAAAAAATCATATTTTTTCAGTATTTATTTTTTTTATTTTTTCTACATTTAACATAATTTTTACTCATTAATTAATCAAATAACATAATTCATAAACTCATTAAAAATTTCATCTATATTATCATATCAGTCTATTATTATTTCATTATTTTCAAAAGATATAATATAATAATCCTTAAAATCTTCTATGGCTTTTAATATAATATTACTTTTGTAAATACTATTATCTATCTTGAAAGTTTTTTTTGACATTTTTTAAAGCATTAGTATCTAAATTTATTTTAGGTTTTTTATTTTCAATTTCAAATAATTTACTTTCTTCTTCTATTTCTCTTAATATTTTTTCTATTTCTTCCTCATCTATTTTTAAGTCAGGATCATTCTCTATTTCTTTTAAAATATCATCTATATCTTTATCGAAATCAATTTGATTTTTTTCTTGATTAATATTTAAATTAGTAGTATCAAGAGTTATAAAATTGTTCATATCTAATGGTCAATTTATAGCTTTATTTACTATAGCTTCTCTTATAGTCTTATTTTCTTTTTCTAATTTATCTCTCAAATAAACTGCAATTAACTCATCACTAAAATTAGCAATAATTTCTTCAGATTTTTCTTTAATTTCTTCTCTTTTAGTAAAAACTAAAATTATATTTCAATTAGAATCTAACTTGAAAAAGAAAAATCATTTATCTAAAAAATTATATGCTGCTTTTAAAACTATATCTTTATCAAAAATGTTTTTATCAATAAGTAATTCAAATTTATTTCAATCTACTATTTTGTTTAAAAAATTCTCCATATATTTATATTATTAAATAAAAAAAATATTTTGACTATTATACAAAAAAAAATAATAAGACCAAATCTTTTTTGGTCTTATTATTTTTTTATTTTAAAGTATCACTTAACTTTAATTGAGCAATTGATTTTAAAAGCATATCTTCTGCTTCTATATATTTTTCCATGTCAAGCTTATCAGTACTATCTCTATATTTAGCCATTAATTCAATAGCCTTATTTCTAGCTCTTTCTGCATATTCTAGATCAAGATCTTCTATATCAATAAGCATATCAGCCATTATTTTAACTTCATTATTACTTACTTCAACAAATCATTTTCAAATTGCGAAATCATCTCTTTTTTCAATTCAAGTTGAATCTGTATATAATAAATACATTGTAGAAGGTTTAACACTTGTTAATAATGGAGAATGATTGTCTAGTATAGTTATTTCTCAAACAGCAGTCATTAATGTAATAGAAATCACTTCATCTGAATTAAAACTTTCTCATGAAAATGATAACATTTTTAATTTCATAAATTTTGAATTAAAAGACTAATTATTTATTTTCTCATTGTGCTTTTTCATAAGCAGCAATTACATCAGATATACCTGCTTTATACATAAAATAATTTTCTGGAACATAATCAAGTTCTCAATCAATTATTTTTTTAAATCATGATACTGTATCATTTGCTTTTGCATATACTCATGGAGTACCTGTAAATTGTTCAGCAACGAAAAATGGTTGTGAAAGAAATTTTTGAATTTTTCTAGCTCTTGAAACAGTTAATTTATCTTCTTCAGATAATTCATCCATACCTAGAATTGCAATAATATCTTGTAATTCTTTATATTTTTGAAGTATTTTTTGTACATTTCTAGCAACATTGTAATGATCTTCTCAAACAATTGTTGGATCAAGAACAGTAGAAGTTGAATCTAGAGGATCAACAGCTGGATATATACCAAGTTCAGCAATAGATCTATTTAATACTATAGTTGAATCAAGGTGTGCAAATGTTGCAGCAGGAGCAGGATCAGTTAGATCATCAGCTGGAACATAAACTGCTTGAACAGAAGTAATTGATCAATCTCTAGTTGAAGTTATTCTTTCTTGAAGAGCACCCATATCTGTAGCAAGAGTTGGTTGATAACCTACTGCAGAAGGAATTCTTCATAACAATGCAGATATTTCTGAACCTGCTTGAGTAAATCTGAATATATTATCAACGAATAATAATACATCTTTTTTTTCTCTATCTCTGAAATGTTCAGCCATAGTTAAACCTGTAAGAGCAACTCTTGCTCTTGGTCCTGGTGCTTCGTTCATTTGTCAAAATACCATAGCAGTTTTACCAATAACTCCTGATTCTTTCATTTCATGGTATAAATCATTTCATTCTCTTGTTCTTTCCCCTACTCATGCAACAACAGAATATCATCCATGTTCACTTGCAATATTATGAATAAGTTCTTGCATGATAACTGTTTTACCAACTCATGCTCAACCAAATAGACCTACTTTACCTCATTTTAACATTGGAGCAATTAAGTCTACTACTTTAATACCAGTTTCGAAAATTTCAGCTTTTGTAGTAAGATTTGCAAAATCTGGAGCTTTTCTATGGATTGGATCATTAAATTCTGTAACAGGTTTTTCTAAATTATCAATAGGGTCTCCTAATACATTAAACATTCTTCCTAAAACTTTTTCTCAAACAGGAACTCTAATTGGATTTTGTGTAGCTTCTACTTCTAATCCTCTTTTTAAACCATCAACTGGATTCATAGCAATTGTTCTAACTGCTCAATCACCTAATTGTTGTTGAACTTCTAAAACTACTTTAGAATCAATTCATTTAACTTCTAATGCTTCATAAATTGAAGGAACATATCATCCTTCAAATTTAACATCAATTACTACTCAAACTATTTTGGTAATTTTTCAAGTTTTCATTTTATATAAAATATTAATTGTAAATTTTTTTAATTTAAATTCATTTTGATAATAAAAATTTTTATTATTCTAAATAAATTTATTATGATTTTAATAAATTTATTATTTTATTTCTTTATTTACATAAATTTTTAAATCTTCATCATTTGATTCAATTTTAGATTTATTATCTTTTGATTCGTTAATTATATTTTTATTAGAAAAAATATTTATATAGAAAAATTTTCTAAATAATAAAGTAACAAGTAAAGATAAAAATATAACTAATACAGCCATTTTCATATGAATTGGATCATCGCTTCCTGGAACATTTTTGTTTAGAACTAAATCTAAAATTAATCAAAAAATGAAGTTTGATGCAATAATAAAAACCAATGTATAAAATATAAACAATAAAGCATTAACTATTATCTTTAAGATAATCAATAATGTTTTCATAATAAAATATTTAAAATATAATAAATTTATTATAGTGCTTTTTAATTATGTGCAAAAAATTTTTAAACTTCTTTCATTGATTCAACTCAAGCAGTAATTTCAGAAACTTCACTAGTAATACTAGCTTGTCTTGCTTTATTGTATTTAAGTGTAAGAGCTTTAGCTATTTTATTTGCACTATCTTTGGCATTTTTCATAGCAATCATTCTAGAACTATGTTCACTTGCTTTAGCATTAAGTAAAACATCAAACAACATCATATCTAAAATCATTGGTATTACACTAGATACAAGTTCTTCTGGACTTGGTTCTAAATCATAAGCATAAGTATTTTTCATATCTTCAATTTCTTTTTCTATATCAACATGACCTTCCAAAATAGAAATAAGATATTTTTTTATATCAGCTGAATCTATAGGTAAATTTACCTTAGCAACTGGTATTTGTTTAATTGTATTTACATAAAAATTATAGAATACAACTACTTTATTATATTTTCAAGAAAGATATTCCTCTCTTATAAATTCTGATATTTTTTTTGTAAAAACCGGGTCCAATGTATCAGTAAATTCATCACTAAAATCAGCAATTAAATTGTTTCAAGTTCTAAGTACGAAATTTGAAGCTTTTTTTCAAATAGCTACATAATCCATACTTTCACCTGTTTCTTTTAAATAAGAATTAACTTTTTTCATAACATTAACATTATAACCTCAACATAATCATTTATTTGAAGTTATAACTACTCACAGAGTTTTTTCTCATGAATTAGGTGAAGAAAAAAGTGGAAACTCTGAAAGGTAATCCTCAACTCTTAGAAATATTTTTAACATTTCTAAAACAAAGTTTCTTTTTTCCATTGCTAAGTCTTGAGATTTTTTCATCTTTACAGTTGAAATCAACTCCATAGCTTTAGTTATTTTTGCTGTATTTTTTATGGAACCTATTTTTCTTTTTATCTCTTTAGCATTTGCCATAAAATTTATTTAATTTATTTGATAAAATTATTTATTTAATTCAACAACTTTTTTAATAACTTCAATTAATTTTGCTTCAATTTCTTCATTCATTTGTTTTTCTTTTGATATATATGCCAAAATAGTTTTTTCTTCATCTAATGTAGAATATAAATCATGTTCAAATTTAGCAACTTTAGAAACATCAATAGCATCTAAGTAACCTTTTCAACCAGCATAAATTGAAGCAATTTGTTTTTCAACTGTAACAGGAGAATAAACTCATTGTTTTAATAATTCCATCATTCTAGCACCTCTATCTAATTGTGCTTTTGTTTCTTTATCTAAATCAGAAGCAAATTGTGAAAATGCAGCAAGTTCTCTATATTGAGCTAAGTCTAATTTTAAAGTACCTGAAACTTTTTTCATACCTTTGATTTGAGCAGAACCTCAAACTCTTGAAACTGATAATCAAACATTGATAGCTGGTTTTTGACCTGCATTAAATAAGTTTGATTCTAAAAATATTTGTCCATCAGTAATTGAAATTACATTTGTTGGAATATAAGCAGAAACATCTCAAGCTTGAGTTTCAATAATAGGAAGAGCTGTCATAGAACCAGCACCTAATTCATCATTTAATTTTGATGCTCTTTCAAGTAATCTAGAGTGAGTATAAAATACATCTCATGGATAAGCTTCTCTACCTGGTGGTCTTCTTAATAATAATGACATTTCTCTATAAGCATTTGCTTGTTTAGTTAAATCATCATAGATAATTAATGAATGTTCTTTGTTAAACATGAAATATTCAGCCATAGCACAACCAGCATATGGAGATAAATATTGCATAGAAGCAGGAGCAGAAGCTCAAGCAGCAACAACTATAGTATAATCCATAGCTCATCTTTTTTTAAGCTCTTCAACAATTCTAGCGATTTTACCTTCTTTTTGACCAATAGCAACGTATACACAAGTTACTCATTGACCTTTTTGATTTAAAATAGCATCTATTGCAATTTGAGTTTTACCAGTTTGTCTATCACCGATAATTAATTCTCTTTGTCATCTACCAATTGGTACAAGAGCATCAATAGCTTTAATACCTGTAGACATTGGTTCATGAACTGATTTTCTAGCCATAACTCAAGTAGCTACTCTTTCAATAGGATAATTTTCAGTTGATTTAATATCACCTAAACCATCTATAGGATTTCATAGTGCATCTACTACTCTACCAATTAAACCTCTACCAACTGGAACTTCTAAAACTTTTCCATTTGAATAAACTTTTTCACCTTCTTTAATTGTATTAAATCCAGATAAAACTACTACTCAAACAAAATGTTCTTCTAAATTTAAAGCAATACCTCTAGCACCAGATTCAAATTCAACTACTTCATTGTAAGAAACTTGACTTAAACCTGAAACTTTTGCAACACCATCTCATAGGTAAAATACTTCACCAACATTTCATACACTAGGATTTAATTCAACAGAATCAATTCTAGCTTCTATATCATTTATAATACTGTTTAATAAGTCTTTTGACATAAAAATTATATTAAAATTAAAATTATTTATTATTTTTTCACAATTCTCTCTATTTTTAGATAACTTAAATCAATAACTGAGTCATCAACATATACTCTTATTCAACCAAGTATTGATTCTTTTGGAGTAAATATAACATCTTCTTTTTTAACATCTAAAGAAAATATTTTTTTAAATACTTTATTTGCTTCTTCCCAAGCAAGATCTTCTGAAATTACTGGAAAATATTCTACAACTAAATTCTTTTTTCAAGTTTTCATTTTATTGTATAAAGCTACTCACCTAGAACCAAGTTGTTTTTTCAAATTTCTATATAATTTAACTTCATTAAGTAAAATTTTAGATTCTTCTAAAGTTAAATTATTTATATTAACATCTTGTGTCATAATATTTATTATTTAGTTAATACATCTAATTCCTTTTCTAAAAAATCTTTATTAGCAGTTTCTTTAGAAAATAATTTAGAACTTAATTTTAAAGATAAATCCAAAACTCTAGATCTCATAGAATTAATCATATCTAATCTATCTTTTTCTGTTTGAGATTTAGCATTTTCTAAAATATATTCTGCATCTTTACTTGCTCTTTCTAAAGCCTTTGCAGTATTTTGTTTAGATAGCTCTTCTGCTGTTTTTTCTATTTTTGAAGCATTATTTCTAGCTTCATCTAATATGTTTTTAACTTGTCATTCTGCTTCTTCTAACTTTGCTTTAGCTATATCTTCAGCTTCAGCAGATGCTTTTAAATGTTTTCTTCTTTCTTCAATAGCTTCAGATAATTTCTTTCAAAGAAAATGTTTAAAAACAAAAAATAATATAGCAAAATTGATCATAGCAGCAATAATCAATTCTAATTTTAAATCTTCCATAATATAAAATAAAATATTAAAAATTAACCAATAATTTTAAATGCTATTAATAATCAATATATAGCAACAACTTCTACCAATGCTACGAACAATACCATAAATGCTAGAGTTTTACCTTTAGATTCTGGATCAGAATTTATTCATTTTAAAGCACCTTTTATTAATAATCATTCACCAACTCAAGCTCATAATCATGCAAGTCATATTGCAAGTCATGCTCAAACAGCAGCTAATCATGATAATGTAGCTTGCGCTCATAATATTTTAAATGAAACAACTAGTGCATATATAACAGCTGATTCAACAAGTGCAACTCACAATATAGAAACAGTTAACATAAAACCAATAATTGATGGGTTTTTTCACATTACCTCTAATCATTTTTCAGCTAAATTTCATTGTCAAATTGCAACTCATAATCATGCAAGTCATATAGCCAATCATGTTCATACATATACTAATTGATCAATTCAAGAATTGAAATCACTAGAAATTTTAAATGCAATAATTAATCAATAAATAGCAGTAACTTCAACTAAAGCTACGAAAAGTACCATAAAAGTTAAAAGTTTACCTTTTATTTTTGGGTTTCTACTTATAGCAGTAAGTGCTCAAGCAATAAGTATTCATTCTCAAACTCAAGCTCAAAGTCATGCAAGTCATATAGCTAATCATGCTCAAGTTGCAGCCATAAGTGATAATTCTTTACCAAAAATATCAAAAGCAACAACAAGTCAATATATAGCAGCAGATTCAACAAGTGCGATACCAAGAATAGTAATTGTTAAGAAAAATCAAATCATAGATTCTTGTTTTGACATAACTTCCATAGATCTATCAGCTAATATTCATTGTCAAATTGCAACTCATAATCATGCTAATCAAACTGCCAATCACATACCAACAAAAGCTTGATTTGTAAAATCTGTATCTCAAAGTATTTTAAATGCTATAACTAATCAGTAAATTGCAGCAGCTTCAACCAATGCAACAAATAATACCATATAAGCCATAATTCTACCTTTTATTTTTGGATTATTACTAATAGCAGACATAGCTCAAGCAATAAGTTCTCAGATTCATGCTCACATTCATGCAAGTCATATAGCTAATCATGCTCAAATTGATGCTGCCATAGATATATCTTCTATACCAAGTATTTTAAATGCAACAACTAATCAATAAATTGCAGCTGATTCAACAAGTGCGATACCAAGAATAGTAATTGTTAAGAAAAAAGAAGATAAATCTTTATTTTTTCACATAGCTTCAACAGCATTTTTTCAAAGCATTCATTGCCCTATAGCAACTCAAACTCATGACAATCAAATTGCCAATCATGCTCATATAAAATTTGCTAAATTTTCCATAAGAATTTTTAATTAAATAATATAAATAAGTAAATAATTTTAATGCGCTTTTGCTACTTTAATAAAAATAGCAATCAAAAGAGGAAATACCAATGCTTGTATTAAAGCTACAAGTAATCATTGTAAATGTAGTATAAGTGGAAATATAATTGGAAAATTAATTTCTTTTGAAAATATAAATCAACTTATTGATCAAGTTAAAAGTTCAACTCATGCCAAAAGCATAGCAAGTAACATACCTCAAGAAGTTATATTACCAAAAAGTCTAAATGATAAAGATATAATTTTAGCTCAGTGTCATACTATTTCAAGTATACCTAAGAATAAAGATATAACTATATCAAAAAATTTAACTAATATAAACAATGGAATATCTATAAATTTATTTAATTTACCTTTTTCATATGGAATATAATCTTTTCATAAAAAAGGAACATATTCATATAACGCTTTTCAAAATCAAAGAAATTTAAATTGTTCATATATAACTATACATACTCAAATTATAGCCATAGCAACATTGAAATTTATATCAGATGTTGGAATATGAATAACTTCATGTAAGAAAGGCAGACCTATTCAAATTATTTCTAGAAAAACTCATAAAAGATTTGAAATTAATATAACAAAAAACATACCTGTTATATATAATTTAGTCCATTTTTTTTCTTCTACTCATAATATATCTTCAAAAAAATTATAAACTTTTTCAAAAATCATATCAAAAAATATAGAAAAACTAGAATTTGGTTTTTTTGTAACAAAAAAATAAATAATAAGTATTAAACCTAGAACAATAAATGTTCACAAAAAATATGGGTTTAATCATACATGCTCACCAGATGAATGGTAATATGCATTTAAAAAATTATGTAGTACATCCATATGTTTGTATTAAAAAGTTATACAAATAAATTAAAACCAAAAAAGTATAGTTAACACTAAAAAAAAAGCAAATGAAAATTATATTTTTTCATTTGCTTTTTCCCTATTCTAAGGGATTTTTAGGGTTTTTTAAAACAGCTTTTTGTTTGGTATAATAACTATTTTTATAAAAAAATCAAATCTTTTTTTTGTGTCTTTTTTTTAGACTAAAATAAGATATTAAACGCTACTAATAAAGAGTAAATTGCTGCTGATTCTACTAGTGCTATTCATAAAATCATATAAGTTAATATTTTTGTCTTATAAGCTGGATTTCTATACATTGCTTCAAAAGCTCATGAAACCATATATCATTCTCCTATTCATGCTCAAATTCAAGCAAATCAAACTCATAATCATGCTCATAATCACATAACTCCTAAAATAGCTGGAGTAGAAATAATTTGTATAGCTATAATTAAACCATATATAGCTGCTGATTCTACTAGTGCTATTCATAAAATAGTTACAGTTAAGAAAAATATTGATAAAGTAGGTCTTTTTGATATCAATAATATAGATCTACCTGATAATACTCATTCTCAAATTCAAACTCAAAGTCATGCAAGTCATACAGCTAATCATGCTCATACAGCTCCAATTCATGAAATATCTCAAACTGAAAGCATTTGTAATCAAACTATTAATCCATAAATTGCTGATGATTCTACTAGTGCCAAAAATAAAATCATATAAGTAAGAGTTTTTGTTTTATTTACTCTAAAAATTCACATAGATTCTATAGCATTTGAAACCAATATTCATTCTCAAATTCAAACTCAAAGTCATGCAAGTCATACAGCTAATCATGCTCATATAGCAATAACTGGATCAACTAAATTTGTAGCATTTATAATAGAAAATGACATAATAAGACCATAAATTGCTGCTGATTCTACTAGTGCTATACCTAAAACAGTTATAGGTAATAAATAAGAAGTTAACTCTGGCTTATCTCAAATAACAATTAGAGCCCTCCTTGAAACTAATCATTCACCTATAGCAACTCAGAGTCAAGCAAATCAAACAGAAAGTCATGCTCATATAGCTAAAAACGGAGATAAATCTAGTTTTGATAATAATTGAAATGCTATTATTAATCCATATATAGCTGAAGATTCTACAAGTGCTAAAAATAAAATCATATAAGTTAAAATTTTATTTTTATTTTCAGGATCTTTATTCATAGCTTCCAAAGCACCTGAAACCAAATATCATTCTCAAACTCAAGCTCAAAGTCATGCAAGTCAGATTGCAAGACCAACTCAAATAGCAGTTATAGGATCAACAAAAGTAGTGGATAATATTTTAAATGCCACTATTAAACCATATATTCATGCTGATTCAACAAGTGCAACTCATAGAACAGTTGTAGTCAAATAAAATGGTGACATTTTTGGATTTTTACCAATAACTTCCATTGCTTTATAAATCAAAAATCATTGACCTATAGATATTCAAAGTCATGCAAGTCAAATAGCAAGTCATGCTCATGCAAATGATAAGTCCATAAATATAATATTTTAATAATAATAATATTATTAAATCATATTTTTGTAAAAAACACAAAAAATAGCCAATTATTGGCTATTTTTTTATTATTTTAATTGTAATTTAAAAATTTCTTTTCAAGTTGATATATTATTAGAAGAAACATAAGAATTTGAAACACTATAAGAATTTTCTCAAACCCATAATGCTCTTTTTATGAAACTATTATAATAATTCCAACTTCTCGATGCTAAATATTCTCAAATTTTAGATTCAGCATAACAATAAGTAGGTACATAATTATAAACTCTATCTTCACAATATTGTTCTCAATTTATAAGTTTTACACAAGAACTTTGTGTAGTTTGTTTAGTATAAACACTACATTCTTTTTCTCTTTCTGCTTCAAGTCAAGTAGTATCTATATGAGTTACTCTATAATCTTCTTTTATTCAAGCATCTTTATCTATTGATAAAGTAACAAGTCCATTAAAGAAATCAGTATATCTATATAAATCTACTCAATTATTACCATAAAGAGTTACAGGTAAAAATAATTTTTTATCACTTGCCTTCCACATAAACATTCTTGGATTATCTAAAGCTTCACTATAACTTCAATTTGATCCTAGAGTTTTTGTAAATTTTTGTTTAACAATTATTCATTTGTAATCACCACTATCACATTTTGATTTTTCTAATGCAGTTAATCAAGTATCACCACATTTTTTATCATAATTAATTTCATATAAATCTACTTTTAATCATGAATTAACTATTCAACCCCATTCATTTTCTTTTGTATCATAACCAATACCAATTAAATGATTTGCATCATATGGATGTAAATATGTACTATATCATGGGATTTTTAATTCTCATAAAATTTTTGGAGAAGCACTATCAGCAACATCTATAACAAAAAGTGGATCAGTTTGTTCAAATGTAACTAAAAATAATTTATCACCTATATATCTACTTCATTTAAATTGTTCTCAAGTTCAAAGATTTTTTAAACTTCATTTTAAAGATAAAGCTTTATCTAGAATGTATAAATCTGTATGACTTTCATTTTGACCACTTTCCCAAGAATTAGTTTGAGTAAGTATTCTAAAATCAGTTTTATATTCATCCATACTATATTGAGTCAATGGAGTTCATGGAATTATTGTAGAATCTTGATATGTAACTTTCATTCAAGCCACATTTAATTTGTGTAAAAGTGTATTTGATCCTCTAGAAAACCAAGGAGCAAAACATCTAGCATTCATAGGACATGCAAAATCATAACTTTGATACATATTTGAAGTCATATATAAATTATCTAAACTCATATATATTTGATTATTACTTCAAGCAATAACTGAAGTTTCTACTTTTTTACTTGTATCTTTTGTATCAATAACTGAAATTACATTATAACTTGGATTAAAATCATATTGTTTTATTGTTTCTTCATCAGGTAAAACATAACTTATTTTAGTACAATCAGCAACATTTCAAGAAGTTACATTATATGGTGCAACTGCTCATTTAACTTTTAAATTTTGTTTTGCTTTTATACTTGTTTTTGAGATATCTATTTTTTGTGGCATTATATCTGACACAGAAAAATCTATATCATCTTCACTTTTAAAAGTATAATATGGTATATTAAAATAGTTATTTGAAATTATATATATATAATCGCCTATTTTTCTTGATTGAGTTAAACTTCAATCAGTAATATATAATTTATCTAATTTTGGAGCTTTAACATCTGCAATATTAAAAACTATAACATATGTTTTATCATTTCTATTTATATAATATCATTTAGCTGAATAATCTTGATTTGAATATCAACTAGATAAAATAGTTAGAGTATTGTTTCCTAAATATAAAATAGGAGAATAAAAAGTTTTTGGAACTTTTATTTTTTTAACTATTTCTTTATTTGCAACTGAAACGATATAAACATAACTATCACTATCATTAAAATAATATATATATTTACCATCTGTTTTTATGATATCTGATTCATCAACTCAAACTACTTGATTATTTGTTTGTGAAAAATCAGGTGTTGCAGGAGAACCTGATGCTTGATCAGCAACTACATTTGAAGTTTCCATTACAGCTTCTTCAGATTTTTCCATAGATCAAAACATAACATCATCTAACATCATTGGATATCTATAATAATTTTGTTTATTATTTTTCCAATACTCTTTAATATAATCACCCATTACATCTTCCATATTTTGACAGCTCTCAAAAGATTTTAATTTAAAATCTGTATTAAGAGTTTTTACTTTTTGAGCGTCCAATTCTGCTTCAATTGAATTATCCTCTAATGCTGCATATGTAGGAGCAAAAGCAAACAAGCTTGTACATAATAATAAAAAAGATTTTTTCATAATTTTTTTATTAAAAAATAAAATACTACAATTAATAAAACGGCATTTAAATAAAAAAGTGACAAAAAAGCATAAAATTTGTTTAAATTTTATGCTTTTATTTTATTTTATTTCTTTAAATTCACAAACTCAATTTACATAATTACTTGATAAACATTCTTTTTTATCTACTCTACAAATTTTCTCATCTCCTGCTTCATAAATAGTTCAAATATTGTTTTTACAAAAATCTTCAAATCAAATAGGTTCACTTTCCATTATAAAAGTAGATTCAGATTCAGATACAGAATCTGACATAATCATAGGAGCAGATTCTCACATCATTTTCAAACTACTTCATCACATATTACTTACATCAGAGCCAAAAGATTGATTATCATCTAAATTTTCTCAAAGTGCTTCTAAAAAGTTAAATATATCATCATTTTCTATAGTAGCCTCATTTATATTTTCTTCAATATTAAGTTCTATAATTGGTTCTTTAATTGTTAAATCAACCTTATTTTCAACAATTTCCTTATCACTATTTTTTACTATATTTTTTTCTGTTTTAATAAAAGTATTCTTTGTATTATCTAAAGACAAATCTTCTCAAATTTCTACAAATGTTTCTTCAATTACATCATTATTTACAACTTGCATTTTCATAACTGAATTTTCAATTGGATTTCAAACAGAAATATTTGTTTTATCATTTAAAAAAGTTATATCTTTAAAATAATAAGCAAATCAAACAACTATAAATAGCAAACTAAAAACTGGTATTGCAAAAATAAAAAAATTTGATTTTTTTGTAGAGGTTAGAGATGTAATATTTTCTAACCTAGTTTTTAATTTAGTCTTAAATTCATTTGATGCAGCATAAAATGGCTTATTATCTTTTAAATAATAAACTGCTTTATCTACTTTTTCCTTAGAATTTTCTAATTCTGGAAAATTATCATATAATTCTTTTAAAAAATTTTTCATTTTTATAAAATTAGTAAAATCATAATAAGTAAAACAAAATTTGCACTTATAGTTTTTAGAGTTCTAGAAACTATCTTTTTACAATTATCAACACTAAGTCATGTAATATCAGATATTTCTTTATAAGATAGATCATCCCAAATCCTATAAACAAGTATATCTCTATGTTCTTTTTTAATTGTCTCTAAATATTTAAAAACCTCTTTCAATTTATCTTTATTATCAATATCTTGAGAAAAATCACTATTACAAGACATTTCTAAACAATCTCAAACATCTTCAGGTTCTTTATTTGTTCTATAAAAATCTATTACTTTATTATATGCAATTTTATAAAGCCAAGCTTGCACACTTGATCAATCCTCTATTTTAAAAGAATTAATATTTTTTAAAGCGCTTAGAAAAACATCACTGACAATATCTTCAGTAACCTCCTTATTTGTTGTTTTTATATAAACAAAATTGTGTATTTTATCTATATATTTATCATATATATTTCAAAAATAATTTAGATCTCAATCTAAACATTTTTGCATAATTTTTAGATCTTCCATATGCAATATAACGAGAAAATAAAAAAAAGTGACAATTTAATAATTTTTTTGATTATATATTTTAATGATGATATTTCACTCCAGATTTTATGCATTTCGCTCTATATATTTGTTCAAAAAGCATCATTATAGCTTGTGCATGAGGAAATGTCATAGGTGAAAGTGATATTTTAAAATCAATTTGTTCTTTTATTGTTTCATAATCAACTCAATATGCTCATCATATAATAAAGACTATATCACTATATTTCATTTGTTTTTCTTCTATAAATTTAGAAAATTCAATAGTATCCATTGTTTTACTATCTATATAAAGAAGTACTTTATACCCTTTTGTTTTTTCTAAATATTTTTTTAGTTCTATAGTTTCTTCGCTTATTATTTCATTTATTTCTGACCTTTTACTAGGTTTTATTTTAACAAAATCTACAAAATTTCATAATCTCTTTTGAAACTCTTTTATAGGTTCTTCATAATGTTTAAAACTATCAACGAAACTAATTATTTTAATCATTTTTACAATAATAATTATTATACTTTTATTATTGTACTCAAAATATAAAAATAATAAATATTAATAAAAATTAACATTGACTTTTTATTTTTTTGATATATAAAATAAGTACTTTTTTTCTAACCTTTGGGGGTACAAAATGTCCGGGAAACAGGCACGACTTGCAATCTTTGGTTGGGGTTTTTCACTTCCCTTACCAGGTGGCAACATCGATACTTTGTGTAAAGAAGATCATGAGGCTTCATGTCTTTACACAGAGTATTCTGAACTTTGTAAATCGTCAAATTTGACGATTGAACAACAAGAAAGGAAAAAACAAATCATTGCTGTTTTGCAAGAAAAAATTGCGATGATGAAAGCAAGAAAAGAAGCAGAAAAAAGGAGAAGAGAAGAAATAGCTCTTGAGGAATTGGCTGGTACACAACTAAGCCTTTTTCCCGCCTGAGTCTATTTCTATCAGAAACAAAAAAGCACGCCTAGGCGTGCTTTTTAATTTATCAAATCGTCAATTTGTTTTCTTTTTTGTTCTAAATAATAAACATATTTATCAAATTCATTTGAAAATTGTATATCTTGAAGTGAAGTTCATTCATTTTCTATATTTAATTCATCCATAATTTCATATAAAATATTAAGTTAAATAAATTATATCATAGTATATTTTAAAACACAAAAATTAGATAGTTAGCACATAATGTAAAAAAGTGCTAAAAAGTTTTGACATTAAAAAATAATTTGATAATATATATGCAAGTCATATAAAAATGACACTAAAATACTTTAAAACTTAATTTTTTGAATATGGGAAAAATTATTTGAATAGATTTATGAACTACTAACTCTTGTGTTGCTTTTATGGAAGGTTGAGAAGCAAAAGTTATACCAAATGCAGAATGAAATAGAACAACTCCTAGTATAGTTGCTCATAAAGATGGAAATATTATAGTTGGTACTCCAGCTAAAAGACAAGCTATCACAAATCATGCTGGAACTATTTTTTCTGCTAAAAGATTTATTGGTAGAAAATATGATGAAGTACTTGATGAAATTAAAAATGTACCTTTTGAAGTAGTTAAAGGTAAAAATGGTGAAGCTTTGATTAAATTTGATGGTAAAGAAGTAAGACCTGAAGAAATTGGTGCTCATGTTTTGATGAAAATAAAAGAAGATGCTGAAAAATTTTTAGGACAAACTGTAACTGAAGCAGTTATTACTGTTCCTGCATATTTTAATGATGATCAAAGACAAGCTACAATAAATGCTTGAAAAATTGCTGGACTTGAAGTAAAAAGAATTGTAAATGAACCTACTGCTGCTGCTCTATCTTATGGTGCTTGAAAAGGTAAAAATGAAAAAATTGCAGTTTATGATTTATGAGGAGGTACTTTTGATATATCAATTCTTGAATTATCTGAAGAAGGTACTTTTGAAGTATTAGCAACAAACTGAGATACTCACCTAGGTTGAGATGATTTTGATAAAAAAATAACTGACTTCATAATTGATGAATTTAGAAAAGAACAAGCAATTGATTTAAGAAATGACCCAATGGCTCTTCAAAGAGTAAGAGATGAAGCGGAAAAAGCTAAAAAAGAATTATCTAGTACAACTAGTTATGATATAAACCTACCATATATAACTGTTGATTCTAGTGGTCCAAAAAACTTAATGATGACAATTACTAGAACAAAATTTGAAGAATTAATTGCTGATTTAGTTGAAAAATCTTTAACTCCTTGTAAAAAAGTATTAGAAGATGCAAAATTAAAAGCTAGTGATTTAGACCAAGTTTTACTTGTTTGAGGATCAACTAGAGTTCCACTTGTAGTATCAAAAGTAGAAGCATTTTTTGGAAAAAAACCAAATGCTTGAATAAATCCAGATGAAGCTGTTGCTCTTTGAGCTGCTATTCAAGCCGGAATTATTGGTTGAGATGTAACTGATGTATTATTATTAGATGTTATCCCTCTTACTATTGGTATAGAAACTATGGGTTGAGTTAGAACAGCTATGATTACTAGAAATACTACAATTCCAGCTAACAAAACTGAAACATTTTCAACTGCTGTAGATAATCAACCAAGTGTTGAAATTCATATATTACAATGAGAAAGAGAAATGGCTGCAGATAATAAACCACTGGGTAAATTTATGCTTGATGGTATTGCACCAGCTCCAAGATGAGTTCCTCAAATTGAAGTAAGTTTTGATATAGATGCAAACTGAATACTTAAAGTAAAAGCTAAAGATAAAGGTACAGGAAAAGAACAACACATAACTATACAAGGTTCAACTGGTATGGATAATGCTGAAGTTGATAGACTTGTAAAAGAAGCTGAAGCAAAAAAAGAAGAAGATAAAAAGAAAAAAGAAGGTGTAGATGCTAGAAATCATGCTGATAGTGCAGTTGCACAAGCTGAAAAAATGATTAGAGATAATGCTGATAAAATAGATGATGCTGACAAAAAATCTGTAGAAGAAAAAGTATCAAAAGTAAAAGAAGTGTTAGCTAAATCTGATGCTAGTAAAGATGAATTAGAATCTACAAGCAAAGAATTAAGTGATGAAATGATGAAAGTAGGACAAAAATTATACTCTCAACCAGGAGCACAAGAAGCACCTAAAAATGATGATTGAGTAGTTGATTGAGAAGTGGAAACTGATGGAAATACTACGAGAGTGTAATTTTGCAAAAAATAAATAAAAATGTTATTATTAATTAAATTTAATAATAACATTTTTTTATGGCTTATAAAAAATATTACAAAAAAAGAAATAATTATAAAAGCAAAAAACAAGATGATGCTGAAACAAAATTAATTGCAATAGTTATAATGATATTTTTATTATGATTTTATTGAATATATAACAACTATATTAAACCAAATATAGATAATATATTATTACTAACAAAAATTTTTATACCAATATTAATTATATCTATTGTTTTAATAATAATTTATAAAAAGAAAAAAAAGAAAATTATAATAGAAGAACAAAAAGAAAAATTCCCTCAATTGATATTAGAAATAGAAGAAAAAATTAGAGGATTTAAACCATTAAGAAGTTATAATCATGAAGAACCTTATCAAATAGAATTAGCTTGATATTTAAAAAATAATTATCCAAATCTAGATATAGAAAAATCAATTGATTACTCTAGACCAGATATAATAATTGATAATATTGCAATTGAAATAAAATGACCAACGAATATGCAAGCATTAAAAACTATTCCTGATAAAATAAATAGTTATTTGCCTAAACGGGATTTTTTATTTATAGTTTTATTCAATATAAATATTATAGATTATGATAAAGAAAAAAATATGGATATTTATTATGAAAAGAAAAAAGAAATATTAGAAAATACAATAGAAAATAAAAGAGATAAAATAATATTTATTGAAATTAAAAGTTAAGAATTTTCGATATGTATCAATGGGATTTTTAAGGGGAATATTTCGCCGTGAAACGAAAGATAAAACTTGGTAGATTGTATGCGAAAATTATTCCTCTTAAAGACTTTTGGTACCTTTTGGTCACAAAAGTACAAATAATAAAAAAACTTAGAATTTAAAAATTCTAAGTTTTTTTATTTTCCTATTATCTTTATATCAGCTAAAGCCTTTTGAGTAATCCAATTCCCTACTAAATTCAAAGGATGAAAAATATCAAGTGGTCTATAATCTGTATCTATAAAACGAAGTATTCATTTATCATCTCTAAGTATATTATATGCAACAAAAGGTTTTGATTTTATATCACTATTCATCTGAACAAGTGCCTCTGTTGGTAAATTGTGCATTAATTGTAAATATTTTGCATTTGCAGGTAACAATAAATCTGAAAATTTTTTAATATTTGTTCATTTAAAATAATAATTGAAAAGATTTATCATTCATTGCATTCAAAAAATATCAAAAAGAATTTTTTGTTCATTTTGCATCCTTACTCATTTTTCAAGTAAATCAATAACATCTTGTTTTGTAGATTCAATAGCTAAATCTATATGATTTCATCAATTAACTAATTCTTGATGAGTTAAAAATCAATGTGTATCTGAAGATATAATTTTTGTATCTGGGACATAATCTCAAAGATAAGAATTATGTAATACAACAGATAATCTTTCATTTTCAATTGATGTATTTCAAGGTGCTCTTGGAGTTTTTAAAACTTCAGAATCTCAATTAATTGATACATCATACATAAATCAAGTATTTTTCATATTAATATCTTAAAAATTTAAGTCTTCTATGTCTAGAAGCAAACAATCTTATCCATTTTCTATGTAATAGATATTTACAATACCTAACTTTTCACCAAAATCATCTTCTTCTATAAAGTACATATATAGATGAAGAAAGAGTAATTATAAAAACTAATGATGTGAGAGTTCAAGATATAGAATTTCAAGCAAAACTATAAAAAAAGTATATAAATGTAACTATTAAATAAACTATTCTAAGAGAAATTCATCTGAAATAAAATGCTGCAAAAAGTGATAAAATAGATCACAATGTTAATAAATATGAAAGAATTTCTCAATTTCCTGTTTCAAATCAAATAATAACATAAACAATAGCAAATATAGAAAAAAGTTTAATGTTTTTCTTGTGTTTTATAACAGCTAAATTTTTAAATACATCAAAAAAATTTATAACTGATGCTGTTAAAAGTCATAATCATAAAAAATGAATTCAATAAAAAAACGAACATATAGCAAGCATGATAAACATCATCTTGTCATTTTTTTCTAAGTATGAAATTATATTAAAAACAAGTGCAATCATTCATACAAATTCCCAAGTTATATTTGCATATTCAAACATATTTATCTAAATTTAATTATATTTTAATAAATATATCATATTTTTATATACTTTACAAATATTTCATATATGTTTTAATATAAAAATTAAAATAATTTACATTTATCTCAACATATGATAATATAAGTAAAACTTAACAATAATTAATTATATGAAATTAGGAGAAGAAGAAAATTTTAAAAAAGAAGCTTATCCAAGTGACTTTAACCCTTTAAGATTAAACATAGGAGCTTGAGCATATTTGGATATAACAAGTATAGAATTATCTCTAGAAAACTTTTCTGCTAGTAAATGAACAAAAGTTATGTACGAAAAATTACAATCTTTTCAAACATGGTTAGAAAGTGAATATAAAGAAAAAGTAGACCCTGTAAAATATTTAGCATTCATCTATTATTGAAAAAAAATTTCTATGCAAAGTATTTGGGAAAATCATAATAATCATTGATTTAATTACACTTCATTTGCTGCATTTACAAGAGCAATAAGAAAAGCATTAAACTGGGAATTAAGAGATGAAACAACTAGACAATCTACACTAAAAGCAACAACTCAAGAACCAATAAATGGTATAGAGAAAATGAAAAAAGTTGCAGAAGAAAATCAAAAAAAATTATTAATGTGGTTTATAAAAAATAGCAAACAAAGTACAAAAAAATTTGATATTAAAGAATTTAAAACAAAAGGTTATAAAATAGAAAAAGTAAAATATTTATTTGAAGTTTTTAGATGAATTGATTTAGATTCTATATCTGAATTATGATTGAAATGAAGACCTGTTACTCCATTTTTACAAGAAAAAATTGATGAAATAACAAATGAAAATAATTTAGAAAATATAAAATTAACAAAAGATATAGTAGATTTATATCTAAGTAAATTACAAAAAAAAGACTAGAAATTCTAGTCTTTTTTTAATTTGTATCCATAATTTTCCCAATATTCAATTCATCAAACTAAATCATAAACATGATCAAAATTATTTTCACTCATATAAGCTAAAACACTTTGAGTTCTGTTTCAATGAAAACAATAAATTAAATACTTTTTACTTTTATCAAGTGAAGCAATTTGTGAAACTATTTCAGGTCTATAAACATCGTATAAAAAATGTGTTCACTCAATATATCCATAATATTCTTTTTCTTCTATAGTTCTAAAATCTATCAAAATATATTCTCAAGTTTTTAGTTTACTATCAAAATCTTTCGGAAAAAGTCTTCAAATTTCAGCCATTTTTTAAAAATAAAATTATATATTTTTCTTCCAAAAATAACACATTTCCCCACCATTATAAAGTTTTCTTTTTTTGTATGTTTCTTTTTTAATTAAATCATCAAATTCCATAAAACTTGAAATAATTCATCAATTTAATTCTGGATTAAGTCTAAATAATTTATCTATTGAATTGTACATAGATTTTAAATTTTCATCTTTTAATCTTTCTCCGTAAGGAGGATTTGAAACAAGAGTTCAAGAAATAGGTTTATCTAAGTATTCTTTAAAATCTTTTACTTCAAAATTTATTTCTCCACCTAATCATGCAATTCTAGCATTTTCTTTTGCTAATTCTATCATCTCAGGATCTATATCACTTGCTCTAATTATATATTCTCAAGCAAATTGTTTTTTACTAGCTAAAACTCTTTCATTTTCTGTTATTTCAGGATTTACTAATCATAATCTTTCAAAAGCAAATTTTCTTTTTAGTCCTGGTGCTATATTTTTCGCAAGCATAAGAGCCTCAATTGCAATAGTTCAAGAACCACAGAAAACATCATAAAATGGTTCTCTAAATTTCCAACCAGATAACAAAACAAGAGCTGCAGCAAGAGATTCTTTTATAGGAGCTTCTCAAGCTTTACTTCTATAACCTCTCATATGCAAAGCATTTCAAGAAGTATTTAATAAAATTCTAGCTTTATTATCAATAACTAAAACTAAAATTTCCATTTTCTCTAAAGAAGTATCTTCATCAACTATTGCCTCATTTCAAACTCTTGATTTTACAATTGCTTTTTTAGTCAAACTTTGAATAGTTCTTTCAGCAAAAAGCTCACTTCTAGTAGAGTTTGATTTTACCATAATAGGAAAATCTTTTTTAAAATAACTCTTCCAAGAAATAGTTGAAACTAAATCAAAAAGTTCATCAAATGTAACTACATTTTCCTTTTCTGCTAGTAAAATATACATCTTATTTCATACTCTAGACCATAAATTTATTCTAGGAATAAGTTCAACTGGTCATGAAAAAGTTATAAGTCTATCTATAGTTTCTTCTATAACTCAACCTTGTTTTTCTATTTCTTTTTTTGCAATACTTTCTACTCAAGCTATTGTTGATAATACAAATTTCATTTATTTTTCATTATTAATTAATATGGTGTGATTATATTTTAAATATAATTAAAGGCAAAAGAAAACAATATGTACTTTTGTAAAAAGTTATATGTACTTTTGTGACCAAAAGGTACCAAAAGTCTTTAAGGCTTATGCAGCCTTAAAAATCCGCAATGAGCGCAAAACAGATGAAAATTCGCATTGAGTGTTATATTGCAAATCTTATCTTAATTTCATTAAAAATCTTTCGATATGTATCAATGGGATTCTTAAGGGTGAGATTTCGCCGTGATACGAGAGATAAAACTTAAATCAATTCTCTGCGAAAGTTCGAATCCTTAAGCATTTTTGGTACTTTTCATGTGAAAAGTACAGAATGGTCTCTTTTGATCACAAAAGGACAAATTATTCTCTTTTTTTCAAAAAATATAAACAAAAAGTTCTAGAAAATCTAGAACTTTTTATCTATACTATTTTTAAAAACACCATCCCAATTATTCACATAATCATAGAAACTACAAATCACATCATAACTGAAATTCAAAATTTCCTTTCTCAGAATTTTAAAGCAATAGAACCTTTAACTAAATTATTTGAAATAACAGCTATTATTATAGTAATAGCTGCAAGTTCAGCTCATACTTTTCAATCAACTGCATCAACTGCCATAGTTTGACTTATAGCATCTACATCAGCTAATCATGATATAATTCATAATACATAGAAAAAATAATCTCACCAAACATCTTTGTATAATGCTCAAACTCAAGCTATGAATTTGATAAAAAGTACAAATGATGCAAATTTTAAAGCAGGAACTATACTAAAAGGACTCTTATATTTTTTTTCTTCAAAACTTAAATTAGAATTATTTGATGCTTCTCTATTTTTTGAACTATAATAGAAATAAACCATATATAAAACCATTCCAGAAAGCATAAACAGACTTGGATAAATGATCGAAGAAAGCATATTTATATTAAAAAATAACACTATAATTATTACTCTTACAAACATTATAGTTGAAGCAAGAAGAGTTGAAACAACATACATAGAAGTATTTTTTAAATCTTTTTTACTTGATTCTGACATAGATGCAGCAACTGCTGTACTTGAAACAAGTCAACCAATAGCTCAACTTGCCAAAATACTTCATTTTTCACCTATAACTTTACTCATTATATATCAAGCATAAGAAATTGCTGACATCAAAACTACGAAAAACCAGATTCAATAAAAATTTAAAAATTCTAGATTTACAATAGAGTTATTTAAAGGATTTGTATATCAAATATAAGTCAAAATATCACTAATAGAAAATTTTTCATTTGGTAAAAGTGGTAAAACAACTACTGATATAACTGCAAATTTTATAGTATTATTTAATTCTTCTCTACTTACTTTTTCAAGTATTTTTTCTATAAAACCTTTAGATGAAAGTAAAAATGTCAAAACTATAGACATAATAATTGCTATTTGAACATAACCTAGCATAACAAAAACTCAAAGAAAAAATGTAACAATTGAAGCAAGTTCAGTAGTTAAACCAAATTGTTTTTCTTTATAAATACTATAAGAATAATAAACTACTATAAAAAGTCATATTATAAAAAGTGTTCCAGCTATAAAGAAAATATTACTTGAATCCATAGTTAACCAAGTACTCATAGCTCAAAGTAAAGATAAAAGTGCAAATGTTCTAATATCTCAAAATGAAATAGATGATTTACTAAGTAATTTAGTTTTTTCATTTATACCTCTTTCCATTCACACAAGTGCTCAAAGTCACATTGCAAGCAATAATTGTAAAATAATATCTACATTCATATTTTTTTATTTAAATATTAAGCTAATTCTTCAAATATTGTTTCTTCTTCCAAAAACTCAAAAAGTTTAATTTGGTTTTCTAAAGAAAGATAGATTTCTTTTAAATCTGGAGTTTTAATTCTAATAGTTTTTGTAGAAATTCCAGGATTAAACATAAAATATTCGCTATTAAATATCTCTTTATCTACAAATATTTTTATAGTTATATTTTGAAATCAAAACGGTGGAATACTTCAAATAGTTGCTCAAAGCAAAGCACTAATCTCATCCTGGTATGCAAATCTGATATCTTTTGTACCAAACTCTTTTTTAAATCTTCTAGCTTTTATTTCCTTATCTCAAATCGTAGTAACAAGATAATATTCTCACTTTGCATGAAAAACTATATTTTTACTACCAATTCCCTCAAGACAAGCCTCATCTCTAAATCTCTTTGAATCTTCACAACTCTGAGATTCTCAATGCTCTATTTCATCAAAAGAAATGTCCTTTTCTTTCAATATTTTTTTTATGTTTTCGTATAGCATATTTTTTATATTAAAAATACTCCATTTAATTATAATTTTTTGCTGCAAATTGCAATATAATAATAAATAAATATATTTAAATTACTTATAATCTATTTTTAAATTATGAAAACTATAATACTTGTTCGTCATGCAAAATCTGGATTTAAAAATACTCCTATGATTGATTTTGATAGACCTCTTAGTGAAAAGTGAAACAATGAAGTTATTTTTATGCAAAAATTGCTTAAAAAATTAGATATAAAATCAGATATTATTTTTTGTAGTGATGCAAAAAGAACAAGAGAAACTTTAGAATGACTTTGGGAACAATTAGATGCAGAAAATGATAAAATAGTTTACGACAAGTGAATTTATGATTTTCATATGGATGAAAAATTAGATTACTATTTAAATCTATTTACAAAAATCGAAAATAAAAAAGATGTTGCTATTATAGTATGACACAACCCTTTCATCACTAGATTACTTAGATATTTTACAAAAAATGAAAATCTAGGTATGGATACTCTAGGAGTTGCAATTATTGATTTTGAAACAAAATCTTGGGCTGATGTAGAAGCTATGAGATGAGAATTAAATTTTTTTATAAATCCAAACAAAAAATCTTAGGAAATTCCTAAGATTTTTGTCATATAAAATATACCCTTTCACTCTCAGCACTAACTTGTCCATAATGATAATCTACTTTTTCAAGTATTTTAAATCAAGCTTCTTTCAATTCTTTTTCTATTTTTGAAATAGGAAAAGAATTTTCTTTTACTACTTCTGTAATTAATTCAAAATCACTACCCAATTTATGACTAAATATCTTTATAAGCCATTCAAAATGAGATTGTTTTTTAAACATTTCAAGACAAACTACATCATCTCAAAAAGTATAAAATTGTGCAAAATCACGAGTTATACTTTCAAATTCAAAAAGTGTATTTATATCAAAAATTAAAATACCATTTTTATTTAAATGTTTATAAGCCATAGTAAAGAAATCTTGCCACTCTTTCCAAGTTAATAGATGACAAATAGAATTATAATTACAAAGCACTACATCATAAGTTTTTCATAAATCAAAATTTGTCATATCTCATAAAACAAGATTTTGTTTTCAGATATTTTTTTCTGCCTTTTTTAGCATATTTTCATTTATATCTAAACCTGTTACTTCATAACCTGCTTTTATAAATTCTTTTGCTACACTTCAAGTACCACAAGCTAGTTCCAAAATAGTTTTTGCTTCAGGATTATATTCTCTTATACAATCCTCTTTTAAAAATTCTACTTCATCTTCTAGTGGACTATTTATTCATCTAACAACTTCTTCATAATAATCAAGAAATTTATCGTAAGTTTTCATATTTTTTTTATTTAGTTAAATGTACATCATCTATTTTTTCATCAAAACTATCAATTACATTTTTTAACATATAATCCATACTTTTTAATTCTATTTTATTCACTCTTTTTTTGATGTTTCTATATATTTCACTATAGTTTTTTCAACCATAATTTCTCTCAACTTTTGCTTCAAGTAGAGCTGAAAATGTATCAGCATATTTTGCTATTTTTCATAATTCTCATTCAAAAGGTTTAAGCATATATGAAGAAACACTTTCTTTGTAATCACTATCAACATAAGAAAATATATAATCATCCATCATTTTTATTTCTACTTGTTCCAAAACATGTTCAAATCAAGCTACAGATTTTTTTGTTGGAGTTATTATATCTCAAGTTATAGCTTCTGGAATATCATGATAAATTGATTTTAACATAAGCTCTTTTAAATCTAGATTTGAACCATTTTCATTTTCTATTTTTCAAAGAACATATGAAATAAAAGTAATAACAACTAAGTGAGACATAACAGAAATTGGGAAAATTCTTGTTTGACCACTCCATCTCATAGAATGATTTAATCTTCTAATATGTGATAAATATCTTTTATAATTTTCACTTGATAAAAGTAAATCTAGACTTTTTAATTCGCTTCTTTTTGTATACAAAAAACTATTTATTTGATCAAGAGGAACTTCATAAATATCAGAGTATATTTTATGATTTACAAGACATTCATTTAATCATGCATACTTCTTTGCAACACTTATTATAAGTAATTCTAACTTCTTATCACTATCATTGTAAAGAGTGTCTCTAATGTCATTTTTTATGCTTTCTGGTGCATCCATAGACAATATAAAATCATAACCAATTTTCTCTATTTGAGAAAATATATTCTCATTGATTTGTTTTATGTATTCTCTAGTTCAAGAATTGATATCAGAAATCAAAAGATAAGAAAAAGAGTTAAAAATAATTCTTTTAATTAAAAATTCCCTATCTACTTTTTTACCATTTTTTTCTTCTAAATATGATAAAAACAATGCAATATGAAGAACATATCCAACATTATCCATATGGCTTACATCCTCTATTCTAGGGAAATTATTCCATCTTTTCATAGATAATCATCTAGTAAGCATCAATTTTAAAATAAATCAAATCATATAAAGATTTTTAAAAAAATATTTTATTAATAATACAAGTATTTTGCTTTTTATCAACTAAAAAAAGAGCTATTTTGCTCTTTTTATTTTTTCTATAAATTCTTGCATGTCTGGTTTGATTCTAGCTTCAAGAGAAAATTCTTTATTTCTAGCATAATGAAAAAATCATATTTTCCATGCATGTAACATTTGTCTACTTAAAGAATAATTCTTACTTAAATAAGAATTCATTTTTTTATCTCAATATGCTTTATCTCATAAAACAGGATTTCAAATACTAGCCATGTGTACTCTTATTTGATGCATTCTTCAAGTTTCAATTCTAACTTCTACTGCAGAAATTATTACATTTCATTCTGGAGTATTTAAATTGTATTCTTCAATTAATTTAAAATGACTAACTGCTGTTAAACCATTTTCACTAACTCTAACTTTATTTTCATTTTGAGCATCTTCAATTCTTTCAAGTTTTTTAGTAATTGTTCACTCTTTTCTAGATAGTCTACCTAAAACCAAAGCAAAATATGTTTTACTAACTTTTTTATGATCTTTGAAATCTCAAACAAGCTTTACTAAAATATCTTTTTTCTTTGCAATAAGTAAAATACCACTTGTATCTCTATCAATTCTATGAATTAAACTAGGTTTAAATGTAAGACTATTAAGTTTGTCTCATAAGTAATCTTGTACTTGTGCAATAATATTTGTTTCTTTTGTTTTATGATCTCAAGGATGCACATTTATTCATGATGGTTTGTTTAAAACAAGTAAATCAGCATCTTCAAAAACTATATCTTCTTTTAATAATTTATCATTCTTTCACAATGGTGCTTCTACAATTGCCTTTGTACTTTTTGTTAATAAATCATATTCACTATCACTTAAAAATATCTTAACTTCATCTCAAACTTGAAGCTTATATTCATTATCTCTTCTTTTGAATTTACCTTCACTTCATTCAAATTTTATTTTAATCTTATCTTTTCTATTAAGTTTATAAATCAAACTTATACTAGCACTTGGAAATAATTTTTTCAAAAATTTATCAAGTCTACCATTAGCATCATTTTCTTCTATTGTAAATATTTTCATTTGTTTGTTGTTTATAATTAAGAAAAAAAGTATCAAAATAATTTTTGATTGAAAATTATGAAGATACTTTTATTTTTTTATTGAAATACAGTAAAATCAAAAGCTTCTGAAACTGTTTCTTGCGGTACTCTAATTTGTAAATTTTTACTAAATCAATTAGATTTTCATATAGATTCGACTGTTGAATAACGAAGTGGTAAAGAATTTGCTCAAGTAGTAATTTTCCACTCTAAAAAAGGAATAGTTTTAGATCAAGTTTTTAAATCATCAATAACAGAAATTTTTAATATACATTTATTTGTATTACAATTATTAGTTCAAAAAAAAGTTGCAAAAGAAACAGTTGAAGAATCACTAACTTTCTTACCATTTAATCAAGAAAATGCCATATCTCAACTATTAATATTATCAGCAGTAAAAACTGTTGTAGATAATGAATTTAAAGTATCTGTTTCACTTATTAACTGCCAGTTAACCATAGGTGTTGTTGTTCAATCCAATGTTTCTCATAATATTAGATCATTATTTAAATCAGGAACTCTGAAATCAATTCTTAATGTTGCAAGATTTGATATAAAAGCATATCATATAAGCAGTTGTATAGGATCAGAAACACTTAAAGTATCCCAATCTTTGTTAAAGCTACTATTTCATTTTCACGTAGCCGGAATTACAACACCTGAAGATGTTGTTGAAAATTTATAATCTATATTTACAGAATAAGCTCTAGTCAATTCAGTTCTTGATTGAGAATCTGATCTTTTAGAAAAAAAATATAATCATCTTTCTATTCAATTATTTGCTTGATAATAAGATTTAGTTGAATTTTCTATTCATTTAATATCTCTAGAGAAAGGAACTATAAATTCTAAAATAGTAAATGCTAAAAGACTTGTTATCAATACAAGTCACATAGCTATTACCAAACTAAATGCTTTTTTATTATTTTTCATAAAAATTATTTACTATATATATCTGTTAAATTAATTGTAGTATTAAAATTTAATTCTCTTCAACTATTTTTCAATTTATTTCTTGTTTCCCATGATGGCTTTAATTTAAAATTCAAAATTACATATGGTGATATATTTGAAGAAATATTAGAGTTTTTCCAAAAATATTTTGTTTCTACATTTGGATAAGGAAAAACTTTAAAATTTGTTACGTTAATTCAAGTTGGGAAAAGAGGTTTCCGATAATTATTAGAATTTGATCAGGCAATTATAGAATTTAGTGTATTTAAATTAGATAATCAAGTAAATTGTTTATCAATTAACCAAGTATCAACAACTCAATCATTTTGAGTAGTATCAATTACTGCACTATTATGATCAAGTCACCAATCAACTCATTCTAATTTCAAAAATTCTACTGTTCACCTACATCAATCTCAAGTTATAACATTTAATCAACTTATTGAACAAGTTTGAATTGCAGGAGCATCAGGGTCTCTATTAACATTCCATCTAATTAATGTTCTATTTTTCTTATTTCAACTTATAAGATATAATTCTTTTATATCATTTCAAGCTGTAAATGAAATTGGTCAATCTCATAAAAATTCATCATCATCATCTCAAATAACTTCTAAATCTCAATCTTCATCTCAGAAATCATTATCAAAATTTACATTATAATCTATAAATTGAAAACTATATTGTCCATACCTTTGTCTAACTCAAGTATAATTTATATTTCTTGTTGCACCTGCTGTTCAAGTTATATTTGTATTAAAATCAGTAACACATCAAATAGCAGACATTTTTGTTGTATTTTTACTAATACAATAATAAAATCAATCTCAATAAGTTGTTGTATTAATTAGTCAATTTCTTCAAAAATTTCAAAATCAAGTTTCAGTAGAATAATGTCAACTTCAAAATGAAGTTGAAACTGTTGCTCTATTAAAATATTCTTCATAATCAAGAGTTCAACCTTCTTTAATTATTTGAAATAATTTTTCACTAAAATAAAAACTATCTTTTTGCATATTTGACTTTTCCATCAAATTAATTTTTCACAATCATACTCTTGTATATGATTCAAATCATCAAACAATTACTAAAGACACAATAACTATTCACAACATTATTTCTATTAATGTAAAAGCTTTTTTATTTAAATTCATGTTTATTTTTTAAATAGATAATTAAATAAATTTCAAGGAAAAGAAAACAATTTGTACAAACTTGGTTTACTCCAAAAATACTTTGGCCATTTTTTAAATATAAAATCTAAAAAATTAAAGAAAATATTACTTTTCATTTTCATAGATTTAAAAAAAACAAGTAGTGACCTGAAAAATGAAAGCACAAAACTTATAATAAAAAATGTAGTTTCAAAAAAGGAATTTTTTATTTCGATTTTATTATTCATCAAATATAAATAAAAATTAATTGAATTTATTATAAAGTATTTGCAAAAATATCAAATATTATTAAAGTTTTTACATTATTTACAAAATAAATAATTATGAACAGAAAAAATAAAGACATAAAAAAAGTAATTTTAAGTAATTTAAAAAATATAAAATTTAAATATTTAAATTTACCAGTTAAAAACCAAATTGTAGTATTTTGAAGTCTGCTTTGAATTATAAGCCTATTTATACCTTGGGTAATAGATAAGGACAATAATATAACTTGGTCATCATTTAATACAATTTCATGAAATATTTGATACTTACTTTTAATAATTTTTATTATTCCAATATTATTAACACTATCAAATTCGTATAGAGATAAATTAAAATTATATACTGATTTAAATTTTAAAAATCATTTTATAATTATAAATTCATGATTAATAAGTATAAGTTTTAGTATTATTGCTTTAAGTTTTGCAATTTGATTATCAACACTTTGACAAAATATTGTCTATTGAAATTGACCAATATTGTCTATGACAGCTGGATTATTAATTTTAATTGCATGATTTTTGATAAGAAAAGATTTCAAAAAAACTAACTCTGAGATTATTTTAGAGCAACTTAGTCAAAACAGAGAAAAAATAAAAGAGAAAAATAATATGGAGCTACCATTTTAAAATAATAAAAAAGTTTGACTTTTTATTAAAAGCAATTATATATTATATAAAATTAACATTAAAATTATTTAGATGAACAATGCAGTTTTAAATAATAAAATTATAGTAAAATCTTTTGAAGATATACTAAAATCTCTTTCTGAAAAAGAAAAAAATGTTATTGAAAGAAGAGTTTGATTAAATTGAGATAAAGAAACCCTACAAAACATAGGTAATTCTTTTTCGCCGTCAATTACTAGAGAAAGAGTAAGACAAATTGAAGACTCTTGAATTAAAAAAATAGGTAGAATTATTAAAGCTACTCTTTTAACAAAAATTCAAAATGTTTCTATTGAATTCTTAAAATTACATTGAGGTGTTATGTCAAAAGACAAACTAATTAATAATGTTATTAAAGAATTAAATATAGACTCTGATGCAAATCATTCTATTTTAGAAATGATTATTCAAAGTGACTTTGAAATAAAAAAATCTAAACAAAAATTAGGTTGTCAAATATATTTTTATTTACCAAATATATCAAAATCTGATATTGAAAATGTTTATAAAGAAGCATTAAAGGTGTTAAAAAAGAAAAAAGATGTAGTTACTAAAAACTCTCTTTTTGAAAATGTATTAAGCTGATTAAATAAACCAGTATCTATTACATTTATTGATTCTAGTTTAGAATTATTTGATGATATAGTATATTGAGAAGAAAATCTTGTTTGACTTACAAAATGGAAAATCCTTAATCCTAAAACTCTTAAGGATAAAGCAATTTATGTAATGAAAAAAGAAAAAACTCCTATGCATTTTGTTGAAATTTCAAACAAAATTACACAAATGTTAGAAGAAAAAGTAAAAGTTAATACTATTCATAATGAGCTAATTAGAAATAATGAATTCGTATTAATTTGAAGATGAATATATGCATTAAAAGAATGGGGATTTAATCCAGGTACTGTACTAGATGTTATTTCTTCAATTCTTGAAAAAAACTGAGAACCTATGAGTACTGAAGAAATTACTAAAGAAGTTCTAAAAATAAGAAATGTTAAACAAACTACTATCTATATGAATTTACAAAATAAAAAAGCTATAGAAAGAGTAGGTAGAAATTACTATCAATTAAAAAAATAAAAAGTCTCTCCTAAAAAGAGGCTTTTTTTATTTTATAGCTTTACAAAAGACATCAATTTTGTAATATATAAAGAACCAAAAAGAGATTATTTTTTCTCAAATTTTTTAAATAATATAAAAAAATATAATGAAAATATTTGTATTTGATACTGAAACAACTTGATTTATAAATAAAAAAGATTCTTCTTTGGAAGTTCAACCACATATTGTACAATTTGCTTGAATACTTTGAGAAATAAAAGATGGTAAATTTATAGAAGAAAAAAAAGTAAATATACTTATAAATCCAAAATCTCCTATTCCCTATGCTGCTAGTCAAGTTCATCATATATATGATATAGATGTAAAAAATGCTCCATTTATAGAAGATTTAATTGAAGAAATTATTTCATATATAAATGATCCAGATATAATAATCTGACACAATATAGAATATGATATTGATATGATTAAGTTGGAACTAAAAAGATTAAATTTAGAATATAAATTTAATCCAAAACAAATAATATGTACAATGAAAACAACTGTTGATTATTGTGCATTAGAATGAAACTGAAATAGATTTAAATATCCTAAACTTTGAGAACTCCATAAAAAAGTTTTTTGAGAATATTTTATTTGAGCACATGATGCATTTGTAGATGTAGAAGCAACACTAAGATGTTTCATAGAACTACAAAAAGATAAAATAATAAAAATTGAAGAAAAAAAACAAGAAATAATGAGTTTATTTTAATAATTTAATTTTAAAAACATGTCTAGCTTTTCTGATTTAGTAAATATAGAAGAATTTGATAAAAGAGATTATTTCTCAGATGATAGATGAGATGTATCTTTTTATTGTAAAGATTGTAGAAAACTTGTTGAAACTGAAAGACCAAATCCAAATGGATATAAATTTTTATGCAAAATTTGTAATGGTACAAATGTCGCAATATGAACAAAAGAATGACTTAAAACTAACTATAAAATAAAAGATTTATAGAAAAAAGTTTTGACAAAAGTATATACAGATATATACTCATTATATACTAATTAAGTATACATTATTTTTAACTCTATTATTATGAACAAACAAGAAGCTTTAAACAATGCATTAGCAATGATAGAAAAACAATTTGGGAAATGATCAATTATGAAATTATGAGATGAATGAATGAAACAAAAAGTTGAAACATTCAGTTCTGGTTCTCTTTCACTTGATTTAGCATTAGGTGGTTGATATGCAAAAGGAAGAATTGTTGAAATATATTGACCAGAATCATCTGGTAAAACAACTCTTACACTTCATGCTATTGCAGAAATTCAAAAAGCAGGTTGAGTTGCAGCTTTTATAGATGCAGAACATGCTCTTGATCCAGAATATGCTAGAAAAATTTGAGTAGATACAGATAATTTACTTATATCTCAACCAGATTATGGTGAACAAGCACTTGAAATTACTGAAAAATTAGTAAATTCATGAGCTGTTGATCTTATAGTTGTAGATTCTGTTGCTGCTCTTACTCCAAAAGCAGAAATAGAATGAGAAATGTGAGATTCTCATATGTGATTACAAGCTAGACTTATGAGTCAAGCTCTTAGAAAAATAACATGAGCAATTAATAGAACAAATTGTACTGTTATTTTCATAAATCAAATAAGAATGAAAATATGAGTTATGTTTGGTAGTCCTGAAACAACTACTTGAGGTAATGCATTAAAATTTTATGCTTCTCAAAGATTAGATATAAGAAGAAAAGCAAAAATAGAAGCTTGAGCTTGAATGGATAAAGAAGTTATGGGTAGTGAAACAGTTGTAAAAGTAATAAAAAACAAAATTGCTCCTCCTTTCAAAGAAGCAAGTTTTGATGTAATGTTTAATGAATGAATATCTAAAGTTTGAGAAATCCTTGATATTGGTTCTGAAAGTGGAGTTATAAAAAAATCAGGTGCATTTTACTCTTACTGAGAAACTAAATTAGGACAAGGTAGAGAAAACTGCAAAGCTTTCTTAAGAGAAAATCCAGCTTTAGTTATAGAAATAGAACAAGTAATTAAAAATAGTATATAAAAAAAATTATGGAAATAAAATGAATAAAAATAAGAACAAATAATAAAAACTCTAATTTAATTTGAGAATTATGGAGTGATTTTTATTCTAAATGACATTTTAATAATTTATGATTAGATGGTAAAAAAATATATGCTGTTTATCATAATTATGAATTAGATAAAAATTGAAATTTTAATTTATTAGAATGAAATTATGATTTAATTATCTGATGAGAATCTAATAATGAAAATTATGAATCTGTAATTTTAAATGATTGAATTTATGAAAAGTTTGACACAGATTGAGAAATGCCTGAAAAAATAATAAAAGTATGGTGAAAAATATGGAAGTCTAATATAAATAGAAACTTTAAAACAGACTATGAACTATATGAAAATAGTATAGATATTAATAATCCTGGAGTAACAATATATATATGAAAGAATAACTAAAACGATTGCTAAATATTTAGCAATCGTTTTAGTTATTCTTGCCTTTTTCAGGTTTTTGCATATATTTCATACATTAAGTTTAATAATAGAATAAAAATGAAAATCTCTTACAAAGTTTTACAAAAATACATTAAAAACATTAAATCTGCTGATGATATAGCAAAAGATTTAGTTATGCATACAGCTGAAGTAGAAGGAATACATTCTGAGAAAAAAGATTTTGAAAACATAGTTTTTTGAAAAATTACAAAAATAGAAGCACATCCTGATGCGAATTCTCTAAGAGTTTGCAGTGTTGATGCTTGAGAAAACGAAGACATTCAAATTGTTTGTTGAGGTTCAAATTTAGAAGTTTGACAAGGTGTAGCAGTTGCAAAAATATGAGCAAGTGTTTTATGGCATGGACAATGAGAACCAGTTATTATGAAAAAAACTGCTATAAGATGAGTTGATAGTTATGGTATGATTTGTGCATCTGAAGAAATCTGATTAAAAAATGAATTTCCGGCAAAAGACGAAAAAGAAATTCTTGATTTATCATTTGTAAATGCTAAAACTTGAACTTGAATAGATGAAATTGTATGAAGAGATGATCAAATATTAGAAATAGATAACAAAGCAATAAATCATAGACCCGATTTATTTTCTCACATTTGAATAATAAGAGAAATATATGCTATCTCTTGAGAAAAATTTGATTTCAATTATGAGATTAAAGATTTTTCATGAATTAAAAGTTTATGAATTAAAAATGAAATAACTGAAGTTGTTTCTAGATATATGTGATTAAAAGTTGAAAATGTAGCAAATATAGAAAGTCCAGATTATATAAAACAAGTTTTGGCTAGTAGTGATATAGCATCTAAATGATTATTAATAGATTTATCAAACTACTCTCTATACCTTTATGGTCAACCAACTCATTGTTTTGACGCAGATAAAATAGAATGAAATATAACTATTAGATATGCGAGAGCCTGAGAAAAATTCGTTGCTTTAAATGATAGTGAATATGAATTATCTAGTGAAGATATAGTAATTGCTGATGATAAAAAAATACTAGCTCTTGGATGAGTTATTGGATGAAAAAGCTCTGCTGTTTCTAATACTACAAAAAATATAATAATAGAATCTGCAAATTTTGATCAAGCGACAATTAGAAAATCTTGAAAAAAATTATGAGTTAGAACTGATGCATTAAATGTTTTTGAAAAAGATATAGTTAATGGCATGCAAGAAGCTTGATTATCACTTATAGTTTCTGAACTTGAAAAAAATCTAAAAGATATAAAAATCTCTGCATTTGATGATATCTACCCTATAAAACAAAAGGAAATAAATGTTTTATTTGATTTAAAATTCATAAATAAATTAGTTTGAACTAATTATAGTGAAGCTGAAGTATTAAAAATATTAAATAATCTATGAGTAGAAAAAAAAGATGATAAACTTTTGATTCCATTCTGGAGAAAGGATTTAAATTTTAAAGCTGATATAGCTGAAGAAATAGCTAGAATTACTGGTTACAATAACATAATTTCAACTATTCCTGAAATAAATATGTGAGCAGTTGCTCAAACAAATACATATAAAATAAAAAATGATGTGAGAAATTATTTTTCAAGTATTTGATACTTTGATATGTATACATATTCTTTTGTTAGTAATGATTTAATGAAAAAAACATTAGGTACTACTGAAAATCTTATACCTATGAAAAATGCATTAAGTGAAGAATTAACTCATCTTAGATGAAGTTTAATCCCTAATTTATTGTTATCATTAGAAAAAAATATAAATGAATATAGTGAAATGAAATTATTTGAAATTGAAAAAGTTTTTAATTTAAACAAAACTGATGTAATTGAAAATTATAATTTATCATGAGTTGAAATAATAAACAAAGATATTGCATATTACGATATTCAAAATACTGTTTCAAATTTCTTAAAATATATAGGTGTACTTAATTTTTCATATGAAAATACTACTTCTCTACCTAAATATGCTCATACTTGAAGAACTTGAGCAATAATAGTTAGATGACAACAAGTATGAATAATTTGAGAAATAAATCCAAAAGTTGCAAATAATTTCAGTATAAATTCAAGAATCTGATTTTTTGAAATAAATATAGAATCACTTGAAAGTGCTATTTATTCAACTATAAAAGCAAAAGATATATCAAGTTTTCAAGAAAATAATTTTGATTTGAACTTTGTTATTGATAAAGATAATAAAGCAAGTAAAATAAAATTAGCAATTGAAAAAACTGATAAAAACATAATAAATAAAGTAGATTTAATAGATATATATGAAAATGAAGAAAAATTACCTTGAAAAAGAAGTTTATTATTCACTATTTATATACAATCACTTGAAAAAACTCTTGATGATAAAGATAAAGCAAATTTGATAAATGAAATAGTAAAAAATGTTGCTAAAATTTGATGAGAACTTAGATAAAAAAACTAGGTTAAAAATCCTAGTTTTTTTATGTAAAAATCTTTTGACTTTTGTATAGTTTCTTATATAATTGCCGCACAAAAGAGACCGATTTAATAGCCCAATCCTCAAATATGGTTATTTAATCAAAACAAATAATAATAGTTTTATATTTAAATAAATTTTTTTTTATGCCAATATTAGCGTCTGCAAAAAAACAATTAAGACAAAATCAAAAAAGAAAATCTAAAAATGATCATTATAGATCACTTTATAGAGAAGCTAGAGTAGCTTTTGAAAAAGCTATAAAAAACAAAGATTTAGAAGCTGCTAAAGCTATCTATACAAACCAAAAAGATAAAGATGGTAAAAACACAAAATCTGGTTTACAATCAATCATTGATAAATTAGTGAAAAAAAATATAGTTCACGCAAACAATGGTTCAAGAAAAAAAGCAAAATTTGTTAAAATGTTAAAATCTATATCTTAATTTCTAATATATACCAATCTTGAAAGAGAAAAGAAGACTATTAAATGATGAAATCAGGGCAAACAAAATTCAACTAATTAATGATGAATGAGAAAACCTATGAGAAATGTCTATGGATGAAGCTAGAGAAAAAGCTAAAGCATTAGAACTAGATTTAATGGAAATGTGAAGTAAATGAGATTTGAGTATAATAAAAATTCTTGATTACGGTAAATTTTTATATAGACAAAAAAAACAAGAACAAAAAAGTAAACAAAAATGAAAAGCTCCTGACTTAAAAAATATAAGGATAACTTTCAAAATTTGAGAACATGACTTAGAAGTAAGAAAAAACCAAGCTGAAGGTTTTGCTAAATGATGACATCCTCTAAAAGTTAGCTTAATGCTAAAATGAAGAGAAAATCAATATGAAAACATTGCAAGTGAAAAAATGAATGTTTTTGTAAATAGTTTAGCAGAATACTATAAACTTGATTGACCAATTAAAAAAAATTGAAATACTTTCTTGGCTATGTTAAAACCTATAAAATAATCTTTATAATTCTAATAATAGAAATATGACTTTAAAAACTAGAAGCTGAGTTAAAAAAAGACTTAAAGTTACTGGAAGCGGTAAATTTAAACTTGGAAAAGCTTGTAAAAGACATTTACTATCTGATAAAAGTAAAAAAGCTAAAGGTAGAAATAAATATGGTCTAATTGTTTCAGGAACTGAAGCTAAAAAAATTAGACAACAAATGCCTCATATATAATATGAGATTAAAATATTAAATTAATAATTAATAAATTAAGATGGTTAGAGTTAAAAGAGGTCTGATGACTAAAAAAAGACATAGTAAAATCTTAAAAGCAAACAAATGATATAGAATGTTAAGATCTAGATCTTTTGTTAATGCTAGAAATGCTTGGATGAAAGCTGGTACTAATGCTTACATTGGTAGAAGAAGAAAGAAAAGAGATTTCAGAAGACTATGGAATGTAAGAATTAACATTGCTTCTAGAGAAAGTGGTTTAAGTTATTCTAAACTTATTAACGCTTTATACTTAAAAAATGTTAAATTAAATAGAAAAGTTTTATCAAACTTAGCTGTTTCAAATCCACAAGTTTTTGCTTGAATTGTAAAATTTGTAAAATAATAAAAAAGTTCTATTATAATAATAGAACTTTTTTTTAATTTAAAAATATGAATAACGGACAAAAAATAATAATATCTATTGTTGAAAAATATCAAAAATATATTTCACCAGATCACTCTATTTGGGCTAAAGCAAATAACAATATCCCCTATTGCAAACATATCCCTACTTGTAGCCAATATATGATAGAAGCAGTTGAAAAAAAATGAGCTATACTTTGAACTATAAAATGAACTTGAAGAATTCTTAGATGTATGCCATGGAATAAATGAGGCTATGATCCAGTTGATAAAAATTAATTTGATAAAAGACTCAAGATATAATTCCTGAAATAAAAAAGTAAAATTAATTTTACTTTTTTATTTTTTTATATATAATTTGCCAGCCTTACAAGGAAGAACTATATAAAGTTCGCTATTACCTTTATTTTTTAAAACTATACAAATGGCAAGAGGAAAAAAATATAATAAAGCTGTTGAGTTAATAACTTCAGAAGTTTACTCAGTTAAAGAAGCAGTAGAATTATTAGAAAAAACAAACACTGTTAAATTTGACCCTACTGTTGAAATTCATTTCAACTTAAATCTAGATCCAAAATATGCTGATCAAATGATTAGAACTACTATAACTCTACCTAATGGTTCAGGTAAAGTATCAAGAATCTGTGCTTTTACAGAAGGTGATGCTGCTGAACTTAAAAAAGCTGGAGCATTAGTTGCTGGTGGTGATGATTTAATTCAACAAATTGAAAAATGAGAAATCTCTTTAGATTTTGATGTTTGTATTGCAACTCCTTCAATGATGAGAAACTTAGGTAAAATTGCTAGAGTTTTAGGTCCAAAAGGTTTAATGCCAAATCCAAAAGCTGGTACTGTTTCTCCTGATTTATTAAGTGTAATTAAAGAAATTGCAGCTGGTAAATTTGAATTCAAAACTGATAAACAAGGTAATGTTCACTCTATTTTTGGTAAATTATCATTTGGTGCTGATAAATTAGAAGAAAATTTAAAATACTTCTTAAAAACTATAAATGATGTTAAACCAGTTGGTTCAAAAGGTAAATATATAAATACTGTTTATGTATGTAACGCTATGGGACCTTCTATTAAATTAGACATTGCATAATAATAAAAAAAGAAAGCTAAATTAGCTTTCTTTTTTTATTATTTTATCTAAAGTATAAAGTTTTAAAACTCCATTAAAAGATTTTTGAATCAAAGAATATAAACTCGTAGTTTGACAACTTTCATGATTATCACAATACATTCATTTAGTACAATCACTAATTCATAACTCTTCTCATACAGATAAAAATACATCATAAATAGAAATAGATCCTAAATCTTTTCATATTTTAATTCATCAATTTCTTCATTTTATAGTTTCTATAATAGAATTTCTTTCCATATCAGCTACTACTCTTCTAAGAAGAGATTCTGATAATTTTTGATTTGTTGAAATTTCAGATATTTTAACAAGACTAGTATTATTTTTTAATAAATAAATAATAGTCTTTATTGCATAATCACCTCTTGTTGATAATTTTATCATATTTTAGTCTATTATTAAATCATCAAAATCTATTGTTTTTAAATCTCATAAATAATTATGAATTGCATTAATTGTAGTCAATAATCAAAGAACTGATGCTTGTTTTCTTCTAGGAGAAACTGGCATTCAAATAAGTTCTTCTATATAATCATATTTTTTTTCAAGTATTTCTTGAAGATCCATTCATATAATTGATTCTCAAAATATAGAAGCACAAGCAGTTGTAATAATTGCAGTTTCTCAAGAAAATGAAAAATCAGTAACTTTATTATTTTCTATTTTTAAATATACTTCTAAATCATCTCAACATATACTATTATCTTCAGAATGTTTTATAGTAAAATCAGTTAATACTCATTTATTAGGAGGAGTTTTACTATAAAATGTTATTGTATCATTGTACATAAAATTAAACTAAAATATCAAATAAAATATAAACTCAAAGTAATAACATAATTATTCATGTTACTAAATGTAATTTTTCAACATTTAATTCTTTATATTCTCTAAGTTCAGCAACTCATTTATATCATAAACCTATAAGTAGTGTAATTATTATCATTGGGATAATAAAAATTAGATTATATATAAGTATATAAATATATCACCATGTATTAATTACTTCTGATTCAGAAGCCAAATAACCAAGTACAACTAAGTAAGGTCCTGATGTACAAGGAAGTAAAAATAATGATATCAAAAATCAAACAAAAAATGCTCACATAGGAGAAACTACTTTTTTTAATAAATTTCTCATTTTAGGTCTCCAGCTATCTGGAACTTCCATTTTAAAAAGTTTACCATACCAAAAATAATCTTTTAAATTAGCAAGTCATATAAAAACTCAAAGTATTCAAACTACTAATTTTAAATAAAAAACACTATCAGTTGTTGCTAATGCTCTATATAATCATAATCACATAGCCATATAACTAATAAATACAGAAAGTGTAAATAATGCTCAGGCTAATATTACTGTTTTTTTATTTCATTGTTCTCTAAGAATTGATGATAATAATATAAACATAACAGCAAATGCACATGGATTTATACTATCTCATATAGCAGCTGGAACCAAGATCCAAAAGAAATCTAACCTATCTTTTAATGAAATTATTACTTCAGTATCTCAAGTTGCGTTAGCAATTCAAAAAACAAATAACAAAGAAATTAGCACTAATAATATTTTTTTCATATTAATTTTTGTTTGATAATTTTATTAAAAAAACAGGAATAATTATAGCAAGAACTATTAATATGGTAAAAATAATAGTTTTATTTTTATTTTCTGGAACTTCTCATAAAGTTGGCTTTAATTTTTCTATAACCGGACCATCTCATATTAAAGGAGTCTCAACTCATGATTCATTTATTATAAAAAATGGTACTCAAATTTCACTTTCATTTAATCAAAGTCTTTTTCATTCGTCCATCATTTCTTGTCTATTTTTATCATCAAAATAAACTTCTTTTTTTGTAATATTTAACTTTTCATATGCTCAAACTCATTTAAAATATTTATCTAAATTTGCACAATGACTACATCATTGCCCATAATAATAAATATACGAAGTTTCATCAATTTCACTACCAGTATTTGTTAAATCAATATTTTCTTCAATTTTAATTATTTCTCAAGTAGAAGTTAATCATGTAGATGTTATTCAAGTACTTGTAGTATTTAAATCAACACTTTCAGCAAATGAAACTGAAAAAGAAGTAGAACAAATCAAAAGTAAAAAAAATGTAGAAATAGCTTTTTTCATTAGTAGAATTTTAGTTTATAAATATGGTATACATTATATAGTTTCACAAAAATAAATCAAAAAAAATTTATTAATTTTCCTTGATAGAATAGACAATTTTATTTATTAATGATTCATAAAAAATATTATCAATCATAGATAAACAAGAAAATATAGATTTAACATTTGCTTCTAAAAGTAATATATGTGCATCTTTTTCATCTATTCACCTACTTTTTAAATAAAATAAATTTTTTTCACTTATTTTTTCAATCTTGCAAGAATGACTTGCTTCTACATCATCACTTCTAACAAGTAATGTTGGTATTCATTTCATTTTTCAAGTTTCGCTCAAAAACAAATTTTCTTCCTTTAAATGTCATATTATTTTCTCAAAACCAGAATCTATTTCTATAACTCAATCTAAGTCTATATTCCCCTTATTTCAAATAAGAGAAAGTATTTTCACATCACTTTTTGAATAAGAACTTGAAATCTTTGAATAAATTTTAGATTTTATTACTTCATCATTTTTAGAAAATAATAAATATTTTACATTTAAAATAGAATTATTTTCATTTTGAAAAAACTCTATTTTGTGATTATCTTTATTTTCTAAAAATGAAAAAAAATCTAAAAAACTATTTTCTTCTAAAAATATTTTTTTATTATTTATTCATGAATCATAAATTCAAACAGTAATTCATTTACTAATTACTATTTCTAAATCTAAAATATCACTTATGTCATAAAATCAATTTTCTTTAATTATCATTATTTTTTAAAATTATTTTTTAATGAATCTAATTTACTTAAATCAAATTTAGGTGTTTTTTTACCAAAACTAAAACTACTTCCACAACCACATCTATCTTTTACTTGCTCATTATTAAATATATAACGAATTTTTTCTTTTCAAGTATGATCTGCAACTATAGTTTTTGTGATAATAGCTCAAGCAAACTTTTGCTTATCTTTTTTTTCTACATAGACAAAAAATGGACTGCTGCTTAATTCTAATTTTTCTAAACTATCGTCTACTATAAAATCTTCTTTTATATCTACTTTTGTACCAGAACATCAAGCATCATAAAAATAAACAAGTATCTTCTCAACTTTTCTTTCTATTAAATCTAGTACTGTTTTTTTATCTAATTTCATTTTTTATTAATAATAAAAATTAAAAACCTCATTCAAATTCCATACTTATTAGTACATTCATTTCACTAGCATATTCAAGTGGTAATTCTTTTACTACTCAAGAAATAAAACCATTTACAATCATAGCTTTTGCTTCATCTTCACTTATTCCTCTACTTCTTAGATAAAATAAATAATCATCATTTATCTTTCAAGCACTAGCTTCATGACCAACTGTAGAACTACTATTTCCTACAATTATATTTGGAACAGTATCTGAAACAGATAAATTATCTAAAAGTAGTGCATCACAATCTATTTTTGAAACTGATCAAGTTGCACTTGGTTTTATATCAACAAGTCATCTATAAGTGCTAATTCAACCTCATTTACTAAGAGATTTTGAAATTATATTTGAAGTAGTGTTTTTTCATATATGAATAACTTTTGCTCAAACATCTTGATTTTGCCCCTTGTTTGCAAATGCAAGTCAAAGCATATCAGTTTTACTATTGTCTCATAATAAAATACTACATGGGTAAAGCATAGTTACTCAACTTCACATATTTCAACCTACCCATTCCATATAAGCATTTTCCTGAACTATAGCTCTTTTTGTATTTAAATTATAAGTATCAACACTCCAATTTTCAACTGAACTATATCTCATGTGAGCATTTTTGTCTACAAATATTTCAACTCATCCAGCATGAAGAGAATTTTCATCATATTTTGGAGCTGAACATCATTCTATATAATGTGCTTCTGCACCTTCTTCAAGTATAATTATAGTATGTTCAAATTGTCATCCTGATTTCTTATTCATTCTAAAATAAGATTGAAGCGGTTCAGTCAATTTAACTCAAGCTGGTATATACATAAAAGTACCTCATGACCAAACAGCATAATGCAATGCTGCAAATTTATGATCAGATATTGGAATACATTTAGAAAAATATTTTTTAATTAAATCTGGATATTTGTTTACAGCGATAGATGTATCATCAAAAATAACTCAGACATCTATTAATTCTTGTTTTAAAGAGTGGTAAACTACTTCAGAGTCATACTGTGCTCAAACTCATGCAAGTGATTTCTTTTCAGCTTCTGGTATACCTAATCTATCAAAAGTATTTTTGATATTTTCAGGTACTTCTTCCCAAGTTTTTTTAGCTCAAGCTCACTCTGGTTTTGCAAAATAATAAATCTCATTTAAATCTAAACGACTTAAATCAGGTCACCATTTTGGCATTTCTTTTCACTCAAATATTTTCAATGCTTTAAGTCTAAGTTCTAGCATCCAATCAGGTTCATTATTTGAAGTAGATATTTGTCTAACAACTTCTTCATTTATTCATTTTAATATTGTATTTGAGTATGTCACCTCATCTTGAAAATGCCAAGAGTCTGAAATACTCATATTTTTTAAATCTGTATTTGACATTTTTATATTTTAAATTATATTTTATAAACTTTATCCGGGATATATCGTTTTTGATTGCTCTTTTGTGATAATTGTTCATTGAGGAGCGGAATATGATTTTGGAAATCACTTATAAAGCTGGTAAAACTGGCAAAAAGAAAAAAATTTCACTGTCAGTTGAACCTGGTTATTCATACAAATTGCTCCGGCAATTGATTTCTGAAGAAACCGGAAGAAGAAGTTCAGGAATACATATTTCCGATGTTTCTATGTCTGAAGAGTAATATCTCAGACTTCTAGCAAGTGAGAGAGCGTAAGCTCTCTCCTTTTTTATTCAAAACCTTTTTCCATAATTTCATTAATCATATCAATTCATCATTCTCTTTCTACTTTTCAATCTTTCATTACATAAACTTTATCAACAGAAACATATTCCAAGATTTTAAAATAATGAGTAATTATAATAAGAGTATTATTTTCACTACTTAAATTCTTAAGCATTTCAGCAACTGCTCTAAATGCATCTAAATCAAGTCAACTATCAATTTCATCAAGTATTATATATTTTGGTCAAATTAATTTCATTTGAAGTATTTCTATCTTTCTTTTTTCTCAACCTGAAAATCCTACATTTAAATCTCTATCTAAAAATATTTCAGGAATAGATAACTCATCTAAATATTTTTTAACATGTCTCTTAAAAATAAATGGTGAAATATCTTTTTGATCCTTGTTTATATTTTTTAATGAAATATTATAAATTATTCTAAGGTATTCTCACAAATTTATACCTGTTATTTCTGGTACATTTTGAAATGACAAAAATAATCAAGCTGCACTTCTCTCTTCTACTCATAAAGAAAATAAATCTTTTCAATCTATTTCTACACTTCATTCAATGTAATTATATCATGGATGTCACATCAAAAAAGATGAAAGTGTTGATTTACCACTACCATTTTTTCAAAGTAAACAATAATTTTTTCAGATTTCAAACTCTATATTAACTCAATTTAATATTACTTTTTCTCAAACTCAAACTTTTAAATTTTTTATCTTTATCATTTTTATAAATTTTTAATTATAAAACATTACTATTTTAGTAATATTTTAAAAATTGCAAACTTTTTTTATATACTCTAAATATATACTTTGTTTTAATATAGACAATGTAAATAAAATGTTAAAAACTAGCTTTTAATAGCACAATAATCAATAGCTTATTTTAGACAACTTGTCTAGTTGTTTATTTATAGATATTTTGACAACTAAGAAAAAAAGAATAAAACTATATTAAGTTTTGCTTATAAATAGACATAGTTTCTTGAAAATTAACATTTTTTTAACATTTTTGATTAATGAGTAACATAAAAGATATAGAAAATAAACATATTTCAGTGCTTTTAACTGAATTAGTAGACTCTATTGAAATTAAAAATGATAAAAAAAATATAATTGTAGACTCTACTCTAGGTATGTGATGACATGCCAGCAAAATGATAGAAAAAATGAACTCTTGAGATATATTTGTTTGATTTGATGCTGATATAAAAAACTTAGAATTGGCTAGAATTAGACTAGAAGAAGTAAACAAAAATAAAAAAGTAGAAATACACTTAATAAATTCAAACTTTTGAAACTTAAAGGATGAACTAGAAAAAATTTGAATTAAAGAAATAACTTGAATCTATTATGATTTATGATTATCTTCTCTACATTTAGATGAAGCTGATAGATGATTTAGTTTTATGAAAGATGGTCCACTTGATATGAGACTTAATAAAACTAAATGAAAAACTGCTGCTGATATAGTAAATTCTTATAAAGATAGTGAATTAAGAGAAATATTTTTAAAATATGGTGAAGAACCTGGAGCAAATAAGATAGCAAAAAATATAGTAGAATTAAGAAGAAAAAAAAGATTTGAAACAACTCTTGAATTATCAGAAATTATTCCTGGAGGAGTAAAAGTAAAATCAAGAATTTTTCAAGCAATTAGAATTGAAGTTAATGGTGAATTAGAAGTATTAGAAAAATCACTTCATGATGCTATTAGTTTACTTAAAAAAGATTCAAATATATTTGTTATAAGTTTTCACTCTTTAGAAGACAGAATAACAAAAAATATATTTAGAGATGAGACAAGAGATTGTATTTGTGATGATATAATTTGTAGTTGTGGACATAAAAAAAGCCTAAAAGTATTAAATAAAAAACCAATTCTACCTAGTGAGGAAGAAATAAAACAAAATCCAAGAAGTCGTAGTGCAAAAGCTAGACTTGCAAAAAAAATAATATAAAACATTATTTCGTAAAGTATAAAAATCGTGAACTCAAATATAGTAACAAAAGATTTTAGCCAAAACTATTTTTCTAAAAGAAAAAAAGAAAAAGAGAAATTTACTTTCTGAGTAAATTCGACTTATATAGCATTATTGTCGATAATATCAATGTTACTATTGTATTATGTTTGGATACTAAATGTAAATGCAACTAAATGATATAATATAAGACAATTAGAAATAGAGAAAAAAAATCTATTGATGGAAAAAGAAAAATTGGATGTAAAAATAGCTGAACTTGAAAGTTTGTCTAACATAATGTCTGAAAGTGATATGGAAAATATGGAAAAAATTGAAAATCCAGATTATCTAGTTATAAAAAATGATGTTCAATATGTATATAATTATTAAAAGAGTCTTGCAAAAGACTCTTTTTTTAGTAATCTAATACAAATAAATTTACTAATAGAAAAAAATGCCTGAAAGTTTAAAACAACTAATAAATTCTATATGATATTTGCCTGGTATATGAGAAAAATCAGCTACTAAACTTGCTTTTTTCTTATTAAATGCAAATAGAAATTATATAGAAAATTTAAGTGAAAACTTAAAAAATATAAAAGATAAAATAGGTTTTTGTAAAAACTGTAATTCCCTATGTGATAAATGAAATGATTTATGCAAAATATGTGAATCAAGTTCTAGAAACAAAAACCTAATAGCAATAGTAGAAGAATATCTTGATTTATTAACAATAGAAGAAACATGAGGTTTTAACTGAGTTTATCATGTACTTGGTTGAGCTATTTCTCCTATAAATTGAGTTTTTATTTGAGATTTAAAATTTGAAGAATTATTCAAAAGAATAATATCATCAGATGATGATGTAGAAATAATCTTAGCAACAAATCCAAATATAGAATGAGAAGCTACAAGCAATTATATAACACTAGAAATAGAAAAAAGAAAACTAAAATACAAAACTAAAATAACTAGACTTTCTAGATGATTATCAAGTTGATATATAGAATATGCAGATAATATTACTCTAGTTAATGCACTAAAAGAAAGAAAAGAAATATAAGCTAAGACGCAATTATAATTTTGAAAAAATTTAATTGTTGACTTTGCTTATGCTGAACTATATTAGATCTAAATTATGAAATAATTTAGTTTTCTAATAAGGATCAGTATAAAATTATAATTTAATTAAAAAATCTTATGTCTGAATTTGCACCAGCATGATCAAATCCAAAAATGACAAAAGCTCAAGTTAGAAAATATATTCGTGACTTGGAAGAAGCAAGAGAAAAAGCTAGGTTAAAACTAGAAAAAGCACAAAATTCTTGAGAATTAGATAAAGAAAAAAAAGAACTAGAAAATTTAGAAAAAGAGTTAGACAATTTATAATTGTCTAACTCTTTTTGATTATGTCTTTTATAACTTTTGCAATCTTATCGTAAGAATGTCTAACAAAAGTATTTTCATGAAGTAAATCTGCTTCTATTACTTTATAATTTTTTCATTCAAAAGCATCATCAGACTTAACTTTTACTGGTTTTTTCTTTTCTAAACTTTTATATTTTTCTGCCAATTTTTCTGAAATATATCAATTATTTACTACAAAATAATCAATTATATCTTTTCATAAATACAATTCTATAGTATCTATAAAATCAATAGCTTCAAAATCAGTAGTTTCTCATGGTTTTGTCATCAAATTACAAAAATATATAACTTTTGCTTTTTTATTTTTATTAATTGCTTCTTTTATACCTTTTACAAGTAAATTTGGAATAACAGAAGTGTATAAATCTCAAAATGATAATATAATAACATCTGCTTTATTTATAGCTTCTATTGCTTTTGAGTTAGCATTTACATCAGGTGTTAAATAAGCTCTTTTTATAGGTGAACTATTTTCATCAAGTTTTAAATCTATATTTGTCTCTCATTCTACAATACTACCATCTACAAGTTCTACATTTAAATGAGATAACTCTAATGTAACAGGAATAACTCTTCATTTAACTTTAAACATTTTAGCAACTTGTTTAAGTCATTTATCAAAATTTCAAGTTATTTGAGACATAGCAGTGATTATAAGATTTCATAAATTATGTCATCATACACTACAACCTTTTTCATATCTATAATCAAATAATTGCTTAACAATTTCATGTTCACGAGATAATGCCATAATAGCTCTTCTAACATCACCTGGTGGTAACATATTGAATTCTTCTCTAAGAATACCAGTAGATCATCAACTATCACTCATAGAAATAATTGCAGATATATTATAATCATCATTATCTCTTATACTAGACAATAATCAATAACTTCAATTTCATCATCCAATTGTAACAACATTTATTTTTCAATTTTTACCCATAAATACATGATATTATTAAACTCAAAATATTATACAAAAAAAACAAAGAAAATCTAGTTTTTCTTTGTTTTAATTTGTTTATTAGTCTTTTATTAAAACCGCTTTAATTCTTCTAACTCATCTACTACTTGCTTCTTCTTTTTGTATTTTAAATTTTCACATTATTTTACTATTTTCTACATGAGGACCTCAACATAATTCTTTTGAATAAACTGTTCAATTTGTTCAAACCATAGAATAAACTTTTACTATTTCTGGATATTTTTCCCAAAAACTTCATTCTACTCCAGAAGCTCTAGCCTCTTCTTTATCCATATTTGTCATAATAGTTTCAAATCCTGCACTAATAGCATCATTAACATATGCTTCTACCTTATCTAAAATATCTTTTTCAACTTTTTCATCATTAGAAAAATCAAATCTAAGTCTTTCAGCAGTTATATTACTTCATTTTTGATGAACATTGTCTCATAAATATTTTCTAAGACCAGCTAAAAGTAAATGAGTAGCGCTATGAAGTGCAGTCGTTTCATCACTACTATCAGATAATCATCATTTAAATTTTCAAGCACTTGCAGTTCTTGATTTTTCTTGATGTTCTAAATATGCTTTTTTAAATCAATCACTATCAACTTTTAAATTTGCTTCATTTGCTAATTCAACTGTCATTTCAAGTGGAAAACCATAAGTATCATAAAGTTTAAAAGCTTTTTCTCATGAAATTGTATCAACAACTTGACCTGTTCTTTCAAAAGCAATTTTAAAACCAAAAACTAGTTTATCAAATTCTTTTAATCATTTTTCAAGAGTTTCTCAAAATTGTTTTTCTTCTCTTAATATTTCAGAAACAATTTCTTCTCTTTTTTCTATCATATGAGGATATGCAACTCATAATTTATCTATAACAGTATTTGATACAATACTCAAAAATTCACCTTTAAATCATAGTTTATAAGCTTGTCTTATAGCAATTCTTATAAGTCTTCTAAGTACATAACCTTGATCTACATTTGCTGGAATTACTCCGTCACTTATCATAACAGTAGAAGTTCTAGAATGATCTGCTATAATTCTAATTGATCTCATAGTTTCATCATTGTATGAAACTCATATTTCTTTTGAAATTGAAGATATAATTTCACTAAAAATATCAGTGTTATATACTGTTTTTTCTCCATTTAAAGTTGCAGTAATTCTTTCAAGTCACATACCAGTATCTACATTTTGAGCAGGAAGTTTAACTAAACTACCATCTGGCAATTTATTGAATTCCATAAATACATTATTCCAGATTTCCATCCAATTTTTTTCGTCATTTCAAACATTACTTCATTCTGGTGGAAACTCACTTGTTCATACCCAATAAAATATTTCAGTATCTGGTCCACAAGGTCAAGTATCACCTGCAGCCCACCAATTATCTTTTTTTGGAAGGTAAGAAATTCTTGTTTTAGGCATACCAACACTAGCCCAAATAGTTGCTGATTCTTCATCTCTTGGAGCATCATTATCTCATTCAAAAACTGTAACAGCTATTTTTCTAGGATCAAGTGCTAGCCAATCTTTACTTGTTAAAAATTCCCAAGAGTAAGCTATACTTTCCTTTTTAAAATAATCTCAAAGAGACCAGTTTCAAAGCATTTCAAAAAATGTAAGATGACTATTATCACCTACTTCTTCTATATCTCAAGTTCTAATACATTTTTGACTATCAGCTAATCTTCTACCTAGTGGATGAGATTCTCAAAGTAAATATGGAACAAGTGGTTGCATACCTGCCGTATTAAATAAAACCGTTGGATCATTTTCAGGAACAACAGGTGCACTTGGAATTACAGCATGTCATTTACTATGGAAAAAATCTAGGTATTTTTGTCTTATATCTGCGCTTAAATATTGCATAAATTAATTAATTAATTTTAAAGTTTATTTTATTTTAAATAAAAAGCTTTTTTTATCAAATAAAAAAGCTCCAATTTTTGCTTTCAAAAGCAAAATATAGTAAAATAATATAAATAAAAATATATAATTTATATAAAACTATGAATCCTCATCAAGAATCTGAATGAATATGAAAAGTTGAATATCATAATTTATCTTTACAAGTTGAATCACATAATGATATACAAAGCGCTCTTAAAGAGGCATATGAACTAACAAAATGAGTAAAAAAAGAAAGAGATAAAAGTAAAAATAATCCTAGTAGATATAAAGAATTAGACAATATGTTAAACTCGTTTATAAAAGAGTATAGAGAACTTGAGAAAGCAATTATTGATGCAATAAATAACGATAAAAAAATAACTGAAAAAGAAAAAACTAAAATTATGTTTGAATTATCTGATATAGTTAGTTTAGCAGAAAAATGATGAATTAAAGAGAGAAAAAATATATGGAGTAAAGTTTGAGATAAATGGAAAGGTACCGATACTGAAAAAGCAAGATCAGAAGCTGAAGCATTAAATGAAAAAAAAGAATTATTAGATAAATATTTTAAAAAAGAAGAATTTTCAGAAACAGAATTAAAAAAATTATTAACAATTTCAAATGAAGAAAGAAAGAAAAAATGAGAAAATACCACATGAAATATAGCTTGATATGCAGCTAGATGGTTAAGCTTAGATTCAACAGATGCTGCTAAATTTTCATCACAAGAAGAAGTAATTAGAACAAACCAATTTCAAGATGATATTATTAAAAGAATATGACTTGAAAAATGATATAACTGAAATTGAGATATACATGCATATCATCCAAGTATGTGAAACTACATAACAAATGTACCTATTGTTGAATCTGCATTAAAAACAAATAATGTTAAAAATTTATGAAATAAAGCCTTAAACAATTATATATGATTTTTAGAAAGTAAATGAGAACTAACAACAAGAAATTTAAAAACAAAGTTTTGAGAAGAAAAAACACAGGAAATTTTTGATTTTATAAAAAGAAATAGGGATAATAAGTGAAATAAAATTTTTGATGATAATTTTGTAAATAAAATTATAAATTTATTTGATAAAGCATTAAAAGCTTTAGAAGAAAAAATAAACTGATTATTTAATAAATTAAATTCTTCTAAAAATATAGAAGATTTTAAAAATAATTTACAAGAAATTAAAAATTATGATAAAGATGAAAAAACTGAATTAATTAAAAGATTTGATAAAGAAATAAAAAATAAAGACTTTGCTTTAAAAAAACTATTTTTTGAACCTGTTAAAGCAAAATTAATAAAAGATTGAAAATCAGAAATTGAAGCTAATAAAGAAGCTTTAGAAATTACAGATAAAACATTAAATGAAATTGAATCAAATTTAAGTGTAAGTAATTTAGATAAAGTATTTAAAATAATTGAAGATTTCAATAAAAAATATGATGCTAAATTATCGCCAAAAAGAGCAACTAGTCTTGCAGCAGAAAAAACAGAGTTAAAATGAAAAAGAGATGCTGTAGAATCTACAAGATTAGCAGATGAAGCTAGAAGAAATTGAAATCCTGAAGGTGCTAGAAAACATGAACAAGATGCTAGATCAAGCACAACAAAAGCTACCGAAGCAAAAACTGTTTTAAAAATAGTAAGTAAAATTTCTGAACAAGAATCAATAGATATATGAAATTGAAAACTTGATTATAAAGAACATCTAGAAAAAATATTAAATACAGATGAAAATTTAAGAAATGAAATTAAAAAATTAGATGCTGAAAAGAAAAAACTTGAAGAGGAAGTTATATGAACTGATGATACTATAAATAAAACAGAAAATGCTTCAAATCAAGTAATTGATGCTTGAGATGCTCAATATAATCCTGAAAATTGAAATGTACAAATTTGAGAAAAAACACTAAATTTATCAACTGAAGAGCAAAAACTAGTTGAAAATAATCCGGATACTCTTAAAAATATAGTAGATTTTTACTCTACTCTTAACAAAGTTTGATTAGCTAAATTATGGCCAATTAAAGAACAAATTTTTAATGTTATTTCATCTATTAAATGAGTTTGATTTAAAATTGATCAAAATTATTTATCTGAAAATGAAACTAAAATTTTTCTTAATGCTATCTTAAAATCTACTTGAGAAGAGACTATTAATCCAATTCTTGGTATCAATGATTTTGTTGCTAATATTGAAAGAAAAAATAATACTCAATTCTCTTGAGCTGAAGCTCAAGTTAACAAATCTTGAGATACTAAAATTGAACAAAAATTTATTTCTTCTTTTGCTCCTAGATGAAATTTACTTTGATTTGATTCTCCTGCTTTTGAACAAAAAATTAGAAGTTAAAAAACAAAGCCTAAAAGGCTTTGTTTTTTGTTTTAAATTATTAAATATGATATTATTTTAATATATATTTAACTATAAAATATATGATAGATAATAGAAATATTTTAGAAAATAAAATATTTAAAATAATCTGATATATGAATAATAAAAATCTAGAATTTATTCTCAAAAAAAATATTAAATTATTTTCAAATTGAGAACTAATACAATTACTAGATTTTTTAGAAAGCTGAAAAATAGAAATACTTTATAAATTTATAGATAATAAATACAGAGAATATTTATCTATAATACAAGAAATTAAACAGTATAAAATAAAAAAAGAAATTGATAAAAAAATAGAAATTGAAAAACAAGAAGAACAATTTGAACTAATAGAAATTGAATTACTCTTAAATTAATAAAAAAATAAAATGTCAGAAACAAATATAGAATGATTATTAAATCAAAATGAAATAAACTCACTTGAATTAAAAGACTTAGAAGAACTATTAAATAAAATAGATTCTTTAGGTAATTTTGATTTTTCAAAACTTGATACTGATGATTTAAATTTAAGTGAAACTGAAATGAAATTAAAACAACGTTTAGAAGAAATAGAATGAAAAAAAGAATTTTTAAATGTACTAATACAACAGTTAAAATTATTAAAATGAAATGAAAGTAATGAATATAATCCAATTTGAGCATCATCTAGAAGAGATGAAATAATGTATCAAGAAGATAATATAGTTTTTTATGTAAATAATCCTGAATATATAATAAAAATTCAAGACTTTGAATTATTAAACAAAGTTTTAGAAAAAAGTAATTGAATATATTTAGATGAAATAAATACAATATTTTTTAAAGAATTTTTACTTCATCCAAAAATAGATATAACTTATGAATCATTAACAAATATTGATAAAAATACTTTAGAATGAAATTTAGAAGAATTATGTAAAAAAGTATGAGTCGATTTTGCTCCATGGATTTTATTAAAAGCTGTATCGTTTTGAATAGATAAAGAAAAAATAGAAGCAATAATTAAAAATGATAATATAGTACTAAATGATATGTTTCAAGATATAAATATATATATATGAAAATATGATAAAATAGATAAAGTAAAATATGAAAAATTAAAAGAAAAATATAATAATTTTGATAATACAGAAAACAAAAGTATTGAAAATAAAGATTTAGAAATAATTACAAATTATTTAATTCAAAATCAAAAAGAGCCTAAAAATATAAAAATAATATGTAAATTAATTGAGTCATGAAATTTATGATATGGTAGTACTTTTTTATTTATGGCAAAACCTCATAAAGATATTTCAATTTCAATAATTAAACTTTATCCTTGATATATCTTATATACACCTAGTAATGTATTATCTGACCCTGATGTAATAAATGCATTTTTAAATGAAAAATGAAAGAAAAATGACCACAGTTTAGAAGATAAAATAAAATGATTAAAATACCTTAATTTATCAGATATAAACAATTTTTTAAATGCGATGGATTTTTTTCTAGATAAATGAAAAATTTTAGAAGAGATATATTTAGAATATCCTAACTTAATAGATTACATTGAAGAAAATCTAATTAATCCAGAAACAAATAAAATAAATATAATAAATAAAAAAAATAGAAAAACAGCCGAATATATAAAAAAAATATATAATTGAGAAAATTTATCATATAAAAAAACTGAAATAGTTGATGCAAAGCAATCAAATAATGATTTAAAATGAAAATTATGAAAAGAAACAATAAATCAATTTAAAGAATGATTAAACAAAAAATTAGAATGAAAATTAAATGCAAAAGAAATAAAAAATATAATATCTATAATTGAAAATATTAATGAAATAGATGATAATATAATTAAAAAATTAACATTAAATATAATATGAATTAAGTGATTAGATAGTAAAAAGAAAGAAGAAATATTTTGAATAATAATTAACCATTTTAAAGATTTTAAAAAACAAGAAATTAAAAAATTGGCTTCTGAAATGGACTTAACTAAAGTTTCAAAAGATTTTATAAAAATGGTTGATTGAAAAGAAGAATTAAATAGAGAACTTATATCTTCTAAATTCAATGAATTTACTGAAATAAAAAAAGAAGAATTAAAATTATTAAAATGAGAAGAAAGAGAACAAAAAATTAATGATTTAAAAAATGAATTTATTAAAAAATATTTTAAAAATTCAAGTATTGAAGACCAAAATAAGATTTTAGAAATATTAAATTTATACAAAGAAATTAATAATTTTGATACTATTTGAAACAATATTTCAGCTTATTTTGATTACGTTAAATCTTGAAGTAATCTAAGTTTTGAAGATTATGCAGAAGAAAATAAAGTAACATTAAATAATATAAATAATCAATATATTACTGAAAACAATAATATAATAGAAAATAAAAATTATAGTTATGACCAAAACTCATGAAATTTAGAAATAAACACACCTAATTGAAAACAAAAATTAAATCTTACACCAGAAGAAGCAATGCTTGCTCAAGATGAAAAGTACCGTGAAAATTTAGTTAATTTTTATTCTTTCTTTAAAGATTTAAATCTAATATGAGTATGGACCTTTAGACATGATTTAGTTAATGCAATTTGAAATGTTAATATTGATTTAACTGATGATTCTTTATCAAAAAGTGAATTATTAAACTTTTGAAATAAATTAGTTAATTTTATAAATAATACTTGAGATGTTAAACTAAATAATAATAATAACTCTATTAATTCTCTTAATAGTGAATTATTAAAATATACAAATGCATGATCCTCTTTAAGTGATAATAAAACTTATAATATAAAATGAGAAGACAGATTTACTTCTAAATTAAGGGAATTATGAATTATCTGAGGTGCATATTTTCATGTTAATAATTTTAGAAATTTAGTAAACAACAAAAAAGAAAGCTAATTAGCTTTCTTTTTTTTAATCTTCACCTTCTTCTTCTCATTCATCAACAATTGATGCACGAACAACACCATCATCCTCTCATTTCAACTTAGTAAGAATAACTCATTGAGTAACTCTAGAAGTTGTTCTTATTCATTTTAAACTTAATCTAATAGTTTGACCAGCTTTTGATATTAAAATTATATCGCTAGTTTTTCTATCTTCTTCACTTAACATAGTTGCAGAAATAAGTTTACCAGTTTTTGAAGTAACAGCCATAGCCTTTACTCATGAACCTCATCTTTTTTGATTTCTATATTCTTCGATTTTAGTTAGTTTTCACATACCATTTTCAGTAACTATAAAAACATATTCTCTATCATCTCATACAATAGCAACTTCAACTACTTCATCTTCTCATTTTAAACTTATACCTCTTACTCAAGAAGCATTTCTTCACATAGGTCTAACATCTTCTTCATCAAATTGTATAGCTTTACCTTCTCTTGTAGCAATAAAAATTGAATCATTTCAAGCAGTTGTTTTAACCCAGCTTAACTCATCATCTTCTTTTACTCATAAAACTCTTAATCAATTTGATCTGATATTTTTAACTTCTTCCATATCAAGTTTTTTAACAGTTCATCATTTTGTAACGAAGAATAGAAATTTACTTTTATCTTTACTTATATCCATAATAGCTGCAATTTCTTCATCTTTTTGTAATCAAATGAAGTTTATAACAGGTTGTCATTTTGCAATTCTATTAGTTTCAGGAATTTCATAAGCAGGAAGTCCAAATACTCTACCTTTTGAAGTAAAATATAATAAATCACTATGATTTTGAGTTGGAATAATTAATTTAATTTCATCATCCTCTTTAGCTCAAGTAGTAACTCATTTTCAACCTCTTCTTTGAGTTCTAAAACTATCAGCTTTTAATCTTTTAATATAACTATTTTTACTTAATACAACAAATACTTCTTCATTTGGAATTGTATCTTTTGGATTAAATTCACCTATTTTTCAAGCATTAACTTGAGTTCTTCTCTCATCACCAAATTTTTCTCTTATTTCAGTTAATTCTTCTAAAATAATAGCAACAATTCTTTCAGGTTTAACTAATATATCATTTAAATCCATTATTAAAGCCAATTTTTCAGCTAATTCATTTTCAATTTTTTCTTTTTCAAGTCATTGTAATCTTCTTAATTTCATTTCAACTATTGCTTCAGCTTGAATTTGAGAAAGATTAAATTTATTCATTAATTGAATTTCAGCATCATCATAAGCTGCTCTAATTGTTTTGATTACTTCATCAATATTATCTAATGCTATTTTTAATCATTCTAAAAGATGAGCTCTAGCTTCAGCTATTTTTAATTCATAAATAGTTCTTCTAGTAACAACTTCTTTTCTATGATCAATAAAAGCAACTAAAAAATCTTTTAGATTATATAATCTTGGTTGTCTACCTCTTTCTCATAGAGAAATCATATTGAAACCAAAACTAGTTTGAAGTGGTGTTAATTTATATAATTGATTTAATATTTTTTTAGGGAATGCATCCTTTTTAATTTCAATTATTATTCTAACACTATCTTTATTTGATTCATCTCTTAAATCAGAAATACCTACTATTTTTTTATCTCTTACTAAATCAGCAATTTTTTCAACAAAACTAGATTTATTAAGACCATAAGGTATTTCACTGATGTTTATAACACTTCTTCATTTTTTATTTTCTTCTATTTTTGCAACTCATCTAACTGGAATAGAACCTCTACCTGTAGAATAAGCTGTTAAAATAGCTTCTCTATCGTAAATAATTCATCCTGTTGGGAAATCAGGACCAGTAACATATTGCATTAAATCTTCAACAGTTATTTCTTCTACATCATTACTTTTTAAAAGAAATTCAATAGCATTTAATAATTCTGTTAAATTATGTGGAGGAATATTTGTAGCCATACCTACTGCAATACCCATTACTCAGTTCATAAGTAAATTAGGAATTCTAGTTGGCATAACTGTTGGTTCTTGTTTTGTAGTATCAAAGTTATCTCTGAAATCAACAGTTTCCTTCTCTATATCAGCAAGCATAAATTCAGCTAATTTAGTCATTTTAGCTTCAGTATATCTATATGCAGCTGCACTATCTCAGTCCATAGAACCAAAGTTACCTTGACCATGAACCAAAGGATATCTAAGTGAAAAATCTTGAGCCATTCTTACCATAGCTTCATAAACAGAATTATCACCATGAGGATGATAATTTCAAAGTACATGTCAGACAACTGTTGCTGATTTTCTAAATTTAGCACTAGCCCTTAATCATTGTTCATGCATAGAAAAAAGAATTCTTCTATGAACTGGTTTAAAACCATCTCTTATATCTGGAAGTGCTCTTGAAACTATAACACTCATAGCATAATCCAAATAACAAGTTTCCATTTCTGTTCTAATACTTCTATTAGTATCTCATTCATAAACAATAGATGTAGGTATATCAAGTCAAGTTTGAGTTTCTTCACTTATATTATTTTCTCCATCTAAATCTAAATTTAGGTCTTCTTTTTCTGACATATTTTTACTTTATTTTAAGCCATAAAATATACCTAAAGTATACTTTTTTTTATGATTAAATCAAGAGAAAAATCATTTTTTTAAAGCAAACTTTACAAAAAAATTTAAAAGCTTAAAATAAAAAAAATATAACTTAAAAAAACACTTATGAAAGCAATAATTTTGGCAGCATGAGAAGGTAGTAGACTAAGACCTTTGACAAATACTATACCAAAACCAATGATAAAAATATTTTGAAAACCAATTATAGAGCATAATTTAGAACATATTTATAAATATGTAAAAGAAATAATAATAGTTGTAAAATATAAAGCTGAAATAATAGAAAATTACTTCGGAAATAATTTTAAATGAGTTCCTGTAACATATCATTTACAAAATGATGAAAAATGAACTTGAGCAGCAATAAAATGAATAAAATCAGATTTTGATGTTATTATATTAAACTGAGATTCTATTTTTAATAAAAATGATTTAAAAGAAATCTTAGAATACAAATGATATTGAGCTTTAGTAAAACAAGTACCTAATCCTGAAATATATGGTATTTTTAAAGTTGATAATGAGAATAATGTAAGAGAAATAATAGAAAAACCTGAAACATTTGTTTGAAATTTGGCAAATTTATGAGTTTATAAATTTAATTCTAGTATTTTAAATATAGTAGAAAATATTCCTCTTTCAAAAAGATGAGAATACGAAATAACAGATGCTATAAACGAGTTTGCAAATAGATATCCTTTAAAAGCAATAGAAATTAAAAAAGAATTTATAGATGTTGGTTACCCATGGGATATAATAAAAGCAAATTCATTTTTTCTTGATAAATTAAAAGAATCTGAAATTAAATGAAAAATAGAAGATTGAGTTGTTATTAAATGAAAAATTATACTAGAATCAGGTGCTATAATTAAAAGTGGAACATATATAGAATGAAATGCTTACATATGAAAAAATTCTGAAATATGACCAAATGCACATTTAAGATGAAATGTTGTAATTTGAGATAATAGTTGTATAGGACATACCGAAGTGAAAGAAGTATCAATATGAGATAATACAAAAGCAAAACACTTCTGATATATATGATCATCTGTTATATGAAACAATGTTAATATTGCTGCATGATTTATATCTATGGATCGGAGACATGATAATTCAAACATAAAAGTTATGGTAAAATGAAAATTAATTGATAGTACCTTAAGAAAGCTTTGATGTGTAATATGAGATAATGTTAGAACTTGAGTTAATACATTGGTATACCCTTGAAGAATGATTGAAAACGATGCATTTACAATGCCATGAGAAATAATCAAATAAAAAAGATATGCATAAATGCATATCTTTTTTATTTGATTGTAAAACTAATTCCATAAAGAAATTTAATCAAGTTGCACCAATTAATTGGTGTACTTTTGGTTTAAGGCTATTATCCAGTTTTTCACTTGAATTAAAGTAATATATTACTTTAACATATATTTTACACTTAAATTATAAAAATAAAATAAAAAAAGTCAATATTAAATATTGACTTTTTTAAATTATACAATTGAAATGTAAGTATCAACGAATTTTCTACCATCAAATCTTACTCTTTTCTTTTGTGTAAAAGTGATAATACCATCTTTTATTGCAAAAAGTGTAAAATCATGTCCTTGAGAAACACCTTCCCCTGGCCAAAATTTATTACCTTTTTGTCTAACAATAATGTTACCAGATATAACTTGTTGTCCTCCAAATAGTTTTACACCAAGTCTCTTAGCATTACTGTCTCTACCATTACTGGTAGCTCATTGTGCTTTCTTGTGAGCCATTTTTAGTTAAATTATGAATTAATAAATATTAGATATTATACTATCTGTTTGCAAATCTAGCAAAAGCTTTGTTAGCTTCAGCCATTTTATAAACTTCTAATTTTTTCTTATAAGCAGTACCAGTTTCATTAGCAGCTTCTATTAATTCATTAGCTAAAAATTTAGCAAAAGAAGCACCTTTTTTACTTCTAGCAGAATCTATAATCCATTTTGAAGCTAAAAATAATTGTCTTTTTGGTTTTACTTCTTGAGGAACTTGATATATAGAACCTCAAACTCTTTTTGGTCTAACTTCAATTTTAGGAATAATATTTTCTAAAGCTTTATCAAAAATTGCTTTAGGACTTTTTTGTCCTTTTGCTTTGATTTCTTCAAAAGTATCATCCATAATTTTCATAGCAATGCTTTTTTTACCATCTAACATAACGTAGTTAGTAAATTTATCAAACATTGAAATTTGTTCGTTTTGTTTCATTGTTAATAACAATTAATAAATAATATAAATAAAATGTTTAATTTTTCAGTAATTGTTAAACTTACTCCATTTTATTTAATAAATAAGGTTTCTATTTTTTTGGTCTTTTAGCACCATATAATGATCTACCTTGTTTTCTGTTTTTTACTCATTCAGAGTCAAGTAAACCTCTAACGATATGATATCTTACTCATGGTAAATCTTTTACTCTTCAACCTCTAATAGCAACTACAGAGTGTTCTTGAAGATTATGTCATTCACCTCAGATGTAAGCATTTACTTCATATCAATTAGTTAGTCTAACTCTAGCAACTTTTCTAAGGGCAGAGTTAGGTTTTTTTGGAGTCATTGTAGTTACTTTAACACAAACTCCTCTTTTTTGAGGACATCCTCCATCAATCTCAACAGTTTTTTTTCTAATAGAATTTCTAATCACTTGTAAAGCAGGTGATTTACTTTTAGAAACTGGAGATTTTCTTTTTCTTTTAATTAATTGATTTATAGTAGGCATTTCTACAATATTTATAAATTAAATATATTTTGTCATTACCCGATCTAAGTCAGATAATAATTTATTAATTCACATTATTAGCTGATTAAATCAGATAATGAACAAAGATAGAAAACTATCTTTTTGACCAAGATGGAGATTTTCTCGCTTTCTTTTGTCCTGGTTTTTTTCTTTCAACTTTTCTAGCATCTCTAGTTAAAAATCCAGCAGCTTTAAGAATTTTTTTAAATCCTTCATTTTTTTCAGCTAAATTTCTAGATAATCCTAATTTAATTGCATCAGCTTGTGCTGAAATTCATGAACCAGTAATTTCAACTTCAAAATAAAACTCATCTTTAGCTTTACAAGCTTTTAATGGAGCATATACAACTTCAAACAAATCTGTTCTAGTTATATATTCTGAAGTTTTTTTACCATTTATCATATCTTCCCCCTTCCCCTCAAATAATTTTACTTGAGCAGAAGCAGTTTTTCTTTTTCAAATGTTATAAGTATATTTATTTGCCATAAATAATTTTAATTATTTTATAAGTTCAGGTTTTTGAGCAACATAAGTATGTTCATCTCAAGTAAATAATTTTAATCTAGATAACATGTCTTTTCTTAATTTATTTTTAGGAAGCATTCCATAAACAGCTAATTCTAAAGCTCTTAATGGTTTTTTTTCTAATAAATTTTCTAAAGAAATTTCTTTAAGACCACCTAAGTAACCTGTATGGCTGTAGTAAATTTTGTCTGATAATTTTTTACCAGTTACACTAAATTTATCACAGTTAGTTACTATAACGTAATCTCCATTATCTAAGTGAGGTGCAAATGATGCTTTATTTTTACCTTTTAAGATTACAGCAATTTTTGTAGCTAATCTACCAAGAGTTTGTTCTTTTGCATCAATTATATACCATTTTCTTTCATCACCTTTTAATTGTGTTGGAGTAATAGTTTTCATTTTCTATTTAGACTTAAGTAAATATTAAACTAATTCTAATTTAACTAATTTAGCAGCATCACCATCTCTATATTTAATAGTAGTAGCTCTAGTAAAACCAGAAGTTTTGTTTCCTTTATATTTTGGAGCAACATTTTTAAATAATTCTAATGATGCTTCTTTTGTGTATAGATATTTCATTACATATCTAATTGCGTTCATTTCATCTTTTGTATTAACTACATTTATTAGTTTATCAACCATCGGAGTGATTAATGCAACTTTTTTTTCTGTAGTTTGTATAGATTTATGTAAGAAAAAAGATGTTAATAAGTTTCTTTCCATAGCATCTCTATGTGCAAAACTTTTATTATTGAACTTTAAGTTTTTTCTAACTCTATGTCTCATTTGTATATAAAATTATAAATTAGATATATTAGTCATCACCTAAAAGCTTTAAACCTCTCTCAGCAAGAGATGATCTAATTTCTGTCATAGCTTTCTTACCAAATCATTTGATTGAAGAAAGTTTTGTTTCAGTGCATTTAGTTAGCTTTTCAATTGAAAGTATATCTCAATTAATTAAAGCGTTTAATGTTCTAGGAGATAATCACATAATTTCAATTGGAGTGTAAGTTTCCTTTTCTAACTCTTCTTGAACTTCTTCTTTTTCTCTAGATATTAATTCTTTTACATTAGAAATGAATTGTCATTCTACTTGTAAAGATTCTTCATTAAATATTGAAAAATAAGAATTTAACATATCTCAAGAAAATTTCAATGCATTTACTGGAGATATTGATCAATCAGTAGTTATAGTCATTTCCAAAGAATCTAAGTTAATCATTTCTCAGAATCTAGCTTTTTCTATATTATATTTAACATTTAATACAGGTGAAAAGTTAGTATCTAGTAACAATACTTCAACATCTTCTTCTTTTTCTAATAATTCTTCTTGAGTTAAGTATCAAACTCATTTTTCGATTCTTATATCAATATCTAATTCTAAACCGTCTTGATCGATTTCTGTAATATATAAATCTTTGTTGATTATTTCTATTCAAGCACTTGATTTAATATCAGCAGCTGTAACTTTTCAAGATTTTGTTTTGTTTAATTTTAACCATTCTACTCAAATATCGTTTTTCGCTAATACCAATCATTTTAGATTTAACATTATATCAATAATTGAATCTTTAACTCAAGGTAGCGTTGAATATTCATGAGTAACTCCTTTTACTTTTATTCAAGTTACTTTAGTTCAAGGAATTGAAGACAAAAGTATTCTTCTAAGAGAATTCCCTAAAGTTACACCATACCCCTTTGGTAACGGTCCTACAATGAAAGAAGAAGTAGAATTATCTAAATCTTTTTGAGTAATTTTAGGAACACCTATTGTATTATGAATAATGTGCATATTTTAAATTGATTACAAAAATAACATAAATTACCATTTATTATTTTGAGTAAAACTCAACTATTTTTTGGATATCAATTATTTGGTCAAAATCTTCTTTTCCAGGTAATGCTAATATAGTTATTGTTAATTTTTTAGAATCAACATCAATCCATTTACAAGCACTTACTTTACCTTTATTAGCTTTAGAAAATTCTTCTAATTCTTCTAATAATGATTTGTATAAAGCAGATTCTTTCAATTTATCTCTTAATGCAATTACATCTCATACTTTTACAGCAATAGATGGAACATCAACCTTAACACCATTTAAAGTAAAATGTGCGTGGCTTACGAATTGTCTAGATTGAATTCTAGTTCTAGCAAAATTTGCTCTGTAAACTACATTATCAAGTCTTAATTCTAAGAATTGTAACATTTTATCTCAAGTAGTTCATACACTATTTGAATTTTGAGCTTTTTTAAAATAAGAAGCGAATTGTTTTTCAGATAGTCAAAACATTCTTTTTGCCATTTGTTTTTTTCTCAATTGAGTACCAAACTCACTTGCTTTTCTACTTCTTAGAGGAGCTCTTTTCGAGTCAGTTAAATCGTATTTTTCAGTACCAAATAGATTTACACCTTCTCTTCTACAAAGTTTTTTCTTTGGTCAAGTATACCTCATAATTAAATTTAAAATTTAAAATTTAAAAAATTGTTTTTTTCTTTAATAAATTGTAAGAATTATAATTTTCTTACTTTTTTCTTTCTACATCCATTGTGTGGAACTGGAGTGATATCAAAAATTGCTTTTAAATCAACCCCACCAGAGATTAAACCTCTAATAGCTTGTTCTCTACCAATACCTATTCATTTAACATAAACATCAACTGACTCAATAGAGTGAAGTGTTTTTGCTTTTGATATAGCTTGTTCTGCTACAACTTGTGCAGCATATGGAGTAGCCTCTCTAGCACCTTTAAAACCAGCAGATCATCCAGATGACCAAGTTAAAACACTACCTTTTTCATCAGTAATACTAACAATAGTATTATTGAATGTAGCATTTATATGAGCTTGTCCATGAGGTATTATTTGTCTAGTTTTTTTACTTTTTTTAATAGTAGTTTTAGCCATAATATAAATTAAATTTTTAAATATTATTCATAGTTAAAGAAAAAATATTATTTCTTTTTACCAGCGATAGCTGTTGCTTTACCTTTTCTAGTTCTAGCATTAGTTTTTGTACTTTGACCTCTAACTGGAAGTCTTTTTCTATGTCTTTGACCTCTATAACAATTAATTTCTTGTAATCTTTTAATATTACCAGCAATTAATCTTCTAAGATCTCATTCTACAACATGATTTTCTTTTATTTCATCTCTGATTTTATCTAAATCAGCTTCTGAAATAGTTTCGATTCTTGTTGTTTTTTCAATTCCAACTTTGTTAAGAATTTCATTTGAAGCAGTTCTACCTATACCATAGATATAAGTAAGTGCTATCTCAACATGTTTACCATTTGGTAAATTTACTCAAGCAATTCTTGCCATATTCTTTGTTATATAATTAAATATAAAATAGTTTGTTACAATATTTGATTATTATCATTGTCTTTGTTTGTGTTTTGGATCAACACTACAAATAACTCTGACAACTCATTTTCTTCTAACAACTTTACATTTGTCGCAAATTGGTTTTACAGATGGTCTTACTTTCATAACCAAAATAAGTAATCAATTAAAATATTCTGTTTTTGATAAAATACAGAAAAAAACTATTTTTGCCTAAAAACTATCCTTCATTTAGTCAAATCATATGGAGACAACTCAACCAAAACCTTATCTCATTCGATAAGCTTTATAAAGTTATTTCTCATCTTTCAACTAAGGTATCATTGGATAATTGTTCATCAAAACTCTTCTGGTAATTGAATATCAAATACCAGACCAGGTAGAGCCTTAATTATAGTTCATTCTACCTCGATTTTATCTTCTTTGTTTGACATGAGTAAGTCAATAAAATAACAAAAATGTGCCGATATTCTATACAAAAAAGAACCAAATGCAAATCTTTTTTTTATTTTTTGCATTTGGTTCTTTTATATTGACTATTAAGCTATTTATTAGTTTAAATATTTTTTATTTTATTGACGTTTCAACTATTTTATTATCAATAATTCTATCATTTATTATATCTTTGATTTTATTTAACAGTAAAGGGTATTTTTTTGCTAAATCTTTTATAGAAAAAGATAAAATAGTAACTAAGTTAGAATCTTCTAATGAAATCGCAGTAGCCATTCTTTTATTAGTATCTCAAAATAATGCCATTTCTCAAAGTAATTCTTCTGCCATTACATTTCATAAAATAACCTCTTTTCAATTAATTCTTTTTCTTATCTCAAAAGTTCAACTTTTAAGTATATACATAGCATTTGCTTCATCACCTTCTTTAAAAAGGATTTCTCATTTTTTTAATGATTTTTCTTGGCAAAATAAACTTAGATTATCTTTATCATTTTCACTTAAATCAGAAAGTAACTTTATTCAATGTAGAATATTCATAAAATAGTATTAAAAAATATATTTTAATAATATTAACATATATACTTATAAATATCAAAAAAAATAGGATAAAACTATCCTATTTTTGTATTTCTAATTTATAAATTTCTAATTCATCCCCATTTTCAATTATAACATTTGTAACTAACTTAATTCAACATTCAGTTGGTCCTTCAACCTCTTTAACTTCAAGCATTCATTGTTTCAATGATTCAATTTTTCAAGTTCAAATCATTTTCTTTTTTCTAATAATTCTTACTAATGTATTATTTTCAATTTTATTTTCTGGTTGTACAACAAGTCATAAAATCATAAATTTCTTATCAGTAAAAAATATTCAACCAACTTTTGCTTTTCATATTATTATTTCTATTTCTTTTGGATCAAGCATTCATGTAACAATTTTTTCTATTTTTTCAGTAATATGATAAATAATATCACTAGAAATAAATTCTACTTTTGAAGATTCTAAAGTTGATTTTGCAGTTGGTAAAACTCAAACACTAAATCAAACAAGAATTGCAGAACTTCATTGTCCCATTAAGATATCTCATTCAGTAATTGATCATACTCATGCAAGAATTATAGAAACTGTAGTTTCTGGAGTAGATAATTTAACAAGTGCAGCTTTAATTGCCTCAAGAGATCAATTAGTATCTGCTTTTAATATAATTTTTAATTGTTTTAAACTTCAAGATTTAATTTTTGACATAAGTAATTCAAGTCATGAACTACTAGATTTCTTTTGTTTTTCTAATACTACTTTATATTCAACAGCCTTATCTTTTGCAATATCTGAAGTATTTACTACTTGCAATATATCTCAACCATCTACAACTCTATCAAGTCAAACAATTAAAACTGGATCTCAAGGTTTAGCAAATTTAACTTTTTGATTTTGATAATTTTTTAATATTTTTACTTTTCAATAAGAATCTTGACAAACTATATTATCACCTGAATTAATTGTTCAAGTATTTATCAATACTGTAGCAACAGGTCCTAAATTTCAATCAAGATGTGATTCAATTACTGTAGCAACTCAATTTCTATCTGGATTTGCTTTAAGTTCTTTCATTTCAGCAACAAGTAGAATAATTTCAAGTAAATCATCTATTCAAAATCAAGTATGAGCAGAAACTGGAACCATTGGAGTATCTCAACCCCAATCCTCAGCAACTAATCAATGTTCTGCTAATTGTCATTTAACATGATCAGGATTAGCTCAAACTTTATCCATTTTATTTATAGCAACAATAACAGGAATATTTGCTTCACGAGCATGACTAATAGATTCAATAGTTTGAGGTTTAACTCATTCATCAGCAGCAACTACTAATATAGCAATATCTGTAGATTTAGCTCATCTAGCTCTCATAACAGTAAAAGCTTCATGTCATGGAGTATCTAAAAATGTAATATTTCATTGAGGTAATTCAACTTGATATGCTCAAATACTTTGAGTTATTCAACCTGCTTCTCATGAAGCTATTTTAGA
>CALMJA010000024.1 GCA_937864295.1 uncultured Candidatus Altimarinota bacterium | reverse complement strand
ATACTTCACCCTACTCATGGATAATTATTCTTTGTAAAATTTGAAGCAAGATTTCCATATCTACCTCATGAACTTACACTTCACATACTTTCTGCTCATACAATAAATGTCTCAAATACAGTTCAAGTATAATAATTTAATCCTCTAGAAATAGAAGGATTTATTTTGATATTTTTTTCATATACTCAAATAGAAAGTAATCAATTGTATAAAAAATTTAATTCCTCAATTCAAGTTTTTAACAATTCCCCATCAAATCTCTCTACTTGTTTTTTGTTCTCAAAATTTTATAAATTCAACTATTTTTTCTATTTTTTCTTCTGTCAATCAAATAGAAATAAACATTTCTTTTAATTTATCATGTCTAACTTTATCTTTTTTATCTATTATAGAAATAGTTTCTTTTATTTTTTCAATTCATATTGATTCTAAGAAACCAGATAGAAATTTTTTATTATTTACATTTATAACAAAATCTCAAAAATCTAATTCTTTCAATGAATTATAAACTGTTGAAATTACTTCTATATCAGCAAAAAGTGGTAAATCACCATTTCAAATTATATCAACATCTGCTTGATAAAATTCTCTATATCTTCCCTTTTGTGGTCTTTCTCATCTATATACTCTAGAGATATGTTGTCTTCTAAATGGAAAAGTTAATTCTCATTCATATTGAGCAACATAACGAGCCAAAGGCACAGTTAAATCAAATCTAAGTCATAGACTAGAATCATCTCAAATTTCTCCATTTACTCTATGAATTGCGTAAACTTCATTATCATCTGCTCATTTAGCTAACAAAACATCAAGTCTTTCTACAACTGGTGTATCAATTGGTGTAAAACCTGATAAACTATAATTTTTTCTTATTATTTCTTTAAATTTTTCTTCTATTAATTGTGCTTCTGGTAAATTTTCACCAAATCAAGAAATTGCTTGTGGTTTAATCATTTTTTCTATATTAAATTTTATAATTAAATATATTTTAACTAAAAAAAACAAAAAATAAACTTATTTTTAGTATATAAAAGTTTCATTATTTGATTTTATATTAAAAGTATAATAAAATGTTATAGATATTTTAAAATTTATATAAATAAAATCGTCCTATGTTCAAAAAGAAACTAAATTTAAGTGCTTTGGCAAACAAGCCAATTGAACAAGAAAATCAAACTAGTAATATAGAAAATACTAGTATTTTAAACGAAGAAACACCTTCTTTAGTAAACTATAATTATGATGAAGTTGTAGTAACTGAAAATAAAGAAAGTGAAATCGTAGAAGAAAAAATTGAAGAAACTCCTATTAAAGAAACTATTTCAGAAGAAATAGTTAATGAAGAAGTAGTTACTGAAGCATCTATTGTAGAGAATAAAATTGAATACAATTATGATGAAGTTGTAGTAACTGAAAATAAAGAAAATGAAGTCTTAGAAGAAAAAATTGAAGAAACTCCTATTGAAGAAACTATTTCAGAAGAAATAGTTAAAGAAGAAGTTGTTGTAGAAACTGAAAAAAAGAAAAAATCTAAAAAATGAAAAAAAGTAGTTTATAATTATGAAGAAGTAGTTGTAGAATTACCTGCTCCAGAAACTGAAGAAGAAAAAGAAAAAAGATATGAAGAAATGATTTCAAAAGTAGAAGTTAAAAAAAGTGAGTTTGATTATGATAAAGATGAAAAAATTGAATTATTTTGAAATTATCAAAGTGATTTAGAAGTTAT
>CALMJA010000023.1 GCA_937864295.1 uncultured Candidatus Altimarinota bacterium | reverse complement strand
CCCTTTCAGTTGTATTACTTCATTTTGAATTTATTCATGGAGATATAGAATCTACATTTATTATAAAATCAGTACTAGTTAAGTCGTCAGGTCAACCTGCTCATGCTGCTTTTGCTGCAGATGATTTTAAACTTTTTGCACAATTATTTCAACATTGAGTAGCATCTGTTCAAGCAGCTTCTTTTCATTTATCAGTTAAATTTCATTTTGAATCAACTAATCAAGAATCTTTTAAGCTTTTAAGTTCTTTAGGAGTAAATAATGAATTACTATTTATATTATTATCAAAATATTTAGAAGAAGAAGAAACATTTGTATTAGATTTATCTCCAGTAAATGAATATGAGTTAAAAGTAACTAAAAAGAATATACTCATAGTTAAAACTATTTTATTTATTTTTTTCATAAATATAAAATTAATTATAGATTGATTGAATTTTAACAAAAAATTAGTTTTTTTCAAAAAATAATTATTATTTAATATATTTAAATAAAAAAAATAATAATAAAAATGAAAATAGCCATACTACATGAAATGCTTATTAAGCTTGGTTGAGCTGAAAAAGTAGTAGAAACTTTTGTAAATCTTTTTCCAGAAGCAGATTTATATACTCTTATTTATGATGAAGAAAAAGTAGGAAAAATATTTCCTAAATCAAAAATAAACAAAGAAGTGTTTAAATTAAAATCTCAAAAAATATATGCTTTAACTAAAAAACAAAGATTTTGTTTGCCATTTATGGCATGAAGTGTAGAAAATTTAGACTTTTCAAATTATGATGTAATTTTATGTTCTAGTTCATGATTTGCACATTGAGCTATAACAAAACCTGAAACTAAATTTATAGTTTATTATCATTCTCCTGCTCGCTATATGTGGGATTGGACAAATGAATATAAAGCTGATTTATGATTAAACTCTTCTTGGAAAAAGTTTTTAATAAAACCATTAATTAATAAATTATTTTTGGAACTTAGAATATGGGATGTTATTGCAAGTAATAGAGTTGATATAAATCTAGCTAATAGTAATAATACATCTAATAGAATAAAAAAATATTATAGAAAAGATTCTATTTTACTTTATCCACCTGTTGAAACAAAAAGATTTGCAAAAGATTTATCTGATACAAAATATGAATTAAATTTTAAAAAATATTATATAATAATTTCTGCATTAACTGAATTTAAAAAAATTGATATTGCTATAAAAGCATTTAATAATTTAGATGAAAATTTAATTATAGTTTGAGCATGAGATTATAAAAATGAATTAGAAAAAACAGTAAAAAAGCAAAATATAACTTTTGTTTGACCAAAATATGATGATGAACTTGTTTATTTAGTTCAAAATTCTATGTGATTAATTTTTCCCTGAGAAGAAGATTTTGGTATAGTTCCTATTGAAATAATGGCAGCTTGAAAACCAGTATTTGCATACTATTGATGATGACTTACTGAAACTGTTTTACCTTGAATTACTTGAGATTTTTTTAAGGATAAAAATGGTATGGATTTCATAGAAAATTTTAAGATTTTTCATAAAAATAATTTAGAAGTAAAATATAATCCAGATAATTGTAAAAAACAGGCTTCTATTTTTAGCAAAGAAAACTTCGAAAATAAAATAAAAGAAATAATAAAACAATAAAAATTTTACATTTTTATTGTTTTATTTATTATATAAAAAATATTATTAAATATATATTATGAATTTATTTACAATACTTACAAAATTTGCAGTTTCTATACTTCCTTTTTATGTATTTTTTGCTGTATTTTTTTGATACATAACTTGATTTGATAAAGTATGATTTTTCTTAAAAGAATGACTTTTAGTAGCTATTTTTTTTAGTTTAATTTATGAATTTATAAAGGCAAAGAAATTACCTAAATTAGATTTTTTAGATTATCTTGTTTTGTTTTATATAATTTATTGAGTTTGAATAACTTTATATAATTGACTTGGTTTAAATAGTATAGTTTATGGTTGAAGATATGATTTTATGTTCTTAATTGTTATGATTATATATAAACATTGAGCAAGTTTTTTAAAAGTAAATACTAAACAACTAATTACATTATTTGTATATTCTTGAGCATTATCACTATTATTTTGAATACTTATTAAATTTAGATTAAAAGAAGAATTTTTAGTTGAGTTTTGATATATAGACTATGTAAGTAATTGGGTATTTAACTGATGAATTCCTGTATATCATTGACTTGAAAATTCATGAATTAGAAGATTTCAATGAATTCTTGATGGACCAAATGCTATGGCATATTTTTTAATTATATTTTCTTCAATGTATTTATATTTACAAAAGAAAAAAAATGAATTTTATGTTTATGCAAGTATTATGTTTTTATTTTGGCTTGTAATGTTAACATATTCTAGAAGTGCAATTCTTTGAATTGTTTCTGCATGATGATTAATATTTTTAATAAATCTAAAAAATATATATAAACACCATAAAAAATTACTTATTTGATTAACTATATTTTCAGTATCATTTTTATGATTACTTTGAATTATTTTTCAACATCAATTAACAAATATTGTATTTAGAACTTCATCTACAACTGGTCATTTCGATAGAATGGAGATATGAATTGATAGATTTTTAGAGAAACCATTATGAGCTTGATTAGCTGAATCAGGTCCTGCATATAGAAATATATATCCTGAAAAACAAACAAAAAATGATGAAGTGAAATATATACCTGAAAGTTGGTACATACAAGTATTGATTGAATGATGAATTATATTTTTTATCACATTTATAACTATATTATTTACTGTATTATTTAAATTATATAGTAAATCTAAAATAATGTTTGGTATGTTTTTTGCGATTATGATTATGAATATATTTTTACATATATTTGAAGCAACTTATTTATCAATGTTATTGTTTATTTTCGTTTGATTATTCATAAGTAAAAAATAAAATGAAAGGGTAAAATTTAATTTTAACCCTTTTTTTATGAAAAAAATTTTTGCTGTTTTTATTGCATCTTTTATTAGTTATATTTTTTTTCCTATTAACTATTCAATTGCAAATAACTCAATTAGTGAACAAATGTTTTTAACACAAAGTAAATTAGATAAAACTATTAAATGAAAAAAATATACTGATACAATTGATATTGTAATTGAAAAAGTTTGAGATAAAACAAAATTAAAAAATATAGAAACAAAATTAAAAACAATTATAGATTGAAACAAAATTAAAAATAAAGATAGTTTAAATAAACTTACATATCTTTATAAAAAAGTAAGCACAAAATTAAATAAACTTGAAAATAAATTAGAAGTAACTGTAATATTTGATGAAAAAGATACTTCAAGTGATATAAACTCAATATTAAATGAATTAATAAATTTAGATTCTATAAAAAATTCAAAAATTGAAATGGTAGAATTTTCTGATATTTGAGTAAAAGAATATTTAATAAAAAATAATATAAATACTCTACCTGCTTTTATATTTAGCACTAATAATTTTGATGTTAGTAATGATCCTGATAATAGCTTAGATGGGTATTATTCTCCTAAAATAAATGAATTTTTAATAGAGATTTGAAACTGAGAATACTTTTTAGAAATTTGATCAACTTATGATCCTTTTATTATAAGAAGTGAAAAGTGATATAAAATAATAGAAAAATCTATAATTGAAGATATTAAAAATAATTCATTTATAAAATGAAATTCAAACGCAAAAATAAGTTTAATAATATATAGTGATTTAGAATGTCCATATTGTGCAAAATTACATAACGATTGAACAACTAAAAAATTAGAGGAAAAATACTGAACTGATTTAAATATAATATATAATCATTTTCCTTTATATTTTCATAGCAATGCGTTACCTGCAGCAGAAATTTTAGAATGTAGTGCTATTCAAAAATGAAGTGATTCATTTTATAAATTAATTGAAATTGCTTTTGAAAATAAAAATTCTAATAAAGAATTTTTAATAGATGAATCTGTAAAATTATGAGTAAATAAAGATGAATTGAATAAATGTCTAAAAAGCTCTAAATTTGAAGAAAAAATAAACACACAAATGCAAAAATGAACAGATATTTTTTGAATTACTTGAACTCCTGGAAGTGTTATAATAAATAATGAAACATTAGAATATGAAATTTTATGATGAGCATATCCTATAGATAATTTTATTGAAATAATTGAAAATATAAAATAACATAAAGTCAATAATAACATTACTTTAAACTTGATTATTTATAATCAAAAACTAAAATATAAGGGTAAAATTTATTTTTAACCCTTATTTTTATGAAAAAAATTTTTACCTCTCTCCTTTTAACAATTTTTTGTTTTAACTTATTTTCATTTAATAATACTTTTGCAAATGATGATAAAAGTTCATACATAAAAAATATGACTATATCTAAATATGAATTAAATAAAACAAATCAATGACAACAATATATAAAAGCTATTGATTCTTTTATAGAAAAAAATAAAAATAATGAAGAATTACTTATAAAATTAGAAGAAAGATTAGAAAAAGTTTTAGAAAACTCTAATTTAAAAAACAAAACTACATTAAATACTCTAAATTATTTAAATCAAAAGGCTCAAATAGCATTATTTGATATAGAAGAAAATAAAAGTTTAGAGATATTAACTTCAAATATAAGTGCAGTTGATAAAAAAACTGCTGAAAATAAAATTACTAAACTTCAATTAAATTTAGTTGAATCAAGCACAAATTTTATTGAAAACTTAACAAAAGAATTTGAAGATTTAAATAATTCTGAACAAACTTGAGATTTAAAAATTAATTTAGATATAAATAATGAAAATTTATGAGAATTTAAATCAAGTTTTGAATTAAATGATTATGAATCAAAAACAAACAATTTTGATTCTCAATTAAAATGACAATTTAAAGCAATTGTTGAAGCTCTACCAAAATGAGATGATGAAATTAGATTACAATTAAATAGTTTTGTTGATTTTATTTCTAAAGATTGAAATGTATATTTATTATTAAAAGAATTAAATATAACTGATGAAAAATGAGTAGAAGATATAAAAGAATACCTAGATAAATTAAAAGAAATTGCTAAACAAAATAAATATATTAAATATGAGGACAATGCAACAAAAATGTCTTTAGAGTTAATTAAAAGCTTAAATCCAACTAATATATCTAGTGATTTAAATACAGTTTTTGCAAAACCAATGTTTGAAGCATATAAAAAAGAAGGTGAAAAATATTATATAAAACCTACAAAATATGCATGTGATAAAATGAAAGAGTATGCAAATAAATTTGATCCTTTCTATGGAAAAGATTGTAGTGAGACTCAATATAAAGATATGCTTAAAGACTTATCAAAAACTTGAAATTTATATTTAACAATATCTTGAGAAGTAACTACACTATGATTTGAATGAATAAAAGATGATTTAATTGAAAAAAATCATTGATATATAACTTTTAATGATAAAGAAGTAATTTCATTTTTTTACGAAGTAATAGCTAATCAAGAAGAATACCCTAATGAATTTTTTAAAATTGATTTTAAAAATAGAAGTAGTTTAAATATAGACTTTTATGCAGATGCATGAAATATTGATGTTAAATTAAATTCTAAATTATCAACATCTAATAAATTTAATTTTATTGATTTAAATTTAAAATCTCCAGATTTTAATTGAAACTTAGATTTAAATAATAAAGTAATAACTTGAAAATTTGACTATACTATAAAATGATATGATAATGAAACTTGGGAATATGTAGATAAAAACTATATTTCTTGAACAATTTCATGAAAAACTTGAACTGATGATAAATTAAAAGAAATGGGTATTGTTTATACTTGAAAAGATTTAACAAAAAATAAACAAATATTAAACTGAAAATTTAGTATAATTGGTTCTAAATTTGATTTTGAAAATAATTATTCTTGAGAATATTCAAAAAGTATAATAGTTGCAAATTGAGAATTTGATAATGATTTACAATTAAGTGATTTAAATTTAAAACTTGATTTTCAAAATAGAGAATCAACTCTAAATTATGAAACTTGGGAATATACATATGCAGATAAGTTTACTCCTACTTTTAATGTAGATTTAGTAATAGATGATAAAAGTGTAAATTGAACAGCAAATATATATAATTCTTGAAAAAATGTTTTTGAGTTAAAAAGTGAATGATATTATACAAGTGAAAAAGCTCAAATAAATAATACATTTAAAGTTAATGATGAATATTTAAATAGTTATTTAGGATCTAATTTAAGCTGAAATTTAAATTTTGATATAGATTTATCAAATGATAAAAATAATTTTTATATGATTTTTGATTTAATTTCAAATACTTGAAAAATTGTAAATTTTGAAATTGAAAACAATTGAAAAACATACAAATGAAGTTCTGAAATAAGTGCACCTACAAATACTATTGATTATAAAGAAGTTTTTCCTACAAAAACATATAATTATGATGATGAATATTATTATGATTACTAAAAAATAAAAGAAGATTTAATCTTCTTTTATTTTTATTATAAAACTATTGACAAATATAAAAATAATTGTAATATAAAAAAGTATTAATTAATAATTTAAAAAAATATGAAAAAAATATTTCTAATTTTTATAAGTTTCCTATTATCTTCTTTGGTATTCATACAAGCATCTGCAAGTGATGTAACAGCTCAAAATAAATTATTTAAAGAACTAGCATTAAGTACTACACAAGTAGAAAATGATTATTCAAAAAAATATACTTCTACCCTTGATTTATATTTCAATAAAATTAGATATTACAAAAAAAGAAATGAGTTACTAATTTTAGAAAAAAAATTAGAACCTGTAATTTCAAGATACAACAAAAAAACATATCTTAGTTTAAGTGAAAGAAAAAAATTTAATCTATTAAAAAATATTTATTATAGATCAAAAGTACTTTCTCTATATTATGTAAAATAAAAAAACCTGATTTAAATCAGGTTTTTTTTATTTTATTATATAATCACTATCTACTTTATATAAAACTGATGCAATATCTCTAGAGAAATTTTTATCATATAATTTTATAACAACATAGTTTTCAAAGTAATCATATTTTAATGTGTAGTTCGAATTAATTGTATTAATTCTACCATCATTAAATATAGTAAATAATGGCTCTTTAGTACTATCAGCTATTCTATAAATTGAAAGACTTCAAGGATTATAAGAAACATTTTCTGGAAGAGTATAATAGTTATAATTAGTTTGATTTAAAAATTGTACATAAACTCATGATTCTTTTATTAAATCAAAATTATCTACAACTTTAACTGTCTTAACACCATTTACTTTAATAGTTTCAAAAAATATTTCTTCTATATTATCTTTCAATAATATTTTAGGATAAACACTATCATTTTTAGAATTATTTGATTCAAATACATCTATAAAATAATTATTATTCTTTAAAGTTATTTTTCATGTATTTTCATCAACATTTGCAATAAGAGTATTATTTTTTTCAATTTTTAATCAAGAATTATTATTTGAAACTAAAAATTGATAACTTCAACTATTTGAAAGTGAAGAATTAAGTCACTCCGTATTTTCTATTTTAGATACCATTCATCATCTTATTCTGTAAATACTTACAGGTTCATCATTAAGATTTTCATTTATATTTCATGAAATATTACTATCTTTATAATTATCAATTTCTGGAATTGGACTGTATATTTCAAATAATATTTCCTTATATCATATATTTCAATTAGCATCAATAATAGTAATTCCTACTTTTTTATTGTATAATTCTTCAAAAATTCATACATCTAAAACTAAACTATCTTCCGATTTAATAAATTTAATATTAGGCATTGTTCATGAATCATTATCATTTTTAGAATTTCAATCTCAAGAACTATCTACTTTTAAATCAAAATCCATATAAATATTTTCAATTCATTTTATTCATGAATCTTCATAAAGATATTTATTTAAATTAATACTTTGTTTTTGATAAACAGGTACTCTGATTGAGTTCATTTCTAATTCAGGAGCATTACTATCAGCTTGTAATTGAGGTGACAATAATATTTGATTACTTAATGTAGAATTAATATTCTCTTTAAATGATGATATTTTTCAATAATAATAATCATTATCTCTACTTACAGAAATAAGATAATTTTCTGAATTATATCCTAAATCATATAATTCCCAATCTGATATATATTGGAAATCTAAATCTAATTTAGAACCATCATAATATTCTAATTCAATATATGTATCATCTCTTACTTCAAAATTGTTTCAAACATAAGAAATTTTTGTTCCTGGTAATAATGGTTTTCAAATTAATGTCCTTATATCAGTTCAAACATAATTTTTCTTAGTTCAAGTTCTTATAAATCAATCTCAAGTTATTCAAACAACATTAATAGTAGTTTTAACTTCTATATGTTTATTTTTAGTTAAAACAAGAGTTTTAATGTCACTATTACCATCAGTCAAATATTTAAGAACAAGTGTTGAATCTCAAGAATATACTTTTGTTCAATTTGATAAAGAAACTACATTTCAATTATTTAAATTATCTTTAATATTTATCATTTCATCAGTATAAACTTCAACTCATCTCAAATCTCAAACTTCTTTAATAGTTACAATATCTTTTAATTCATTATAAATATTATCTTGTGATATTAAGTTTACTTCTCAAACTCAAGAAATAGCATCAACAATAGATTTTTTTCTAAATTTTGGTGAGTAATTTGAAAAATTTTCATTTACAAACTTATCAACCATATTATAAAAACTTAATCTATAATTATTAACTTTTTGTGTTGCTAAAAATGAAATATTAATAATTGAACTAGATGACACATTACTAGATGCATTATTTATTGCACTAATATATGTATCTCAATTTAAAAATTTATTATCTTCAGAATCAAGTACTATAGGAGATTCATTTAAATAAACTTTTTCATCTTTTTTATCTAAATTTTCTTTTAAATATAAAACATCATTAACAAAATATAATAAATCTTCATCATTATCATTATCAAAATCTATAATTGTTGTCTCTTCATCTCAAATTAATTCATCCTTATAATCAAAAAGTCTATATGATTTATTGTTTTCAAGTATATAAATTCATTCATATACATAACCAGCATCTCATTCTCAATTTGAGTTACATGAATTTACACTAGATTCAGAAGTTGCAGAAGCAGTAGTTTCTGCAGCCAATAATTTAGAATTATCAATATTATTTGATGCATTAGTATATTTACCTAAAGCAGTATCAACTTTTGTTAATAAATTTTCTCAAATATCTTTTAATTCTTCTTTATAAATATTATTTCAATTTGAATTAACTATTGAAGAAGTTTTTTCAAATACTTTAGAATTATATTTATCAAGCATAGAATTATATTCTTCAATATTTGAATCCTTAACTAAAGAAACTTTTCTAATAGGAGTTTTTAATGAATTATTAAAATCAGATTTAAATTCTTTATTTTTAATTATTTCTGTATTAATTATATCTTTAAGTGTTTCAAATTTATTAAGATTATTTTCTTCTAATTCTTTAATAATTTTATTTTCACCTGAAAATGTATAATTTTCTACATTTTTCCATAAATCTCTTAACTCATCAAATCTTGGATCAGAAGCAAAATCTTCACTTGCTAATGATTTTGAAATCTCTTTTTTAAATTCTAAATTAGAAATTGTATCTTCTTTATTTTTAGAAATATATTCTCTTCAAAATAATAAATTTTTTGTAACAATAGAAATTACTAATTTTTCTAATGAATTATTAGAATTATATCAAACTCATGGATTAACTTGTTGTTCTCAAACATCAATATTTATATCAGATGGTACAACTCCTCTAAAGTCTAAATCTGCTATACTTATATTAAACATATTAGTAAAATCAGCAGTAAAACTATTTATAGGCATAGCAGTTTGTCTCGCTAATTCAACTATAAAATCAGTTTCAAATTCTAAATTAACATAAGTTGTTACTTGAATTGCATCAATAAATGGAAATGAAAATTGAGGTAAACTTAAATTTAAAAAATCAGTAGGTAAATATCAACTTCTTTCAGTTAAAAATGCAATTTGATCTCAGGCTCTCCATTCTGGGTGAAATGGTGAAGATTTTAAAATACACATAGCTTTTGTTATAAGCTTTAATATATCTAAAATAGCTTCAAGAGATGCAAACATTTTTGGTAGAGTTGGAGGTGGTGGTAAATCTGGTAATTCAACAGTAGGTAAACTTGGTAAATCTGGAAGTTCTGGTATTTCAAGTCTTGGTAATACTGGAATTGAAGGAAAACTTATATTAACATTAGGTGCATCAGGCAAATATAAATTTGGTAATTCTGGTAATAATATAGGTCTTGGAGTTATATTAAACTCTGGCAACATTATATTTAATGAAGCTCTTATATTATGTAAATCTAAAATTATATCTGGCCATTTTGGAAATTGAATTACAGGAATATCTGGAACAACCATACTTATGATTTCAAATTCTGAAGTCATAGAGTCTTGTCTTTCATTTTTACATTCTTTACATTCTTGTTCATAATCAACAAAAACATCTATAAGTAATTGCCAAGATTTTAAAATAGCTTTAATTAATATAAATAATTCTACCCAAGCTTTAAATCTTTCACCATTTTTTCAAATCCGTCATCCTAAAACAGTTGAAATTGTTTCTATATTACAAAGAATTTGTTCTAAATAATATTCTTTTTTATTAATATATTTATTTATTTTCTCTGGTGTTTCTTTATAACTTTTTAATACTTCCATATTTGCCTCTAAAGACATAATTAATGCAGAAGTATCCATTGTAACTTTTTCAGCTAAAGCATTGTTATCTTCACAAGCCTTTTGTTTTATTGGGTCACTATATTCACAAGCTTTTCATAATGACCATGAATTTTTAGCTCTTTCAAACTCTTTTTTCCGTGAGTCAACAGTTGCTTGCCGAGTCATTATTGACTTATCAATTTCTGTAAGTGATAACCAAGGTAAAGATATATCTACAGGAACTTGCTCTATTTTTACTAGAGGAAGTGACCCCATAAATTCATATGCATCTTTAATTCAAGAACTATATTCTTTTGCTTTTCATAATGCATCTGAACTTAATCAATTTGCATCATTTGCAAGTCATTTTAAAGTTTCATTTTGAATTTTACTAGTATCAATTTCTCAAGAAACATTATCTAAATTAATTGCATCATTTGATGCTTTATCCTTATTTCAACTTTTTTCTAACCAATTAGCTTTATTAGCTTCCCAATCTAAATCTGTATCATATATTCAAGAAAAATCTGGAAGAATAATAAATAAAGTTGGAAAATCTGTTAATTTATTAACTATTTCTTCTATCTGTCTTGTAACCCAATTCATTAAAAATCAAGGAAATGCTTGTATTCTTTTTTTAACAAGTTTTGTAATATCAGAGAAATCTACATTACCTGAAGAATCAACTGATACAGAAACAGGAGTTCCTGATCATCATCCTATTTCAAATAATGGTCAACTTCAAGCAGAATTATGACTAGAAACTGCTTTATTTACTCAAGAAATACTAGAATAACTTCAGTTTCAATTAATATATTGATAATATTTTTCTACATATTCTTGATCAATAGAATAATCTTCTTCTTTAGAACAATTTCAATTAATTACTCAAAAACTATTTCAATATATAGGATATCAAATTGATGCCGGATTTCAATCAGATCAATCATTACTACATCAAATTAAAGGTTTTGCTACAACTATACAATTTCATCCTGGAAAAAGTGGAGATATTCATGGCATCATAGCTTTTCATGCAATTGAAGCAGGAGCTCAAAAACATGCTGATAATCATACTCATCAAGTTAAAGTAGGGGTAACTGATAATCTAAAGAAGTTTGTTGGTGAATTTATTCAAAGATATCAACCAGCTCAATCCATTCAAAAATATGTTTTTGAACATGCAGATCAAATAGCTGAAGATGATACAGGCCAAACTGTTGGTATTGGTACACATGCAGGAACATATATAGGCATCCAAGTTAATGCTGAAAATATTGGAATTCATTCATCAATATTTAAATCATCTAAAAGAAATTTACCATTAAAAACTGGGTCGTTTCATGGAGCTAAAGGTGCCCAATTTAAAGGCATAGAAATACATGAACCATTATTAAATCAACAACTTAATCAATTAACTAGTGATTGAATATTATCTAATCATTCATCAATACTTTCTCATGTAGATCATAAATCAAGAGTTAAACTTTGTGATAAATTAAAATTATCTTCATCATCAGGAACTCAATCATTATCTGAATCTTTAAACATACTTGATAAAGTTTCCTCTGAATATTCTTTCAAAGCTTCATTACTTGTAGTAAGTTCTTCTATATAATCTGGAATTCAATCATTATCTGAATCTAAATTATTTTTTTGTATAGCTTCAGGTAATGGAGTATTATCACAAACAGGATTTTTAATTCATTTATTATATAATCTAGTAGAAACTGATCTAAATATTTCTACTGGATCACTACAATTTTCTAAACTATCTTTTAATATTATATCTCAATAAACATCATCTCAATCTTCTCATTTTTCAAATAATCATACTTGCATATGAGAATATTTAAGAGGTTTTACCACTCAAGAATAATTTATAGTCATTGATTCATTTGCAGATAATGAGAAATCATCTATTAAAAAATCATAATTACTATTTGTTCTTTTAATTGGAGCATTTTTAGTATTTGAAATACTTGATTCTTCAAGTGAAAAATATTCAAGTACATCTTCAACATATGCAATATTATTTAATTTTTTTCAAGAAACATTTGTAACTTTAATTTCAACATCTACATAATCTCATTTTGTTAAAAATCATCCATTTCTATCTAAAAATACTTTATCAATTCTAATACCTGCGTTTTCTGAATAATCTCATTTTATAAAAGTAGTTTGATTAATTGAATTTGGTAAATTTATAAGTTCATCTACACTATCAATATCCGATAAATTTAATGAATCATTTTTTGAATAAGCAATTTGTTCAAAAATAAAACTATTTACTAATTCAGTATCAGCACTTTCTTTTATTCAAACATCAACTCAAGAATTTAATTTAGAAAGATATTTTTCGTTTTCTTCTAAAATATCAGAATTATCATATAGAGTATCTACTTGATATAATCAATCGAAATAAACTAAACTTCAATCGCTTCTAGGATCTGAATTAAGAGTAATTCAATAATCAGCAGTTACATTTAATTTTGTAAAAGTTGGGTTTGCAGAAGTTCATTGTCAATAAAATATATTTATATCTCATGCATCATCTAAAGTAACTATATCATCAATAGTATCATTATCCATATCAAAACTTTCAGCTCTGATAATTCTTCAATTTAAATTAAATTTATTAGTTAATGATATTCTTGAAAAGTCCTTATTTACATTATTTAATAAATATGGTTTTCAATCTTCTCAAACAAAGAAAATATCATCATAAGAATCACCTGTAAAATCTCATGTTTTAATTAATTCATTATTTCATAAATCAATTATATGAGCTAGATTTCAGTAATCTAAAAAATTTGATGATGTTTCAATATTTTCTAAAAGTTTTATATATCAACTTCCCTTAATAAGTAATATATCTTGTTTAGAATCATTATTATAATCAAAAACTCTATATCACTCTAATCAACTTTCATTACTTATAACATCTCAAATAGTAGAATCAAATTGTTTTAATTCATTTGAATTATTGAAATTTTTTCTTATTTTTTTCAAACTAATAACTGGGTCTCAGATATTTATTGAAGAAAAACTCATAAATTCTTTTAGAGATTCTCATACTGTTTTTCAAGATGAAAAAGACAATAAAGTTTTATTTCATCCTGACCATCCTAATCATCAAACTTCCTTAAAATTTTCATATGATGATAAATTATCTTTTGAAAAAGTATTTAATGATGTTTCTGATCAAAAAGGGTCATTGTAATATATAACTAGTGTTTCATTTTCTCATTTTCAGCTAGTATATGAACCATAAAAAGATGATTCTATATAAACTAAAATAGAATTTTTTGCTGTTTTAATTTTATTATCATAAGCAACTTTATCTCTTGTAATATTTATTTCTGAATCTACAAAATTAAATCATAATAATCAAACTATATCATTTCAAATTTTTAAATTTAATTCTAAATTATTATTAGAATTAGATAAAACTTCAAAAGAAATATTTGATTTCCTTGATATATTTCATTTATCATCTATTTCTAAATAAGTTTTTCCTAAATTATCTCTAAAATATAATTTTCAATCAACAGAATAAAATTTATAATTATCAACTATATTTTTTCAAAATATAGTTGTTTCATCATTTGTTAAACATGATGATATATCATTATTACAAACAAGTAAGTTTGTATTATTTGAAAAGTTATAATTTATTTCTCAAATATGAGTATTTAGTGACGCATTAAATAAATCAATATATAATTTTGAATCATTAAATGATACGTCCATATTTATATCTTGAGATAAATCATTTGGAGAATACATTTTTAAAATACCTCAATTATTTGAAATTGAAAATATATTATTATGTAAATAAGGGTTATTAATAACTGAAGTTACAGCTAATGCCTTACTATTTTTATCAAAAATTAATGATCATGCTAAATAATCCTTTTGTTCTATATCTCAATAATTAGAACCCAAAAGAGTTGTATAAATAGAATTATAACTAGATTTTTCTATTTTATTTTTATTCCATACATAAAAACTTTCTACTTTAGCTGCATTTTCTCAAACTCATGCCACTTCTAATTTTCAATTTTCATCTTCAATTAAAAATGAATTTATTGATAAAGAAGGATTTGAATTTATTTTAAAATATCAAATTCATGGATTTACAGTAGAATAAACTTTGAAATTAGCTTTTCATTCTTTTACAATATTACTTTTTTTATCATATGTTATAAGATGAGTATATTGAGGTAATATTTCCATATCAACTTGAGTTGTTGAATCTGTAAAAACTAGATTATTATATCTATCTTTTAATTCAACACTTACATTTGAATAATCTTTTGTATCAGCTTCTAATTTAGATTTAGATAAAACTAAATCCATTTTCATTGCTTTTTCTGGTAAAATAGTAATTGTTTTTGTAACAATTTCTCATAAACCTTCAATTTGTATTTGTACAGGAATATCTTTTCAAGCAGTAGTTTTTGTAGTAAATTCTACAACTCAAGCTCAATTTTCAATTTCAAAATAAGGTTTTTCTAATTGTAAATAATTAGAATTTGCAGTCATATAAACTCTTGAATTAAAATTATTTATAATTTTTCAAGATTTATCTCTAACCTCTATTTGATATTTATATTTTCCTCATCAAACATACATATCTCACAATAATGATTTTGTCTCAATTTTAAATTCTTCAATAACTGAAAGTTTTTTACTTGTTTTTAATAAAAACTCTCATGAATCATTATGTAATGAAATATCTACATCATTTTCTCAAAATTTATTTGTAGATTTTAATCTAAAAATTTTATATCATTCATAAGTAGTAGTTGTAAAGTCTGATTTTTCGTTATCAACAAAAACCAAGGCATTACCATCAATACTCATTTTTAAATCATAAAATTTTCAAGAAACTGGATTATCATATTTATCATATATAGTTACGAAATTCGTAGAAACTGCTCCTCAACTTTGTAAAAAGTTTGTTGATAAATTTAAATCTAATTTTTCTGGAGAATTAGGTAATACTTCAAATGTTTTTTCAACATATGAACCGAAATTATCTTTAACTATCAATAAATATGTACCTGATTTTTTAATTGTATAAAGAGGTTTTATTCAACTTATACTCGTTAAAGTTGATTCATTTAACAATTTATTATTACTATATAACTCTAATTTAATTGGATAAGCATTTTGAACAAAATTTCATTTTTTAGAAATATTTTCCAATTTAATTACCAATTTTTCTTGTGAAGTTGAGTTATTATTTATCAAATTAGAAACCTCTTCTATAGTTGAATCAAAACCATCTATTAAATAAATATTAGCTTTATCGCTAGATAAAACAGAAGATTTTCATGAATTAACTAATAATTTTGAATCTTTGTTCTCTAAATTGTAAGTTGATAAAAATAATCTTTCTCATCTAACTTCAATTTTTAAAAGATTAGATTCTAAATCAACTGCTAATTCATCATTTTTATCTTTAACTTTTACTGTTGATCTTAAATATACATTAATATCTTTATCTTTTAAAGTTATTCAATATTTAGCTTTTCAAGCTGTTGATCTTACAGTAAAATCTTTAAAATATAAATAACTTGATAAAACTGATTTATCATTTTTATATACATCATCTATATCATATAAAACTTTTTTATTTGTATCTGATAAATCTTTTGTATCATCGCTTGCAATTTCAGCTTTTACGATTTCAAAATTTACATTAGTTGAATTTAAAAATGTAAGATTTTTATCATCACTTCATTTTAATGTTGCTCTTAATTCAACTTGTTTATTATAATAATATTTATTAGAATCTGCTTCTAGTAAAATTTTTCATGAAGATAATTTTGACTCAGTACAATCATTAACTCCATTTTTATTTGTATCTCAGTTACAACTATTTAATTCTTCTTTTTCTTCATTTGATAAAAGACTAGGTCAACATGCTCAATCTGAAATAGAGATAGTTGGTGGCATCATTTCTCATAACCGGCACATAATTGCAGGAATCCATTCCCAAATTGGAACTCATTCAGGTGGTGCACATTTAAATAAACTTTCATTGTTTGTTTTTGATGTTCAAATGTTTAATCAAAGTAATTTAGTAGATAAATCTTGATTTTTTGATATTACATCTGTATATGGATTACTATTTTTAGCTTCTGGATCAAGTCAAACAAACATATTTGATGCATCTCAAGATGATCATAAATATGCTATTTCATATCCTGATTTATTTTTTGGTAAAAAATATTTTTCTTCATTACTAAATTGATTTGATAAATAATTTTCAAATACATATCCATATTTTGCAGAAACAGAACTTAAATTATTCCAATAAATTGCAAAAACAAGCATATCATAATAACTCAATTCCTTTTCCTCTCAATTTAAATTAATGGTTTTAGTTCATTTATTTTGAAGATATTTTTTTAAATCAAAGTTAGCACTCGGATAAGAACCTGTTTTTAAATAATTATTTATTTGAGAATTATTTATAAACTTAGAAGTTGCAGATGTATTTTTTCATTTACTTGGATTATTATCTGAAATAACTTTATTTATTTCAGTAGATTTTTCATCAAGTAATTTATCTAATTCTAATCATACCTTTTCTAAACTTATATCACTTACATTTTCTAGTTTTAATCTATATAAATAAGGATAATTAATTTTTGCATAACTACCATCAGCTGAAATAAAATCAATATATCTATCTTTATCAACCGCCAAAGAAGGAGCTACCATAGATTCAATTTGTGCAGATAATTCAGTAGAAGTTGGTGATTTATGTTTTATAAATGAATCTATTGTTTCATAAGAATATTTATGATTTATCCATTTAGATGTACTATTAGTAGTAACTCATTCTGGACTTGTTGTAGTATAAGCATCACATTCACATGAATCTGCTGTACATGCAGGTTGAATATAATATTTTTTAAGTTCATCTAATTCTTCTCAATTCAAATAAAAATCATATGTTTCACATGAATTTATTGAATAACTATTATTGTTGAAACTAAGGTAAGTTTGATCAAAAGAAGATGCATAATTAAATGTTTTACTCAAATTTGAATCCGTAATACAAGACCATCATGGAACTGAAGTATTTATAGCACTAGAAGAATAAGTAGGAATTCTATATGTATTCTCTAAAGTTCAAGTTTCTCAAGTCATTTCATATTCCCATTTATCAGCTAATAAATAATTATTATCAGCACAAAAATATGGACTTGGAATTTTTGTAGAATCACTAATTTCTTTAGATCAATCTATATCATAAAGAGGTAAAATAGCTCATTTATAATCAGTATTTGAATTTAAAACTATATTTCATTTTCATGATTCTGTTTGATTCAAATTGAATGGAGAGTTTCTTCCCCAAAATCATTCAAGAGAATTTCATGATTGAAGATTAGTAAAACACACTGTTCAAAATGGTTGAATAGTGTTTTTATCTCATTCTATATTATATATATTTGTTCATCTATTTGCCTCTACTAATTGACCAGAGTTAGATAATGATCATCTATAATAAGAACATTGCTCTGCACTAGTTATAGTTGATGCTTTTTTTCAATATAAATAATTTTCGTATGTATTTTTTTCTGCAGCAGAAATATATTCATATGTTGTTGGAACAGCAAGTTTTCTAGATAATCAGTTTGCAACTAAATTATCAATTTGCAGCTCCATATCATCGTTCATTTCCTTTATTATTTGATCATTAACAATATCAAGAACACTAATAAAATAAGGAATAAAGTCTGCATTAACTTCTTGTCAATAATTATATCTTCAAGCATTATAAACATTTTGTCTAAGTTCTGATATAGACCCTTTTGAAAAAATTTCTAGAAATTTTTTTATAGAATTATTTATAATATATCTAGATTGAATATCTGGAACATTATTTAAACTAGTATCTACACTTTTAACTAAACTATCTTCAATATTTGGATTTACCTTTTTAGCTAAATCCATAAGCATATTAGTAGAATTTCATAATAATTCTTCTTTAAGTTTGTTTGCTAGTTCTTTTGTATATCTATTATAAACTATATCTTCTTTATTTTCTAGATATCATTTATATCAAATATATGAATTATAATTTAATGCTTGTGACTCTCTAAAACTATCAAAATAAAAAACATATGGTTCATAATTTGAATTTAATCATTCATCATTATTTCAATTAATTGAATTTTTTTCTAAATCATATAATCATTTTCAATCATAAAAATCATGATTTTTATCAAAATAATCTTTTAATGCATCAACATTATCTCAAATATCTCAAGTGTTTGGAGAAATAACTCAATGCCAAATTTCAGGAACTATTCATGATATGTTTTCTTTATTATATTCATATTTAGATTTTTCTAAGTTATAAATATATGTTTTATCTTCAAAGTCAGTATAAGGTAAAATTGTTTTTGAAACTTCTTCCTCTTTGTAAACTACTGGTAATGGTATATTTCAGACTAACCAATTTTGATTCAAAATTTACATCACTTAAAGATTTATATCATTCAAAAAATAATGATTCATTCATAGAAGCAATATCATAGCTTGTTGCATCTTTTGGAACTGGTAAAATAACTACTTTAGTATTTTCTAAAGAGTTACTAATATCCTTACTATATCTTTTAAGTTCTGAATCAATATCAGAATATGTTTCTTCATCTACAATTATAGAAACTAAATCATAATATTCACTTCATGCAGCAGAGGCTAGAAAATCAAAAAATGGTACTCTTAAAGTTATACCTGAAAGTAGTGAAAATATTAAAAAACTTGATAAAAATTTTTGAAATTTTGTATATCTCATAATCTAATTTTTAAAGTGAATAAATAAACAAAAAAGAGTTTTTAACATTTTATGAAAAAAACTCTTTTTTACAACATTTTTGTACTACTTTTTTGTACATTTTTTAAGATTTTCTATATAATTTTCTTTCCTCACATAAAAGGAACTAAAACTTCTGGTATAATTACATCACCGTCTGCTGTTTGATAATTTTCAATTATAGCAATTAAACATCTTCAAATAGCTGAAACAGTACCATTAAGTGTATGAACATATTGTAAATCTCAATTTGAATCTCTATATTTTATTCAAAGTCTTCTTGATTGATATTCTCAAACATTACTACAACTTGTAACCTCTCTATATTTTTTTTGACCAGGCATCCAAGCTTCTAAATCATATTTTTTCATAGCTGGATTACCTAAATCTCAACTACAAATATTCATTTTATTATATGGAATACCTAATTCTTGCCGAACTTCTTCTTCTACTCATACCATAAAATCATGTATAGCTTTACTTTCATCATTTTTACAAAAAACAACCATCTCAACTTTATCAAATTGATGTCATCTAAGTATACCTCTAGTATCTTTTCAAGCACTTCAAGCTTCTCTTCTGAAACAAGGACTATATGCAACATACATTTTTGGTTTTTCTAAATCAAGTGTTTGATTACAATGATAACTAGTAACTGGAACTTCTGAAGTACCAACTAAAAATAAATCATCTTCTCATGGATTTACAGAATAGATACCATCCTCTCAAGCAGGAAAAAATCAAGTACCAAACATGGCTTGTTCTCTAACTAAAACAGGTGGAAGTATAGGTTCAAAACCTTTTGACATTAATCTAGAAACTACAAAATTTATTATAGCAAATTGTAATAAAACTAAATCTCATTTTAAATACCAAAAACGAGCTCATGAAACTTCACTTCATTTATCTATATCAATCCATCATTTTTTTTCTCAAATTTCCCAATGTTCTTTTGCTTCAAAATCAAATTTTGCTGGTTCTAAAAATGTTTTTTCAATAGTGTTTCATTCATCAGTATCTCAAATAGCAGCTGTAGAATCTAATAAGTTTGGAATTTTATAATATAAATTTTTCCATTCTATCTCTACTTGCTTTTGTCTTTCCTCAAGTAAAACTAATTCATCTCAAACTTTTTTCATTTCAGTAATTTTTGATGGTCTTTCTTCATTACTTAATGTAGGTATTTCCTTGCTTACTTTATTTTTTAAAGCTCTTAGTTCATCTACTTTTATGATTAAGTCTAATTTTTCTCTATCAATTTCTAAAAATTCATTTAAATCTAATTTTAAATTTCTTTTTTTGATAACATCTTTTACTAAATCTGGATTACTTCTTATGATTTTAATATCTAACATTTGTCATAATTACTAATTAAATTAGTGTAATTATAGAGAAAAAAAGAAAAAATCAAACAAAAAAAGTAAAGATATAATCTTTACTTTTTTTGTTTATAAATATTTTTTCATTGCAATTTTTGCTTCACGATCCATTGTTTTTTCTTTTAAAGATTGTTTTTTATCATAACTTTTCTTTCATTTCGCCAATCATACTCTTAATTTAATCAAACTTCAAACAAAATATAACTCAAGAGGAATAACTGAAAAACCTGGTTCTTTTGACTTTCAAACAAGATAAATTATATCTTTTTTATGTAAAAAAATTTTTCTTATTCTATCAGTTTCTATACCTTGTTTATTTGCCAATGTTTTCCATGCAGAAACATGCATTCATTTAACAAAAAGTTCATTATTTACAGCAACAACATAAGATCATTTTAAATTAACATGACCGTTTCTAATACTTTTTACCTCATATCATTTAAGCTCTAAAGCAGATTCATAAGTATTCAAAACTTCATAATCAAAATAAGCTTTCTTATTTTTTGTTATAAAATCATTTTTTAAGTTTTTATTCATTTTTTCAAAATATATTATATTGATTTTCTAAGATATATTTTTCACTTTCTCATTTAAAATACCAATTCCATTTCATATATTCATCAATAGAATATGGAATTTTTCTAGTATCAATATAAGGATTTTTTCTTATTTCTATATGTAAATGATAATCTGTATAATTTTTATCTGGTACTCAAGTAATTCAAACAGTTCAAAGAGCTTGTCATTTAAAAACTATATCTCAAACTTTTATATTTGAGTAAACTTCATTTAAATGAGAATAAAAAGCTACATCACCTTTCATAGTTTTTACCCAAACTTGTTTTCATCTAAGTATATCTAGATTTTTAATTCTATCAGCTTGAGTTAATTCTCAAGTAGTTTTTAATTTATCTAAATCTATAAAATCAAATTTATCAACAATTCTAATTATTACTCAATAATCTAATGATACTACCGTTTCACCTAAATTAGTATCAAAATCACATCATTCATGAACTCAATTAGTATATGATTCTCTGTATGGCCTTCAAGCGTTTGGAAGTTTACTTGAAACAGTAGTTAATGACGATCATTTTATAGGAGTTATATATTTTTCTCCTCTTTTTTTAATTATATCAGAAATAAAGTCTTTTAAATATTCTAACTCTTGTAATTTTCTATTTTCTTTAAGAAAATCATATTTACTTAAATGAATTGATTTATTATAAATTTTAAAAGAATTTAATGAAGATATTCTTGTATCAATATTTGATAAATATTTTTTTAATTTTACATCTGAATAATCAAGATAATTTGAATATAGAGAATAATTAGACGCTATATTTAAAATAGTTTCTAATTTTAAATCTCATGATGAAAATGTAACTTCAATATTTTGTTTTATACATTTTTCATCCTTAAGAAAAACTTCAAAAATATAATAATTTGAAGCTTTTTCAATGATTTTACCTGAAACACCACATTCTCAAGAGATAGAAATATTATCTAAATTTTCTTTAGTTTTAATTAAAACTTTTGTCTTATTTAAACCAAAACTATCTAAAAAGATATTGTCTGATAATTTAAATTCAATTTCTCATAAGTTTCATGCGAAAACTAAAGAATATCAAAATCAAATACTGAAAAAAGAAACAAGTAATATCCAAAATGAAATAATTTTTTTATTCATAAGGGGTAATTTTTAATTTAATGTGAAATAATTATATTAAATTTTAATTATTTTCAAGTTTTAATTCTACAAGAAGCATCATTTAAAATTGGTCTAAAAATTTTTACATTTAAAAACCCTTTATTTTTCATAGCAATTGCTTGATTTTTTGAAATCATTCATTTATTACAATAAAACAAATATGTTTTACTTTGATCTAATTTTTCAAATTCAAATTGTAAATCGAAAAATGGGATTTTTAATATATTTTGTCATTCAATAATTAGAGGTGACTCCTCAGATTTTACTTCTTCTCTAACATCTACAATAATTTCATTTTCTCAAACTATAGAAACAACATCAATTTGAGTATCTCATTCTTTTTCTAAGTCTATAACTTCATCTATAAATTGAATTTTTTTATTATTTATAGCTTTTTCAAGTAAAGAAAAATCAAAATTTTTCTCTTCATCTAAAATTTGTTCTAATCTAGCTCAAGTAGCAGGTTTATCAGATATAACTCAGCAATATTCTGGCATATTACAAGCTGAATTATATGTTCATATTTTCATACTCAAATCTATAATTTCTTGTTTATTATAAGAAATTAAAGGTCTCAGAACCAAGGTTTCACTAGACTTATCAATAACAAACATATTTTTTAATGTTTGACTTGAAACTTGTCATAAACTATCTCATTTTATTATTGCATAATACTCATTTTCTTTTGCTAAAATATCTGCAACCATTAGAAATAATCTCTTAAGAATTATTCATCTAAATCTATGATTTATATCTTTTACAAGATGATTAATAATTTCCTCAAAATTTACAGTTATAAATTTAGCTTTATATCATGAAGAAAAATTTTGCCGAAGATAATTTGATACTTCTTTTACTCATTTTTCATGAGCAACTCAACCTAGGTTAAAAAAAAGATAATCTACTTTACAACCTCTTTTCATCATAGAATAAGTTGAAACTCCAGAATCAAATCATCCTGAAACTAAACTTATAACCTTATCTTGGGTTCAAACTGGATATCATCCTATTCAAAAATATTTACTTTTAACTAAGTAAAATTTATTATCTTTTATTTCTATGTTTATAGTTACATCTGGACTTCTAAGACTAACTTTTGAATTTGCTCATCTTTTTAAAAGACCTCATCATATATATCTCTCAGCATCTGTTGACTTAAATGTATGATTTCAAGTTCTTTTTACTCTAACTACAAATGATTTTCACATTATACTATCTAAATAAAAATCACTGGCCTTTTCAAATATTTCACTTATATCTTGAAAATCATATTCAACAACTTCTAAAAAACTCTCTATTCATGGCATTCTAGAAAGTGTTTTTATTAAATTATTAAATTGAAATAATGAAAGTTCTGATCAAACAGTTATTTCTTGTCTATCCCGAAAAAACCTTGCTTTTATATTTGGGTCTATTTTTTTAAAAGCTAAATTACAATTTGTTTGAAGGAAATTTAAATATTTTTTTCTAACTGGTTTAGATTTTATAAGTATTTCGGAAAATGGTTTTACTATAAACTTCATATTAATCTTTTATCATCATTAAAATCCCATCATCAGGATCTATAGGTAAAATATTGTATTTTATTTTATTTTCTTCTAAATAAGTCCAAAGAGTTGGCATTTTATCAGAAAACTTTAAAACATCATCAATTATAATAATTGCTCCAGATTTTGCTTTTGGTAAACATAAATTTAAGAAATCGGCACTTCTTTTTTTCATACCATCAATAAAAATAAAATCAAAAAAATCATCTTGAAGTTTAGGTATTTCATCAAGAGCATTTCACAAAATTGAAGTTATAATATGATCAACTTTGGCAATTTTAAAATTTACCAAAGCCTCACCTTGAGATTTAGGAGAAAAATCTATTGTAGTTAAATGACCATTATTTTTTTCAAGTTCAATTGCAAAATTTATACCACTAAATCAATTAGCAGTTCAAATTTCAAGCATATTTTTTGTTTTTGATATTTTAATCAAATCCACAAGAAATTTAGCATTAACATCACTTATATTTGGTACTGTATTTTCTATTCAATATTTTCTTAAATCAATCAAAAATAATTCTCTATCCATATGTTTTTTTAAAATAAAATTTGCCCTAATCTATTCATTTTTTGTTTTTTTGCAATGTTTTACCAAAAAAAATTTGTATTTTTAATAATTTTTAATTATAATGCCTAAGTATTAAATTTAATTAATAATAAATTGTTTATGAAAAAAAGTTTATACGCAATTGCTTGAGTTACATTAACTGCTTTAAATCAAGCTAACGCTGCAATTGATCCAGGTACAGTTACTGATGATAGAATAGTTTCAGATGGTACTGCTGATACTGTTATTCAATGATATATTGCTAATATATTAGGTTTTCTTTATTTAGTTGCAGTATTATACTGACTATGGGGATGATTTAACATTTTAACTGCAGGTTGAGATGAAGATAAAGTTAAAACTTGAAAAACTGTTATCATAAATGCTTTAATTTGAATCGTTGTTATATTTTTAGTTGGTACTATCGTAGAACTATTAATAAAAACTATTATTGGTGCAGGTGGAACGGCATAATAACATTTTAAAAAATGAAAAATTTTAGAAAAATATTATACATAGTAATCTGATTTGTTTTCTTTAGTATAAATAAAGCTAATTCTGATTTATTTGGAACTGACAAAATAAATCCATGATTAATATGAGATACAGAAAATGCTGATGTAGTAATTCAAGACTATACTGCTTACTTATTATGATTTTTATATTTAGTTGCTGTAATCTACTGATTATATGGTTGATTTAAAATATTAACTGCATGAGAAGATGATGACAAAGTTAAATCTTGAAAAACTATTATTATTCAAGCATTGTTTTGAATACTTATAATATTTTTAGCAGGTCCTATAGTAAATTTCTTCTTATGAAATTGAGGTAGTAACACTGGTATAATTTGAGAATAAAAAATAATCCTTTTAAAAGGATTATTTTTTTGTTTAAAAAAAACTAGAAAAATAGCTTTTTTCCTATATAATGAGATAAATTTATTATTATTATATAAGTAAAAATGTATAACCATAAAGAAATAGAAGAAAAATGGCAAAATTATTGGGAAAAAAATAAAACATTTAAAGTAAAAAACCCTTCTACAGATGAACTTACGAAAGGGCAAGCAAAACCAAAATACTATACTCTTGATATGTTTCCATATCCATCTGGTGCTGGTCTTCATGTATGACATCCAGAATGAATGACAGCAAATGATATAGTTGCTAGATATAAAAATGCTTGTGGTTACAATGTACTTCATCCAATGGGATGGGATGCTTTTTGATTACCTGCTGAGAATTATGCTATAAAAACTGGAACTCATCCTAGAATTACTACAGATGCAAATATAAAAACTTTCAAATCTCAAATCAAAAAATTGGGATTTTCTTATGATTGGGATAGAGAAATTGATACTACTGATCCAAAATATTATAAATGGACTCAATGGATATTTTTAAAATTATTTGAAAAAGGTCTAGCATATGAACAAGATTTGCCTATAAATTATTGTCCATCTTGCAAAACTTGATTAGCTAATGAGGAAGTATTAAATGACTTTACTTGTGATAGATGTGGTACAAAAGTAGAAAAGAAAAAAATCAGACAATGGGTTTTAGGTATAACTAAATATGCTGATAGATTGTTATCTGATGTAGACAAACTTGACTGGCCAGAAAGTATAAAAGAAATGCAAAGAAACTGGATTGGTAAAAGTGAAGGTTGTGAATTTGAAATGAAGAAAGTTTGAGATGAAAATAAAAAAATTGCTGTCTATACTACAAGAATAGATACTGTTTTTGGTATGACTTATGCAGTACTTGCTCCAGATCACAAAGATGTAATGGATTTTATAACTCCTGAAAAAAAGGATGTTTGTCTAAAATACATAGAAGATTCTGCTAAAAAATCTGATCAAGATAGAACTCAAGATGACAAAGAAAAAACTTGAGTATTTACTGGTAGTTTTGTAATAAATCCATTTAATGGAGAAAAAATTTCTGTTTATATCTGAGACTATGTTTTATGAAATTATGGGACATGAGCAGTTATGGCTGTTCCAGCCCATGATATAAGAGATTTTGAATTTGCAAAAAAAATGAAATTACATGTAGTAAAAACAATTATTTCTTCTGATGAACATAAAGAATTATTACAAGCAAATTCAGAAAGATCAGTAGAAATTATGAATATACTTAGAAATAATAAAGCGTTTACTGAAGATGGTTTTATTTGAAAAATTGGTGGATATTTTGGTGATGAGATTATGCAAAAGGTTTCTGGTAAATCTAGTCTTGAAGCTAGAAAATTATTAACAGAATTTTCAGAAAAAAACTGATTTTGAAATAAAAAAATAAATTATAACCTAAGAGATTGGTTGTTTTCAAGCCAAAGATATTGGTGAGAACCAATTCCTTTGATACATTTAGAATTAACTGATTTAAAAAAATTACCTCACATTACAAGTTTAGAAGAAGCAACTGACAAAGATATGGCTTATATTCTAAAAAGAATGCCTTTAGAAAATGAAAATTGTTCTTGAACAACTTGTGGATGTGGTCATGTTAGAGAATTAGTTATAGAGTGAAAAATATTTTCAAAAATATATGATGGTATCTATGGTAAAATAATTTGTGATTACAGATTACCTCTTGAATTACCAAATGTAGCTGATTTTGCTCCAGCTTGAGACGGGAATTCTCCTCTTGCAAAAGTGGATAATTTTGTAAATATAAAATTAGCAAGTAATCTAAATTGAAAAAGAGAAACAAATACTATGCCTCAATGGGGTTGAAGTTGTTGGTATTATCTTAGATATATGGATAATGAAAATAATGATTATTTAGTAAATCCTGACGTAGAAAAATATTGGGGACAAGTTGATTCTTATGTAGGTTGAGCTGAACATGCTGTATTACATTTACTTTATGCTAGATTTTGGCATAAATTCTTATTTGATATATGAGTAGTTTCATTTGATGAACCATTTTTTAGATTGAGAAATCAATGACTTATTTTAGCTCATGCATATCAAAGAAAAAATGGATGATTATTAGCAAATGACTTAGTTGAAGAAAAAGATTGAAAATATTTTGAAATAGAAACAGGTGAAGAAGTAGACAGAATAGTATCAAAAATGTCAAAGAGTTTAAAAAATGTAGTTAATCCTGATGATATAGTAGAGGAATTTTGAGCTGATAGCTTAAGATTGTATGAAATGTATATGGCAGAATTCAAAGACTCTGCTCCATGGGATAGTAAAGGTATAATTTGAGTAAGAAGATTTTTAGAAAAATCTGAAAGATTATTTACTTCTGAAGCAAAAAATTCTCTAGAAGAAGATAAAACTACTATGAAATTATTACATAAAACTATTAAAAAAGTACAAAATGATATAGAAAATTATAAATTCAATACAGCAATTTCATCTCTTATGATTCTAGTAAATAATTGATTACCAAAAGATATAGAATTACAAAAAGAGTTTAAAAAAACATTTTTAATATTATTAAATCCTTTTGCTCCTCATTTAGCTGAAGAATTATGGCAACAATCAGGAGAAAAAGAATCAATTTCATTAGCTAGTTGGCCAAAATACGATGAAGCTATGACAATAGATGATTTTATAACTATTTGAGTTCAAGTACTTGGAAAACTTAGATGAACAATTGAAATAAACAAAGATGAAGAACAATCAAGTGTTCTAGAAAAAGCTAGAAACAATGAAGAAGTATCTAAGTGGCTAGCATGAAAAGA
>CALMJA010000022.1 GCA_937864295.1 uncultured Candidatus Altimarinota bacterium | reverse complement strand
AAGAAATAATTGGTATGAAAAGACAAATGAAAACAAATACTTATCAATTATTCAAATTTGTTTCTTGTCCAAATGCTTTAGGATTATCAAATGTTTTCTACTTTGTAAAAGCTGTATTAAACTCTGATATAAATATTCCTTATACAAATTTAGCGAAAGATGATTTTGTGTGAGTTGATATGGAATTTGAAAACTGAAAAGGTTGAAATCTTTTTATTCAAAAACAAACAGCTCCAGCAACTTCTTAAAAAGATTTGCCAAAGTGATAATAAAAAATTAAAATGATATAGATTTATTCTGTATCATTTTTTTTATGCAAAAAACAATATTCCCTTTGAAGAAAACTTTTGAAAAAGATTTTATAGATAAAAGATGAAAACTTCTTTTTACACTTAGATATGATCAAGCAACTTTAAAAGAATATTATGAGTTTATAAATAAGAATCCGCAAGAACAATTCCTTGAATTATATAAAATTTTACAAGAAAATATCAAATATGGTTTTTTTACAAGACTTTTAAAGAAAGTCAATAAAAATTACCAAACTAGTTGGGAAAGTGCCTTAAATATTTCATCTATAACAAACGATATACTAGTAAATAGATATAGAGTATATAAAAGTATTTTTGAAGGGCTTAGAAGTGAAAAGAAATGAAAATGAAGCATTGAGAGTGTAGTTTTATCTTCAATTTGTGAAAAATATAACATTTCACCAACTGAACTAATGGAAAAGTATACTTTGGAACAATATTTTTGGTTTTTAGATTGATTAGAGTGGATTTGAAACTCTTATAGTAAAGAATGAGAGTTTATAAATCAAAAAGCTTTAATTGATAAAGAAGCTATTAAAAAAAGAACTGAAGAAACAAAAGCAAGATTTTTAAAATTTAAGAAAAAATAATATGGCTATTGAAAAAATGGTTGCAGAAGTTGTAGCAGAAGTAAATGATCAGTCTTTTGTAAAAGCTTGACAAGAAGCTTGACTATATGCAAGAGATATAAAAAAAGAACTTGATAAAAACACTTTATTCAAGTTACAACTAGACAAAGCGAATACAAAAATAGAACTTGAAAATGCAAGGGTTTTATTAAGACAAGCAAAAAAAGATTGAGATGAAGCTTTAACTTTGAGATACACAATCAAAACAGATGAATTACAAAGTAAATTAACTGAAGCTGGAAGAAGATTAAACAACTTTAAAAATACTGGTGATACATGAGTTAGTAGACTACAAGCGAAATTCAATCAATTATCAAAAGATATATCTTGAATAAGTCCAATTATGTGAACTTTAGTTCAAAAAACTTGAAATTGACTTTGACATTTATCTTGATTAGTTTGAGAATTATCTACTAAATTTGGTGCTTTAGCTATATGAGCTGGATTATTAGCTTTATGAAAACAAGCTTTGTTTTTATGAGATAAATTAGAACAAGCTAATATTTCATTTACTACAATGCTTTGAAGTGAAGAAAAAGCAAAGAATTTATTAGAAGATTTAGCAATATTTGCAAGTAACACACCTTTTGAGCTTATATGATTAAGAGATACTGCAAAACAACTTTTAGCTTTTGGTATAGATTCTGAACAAATTATACCAACTTTAAAAGCCTTATGAGATGTTTCGGCTTGATTAAGTGTACCTATTGAACAAGTTGCCTATGCTTATTGACAAGTTAGAGTTGCTTGAAGATTGATGTGATGAGAATTAATGCAATTTACGAATGCATGAGTACCTATGATAGAATATTTATCAAAGGTAATGTGAGTTGCTCAAAAAGATGTGAAAAAAATGGTAAGTGAATGAAAGGTTTGATTTTGAGATGTCCAAAAAGCTTTTGCACTTATGACAAGTGAATGAGAGAGATTTGGTAATAATATGGAAAAACAAACGACAACTTTATCTTGAAAATGGTCTAATTTAAAAGATACTTTTGATAAGTTTCTTGAGTGAGTTTGAACTGATATTATACCTTTTGCAAAATGAGTAGTAACAATATTTAGTTTTGTTTTAACTTGGGTTCAAAAACTATATTATTGATTTAAAATTGCATTTAATTTTATAGATTGAATAGTTTGATTTACTATACTTGGTATAACTAATCAATTTCATAAATTATTTGAGTTTTTTAAAAATTATCAAGAAAATGTAAATATTTTTGCAAAAAATATATGATTAGCTTTTTCAAACTTCCCTTGAACTATTGCAAAATTTCTTGATAAAGCTTTAGAGAATCTTGAATGATTTATAAACCATTCTATAAAATGAATTAATAAATTAGCTAAAGCATTATGAATGGAGTGAATATGAGAAGTTAAATTTTGAAGAATTTGAGATAAATTTTGAGAACAACCACAATTCCAACAATTCAATTTATGAATAGCAAGAGATTTAGAAGATACTTGAAAAAAGTATTTTAAAAAACAAATGGACGATATTTTAAAAATAGTTGAAGATTGAACAGAAGTACAAAAAGACCTTAACACTGAATTAAAAATCTCTGATGATGATTTAACAGAATCTGAAAAATCTAATGCAAAAAGTAAAGCAAAAACAAAAGAAGATTTATTACAAGCTGAACTAGAACAAAGGAAAAAATTTGAAAAATATCAAGAAGAATTGCAAAAAAGAAAGGAAGAAAAAGAGAAAAAAAGACAAGAAAAGATAGAAAAAGCAACGGATTTAATAAAAGATTATTACAATACTATTGCTGATACACTTGAAAAATCACAAGATAAAATAGATGATTTTAATGATAAAATTGATGAAACTTCTAAAAAAATAAAAGATTTACAAGATGATTTAAAGTGAGAGTGATTAGATGTTTGAGTGTCACTGGCTGAAAAAGAACAAGATTTAAAATCTCAAATAAAAAAACTTGAAGATGAAAATGCATGAATCAAAAAATTATCTAAATTATCTGAAACTTCTTTAATTGATATATGAGAATGAGATGTTTGATGAGTTACTTGATCAAAAGCTCTTGAATATAAAAAATTAGTTGAAGAATTACAAACAATTCAAAATAATGCTAACTTAATTAGTGAACAAGCAAAAGAAATTGCTTGAGAAAATGAATCTGAAAGATTAATAAGAGAATATAACGAGAAAAAAGCTAAAATTGAACAAGAAATACTTGATGAACAAGCAAAACTTGCTGAATTTACTAGATTAAAAGATGAAGAAAAAGCTATTTATGACCAAATAGACCAATACAGAACTACTCTTGAAGAAAACTTTACAACATTATTAAAAGGTGAAACTTTAAAAAGAATTAATGAACTTGAAAAAATAAGGCAAAAAGCTATTGAAACTGCAAATGCTCTTGCAAAAGCTGGAGTTACTTATAATACAACAAATGAAAATAATGTAAATGTGAATCTACAAGGGACTTGATATGCTAGTGCAGATGCTTATAATATAAGTGAGAAATTAGTACCAATTATAAATAAAGCTCAAAAATGAATTAACCAACAATAACTAAACAAATATGAATATAATAGTAAATGACATATTAAATGATACTCCAAGTATTTTAGGATTATCAAAATGACTAGTACAATTTGAAGACATAGACTTAACAAGTTTATGCTCTTCTAGTGCATGATATATGATTAAAAATTGAAATAGTTTATCACTTGATAATATAGAAATTACAGAATTTGTTTCAAATTTAGTTGATTGATGAAGTGTGATAAATAAAAAGTATTGAAATAAAAAAGTTTCTTTTGCTTTATATATACAAGGGCTTGATCATAATGATTTAATTGAAAAAATAAATTCTCTAAAAAAATTAACACAAAAAGAAAATTGAAGTTTTTATATTACTTATTGATGAGTTTCTTATAAGTATACTGCAACTCTAACAAGTATACAAATACCGAATTTTTCTACTCTTGATGATTTTATAGATGAAATAGTTTTAGAATTTCTTTTTACTTCGCCACACTGACAAGTTGAAGAACCTATTGTTTTTAATTGAACTTATACTGATGATTTTCAAAAGATTGTAAATAATTCTTGAAATTATAAAACTTATGGTAAGTTTATTCTCGTATGAAAAACTTGAAATAATATCACAAATATAAATTTAGAAATAAAAGCACCATGAGAAGTTTCTTGATTATCTACTAATTTTGATTTAACTTTTTGAGTTGATGATGTAGTTATAATAGATTATAATGAAAAAACTATTACTTTAAATTGAACTGAATTAGTTTTTACTTGATATATGGTACCTTTTGAAACTTGAAATAATGTTATAAATTTTAGTTTTATTTGAGATGTAAATCTTGATACATATATTTTATATAATAAAATACTTTTATAATGGAAATTGAAGTAAAATTGTATACTTATAAATGAGTATTCAAAAAGCAATTAAATTCTAAGAAAATATCTTGAGATATAGAGTTTCAAGAAGAACTAAACTGATGACAAGGAAGTTTATCACTAGAATTTGAATATAATTTAGATACTTTTCAATTTTGAGATATTATTGAAATTAGAAGTAGTGAAACTTGAAATTTATATACTTGAATTATTGAAAATATAAATGTATTTGAATTTGAGAAAAAAAGCTTTGTAAGAGTAGAATTTTATGGAGTTTTTACTGCTCTTAATGATATTATTTATAAAAATTGAACAAATAAAGTTTTTACTAAAACTTGAACTATTGAAAGTATAGCAAAAGATATAATTGATTATTTTAATAGTCAATATTGAAGTCTAGCAAGTGATATGCAAATATTAGATTCTAATTTAATTAGATATCAAACTGGGAGTATTATAGCAAGTGATAATATATCTATTGAATTTAATAATTTAGATTGTCTTTGAGCATTAAAAAAATTACTAGAAAATACAAATTATAGTTTTTTTATATGAGTTGATTGAATTATTTATATCAAAAGTGAAGATACTCAAACAATTAAAAATCTAACTTTTGAAAAAGAAATAATAAACATATCAAGACAAATAAGTAAAAAAGATTTAGTGAATAATTTTTTCTTGAAAAGAAAAGATTGAACAGAAATTATTTATGATGATTCTACTTCTCAAACTACTTTTTGAATAAAAGAAAAAGTTGAAAATAGAAGTGATTTAGAAAATCTAACAACACAAAATTTTTATTGAAATAATTTTATTGATAAAAATAAAAATCCAAAAGAACTTATTGAAATAACTATAAAAAATATAGATATATCACCATGATATATAATAAATACTCTAAATACTTTAAATCAAATCACTTCTATACAAATAAAGAAAATTGATATAAAAAAAGATAGTAAAAAACTATATTTATGAGAATTTGAAAGTTTTGGTAAAAAAATTATACAAAGGTAAAAAAATGATTATAGTTTTATTAATTAATAATAAAAAACAAATATGGTATTCCAAAAATATAATTATGTAAATAATTGAGAATGTGGTATTCAATTTTGATTTGATGAAAATGCAACAATAATTTTCTTAGAATGAAATTATGCAAGACTTCCAACTTCTAATTTTATTATAGAAGTTTATACAAAAGATTCTACTTGAAAAGTTATCGCAAGAGAGAATATTCATGTAACAACAAGAACTTGAAATCAATTATTATGATTAACAAGAGCTTTTGAACCAGTACCTATTGATGATGATCAAGACACAAATATACAACAAGCATTAAACTTTGAAAAAACTAACACTATTGTTAGAAATGTTATATCAAAAACTGGTATAAATGATATTCAAGACGAACTTGAAAGAATAGTAGATGATGAACTACCATTAAAAGCAAATAATTGTAATGTAGTTACTAAAACAACTAACTATACATTTACTTGAACAGAAGAAAATAATACTTGATTTTCTACTTCTACTGCTTGATGAGATGTTACTTATACATTAGACCCTAGCTTGTTCCCTACTGACAATGGATTATTTGAGTTTATTTTTTGCAAATCTACAAGTGATACTAATAAAGTTATAATTGATGTATGAGTTTGAAAAAATATAGATAATTCACAAACTTATGAATTAGTAAATTATTGGGAAACAGTAACAATCAAAATTGTTTCATCTACTTTTGTAAAAGTTGTTAGTAATACAAATAAACCAATACAAATTGATATATGAAGAGATTTTTATTTTTGAGATTGAAGTGACGGAGTTTTAACTATTCTTAATGGTGAAACTGTAACTCTTAATGATACAATATACAATTTTGATACAATAGATATCCAAGCTTGATGAAAATTGACTAGAACAGTTACAACACCATTACAATTAAAAGTAAAAACTTTATTAAAAATCAATTGAACAATAGACCTTAAATGAAAATCAATTATAACTGATTTATATGCAACAAGTCAAAATTTTAATTTAAAATTATGAGTATGATGAGCTTGATGATTGTGATGATATGTGTCTTGATATGTATGATGAGCTTGATGAACAAATGCAAATTGATATATAATAGGTGCTT
>CALMJA010000021.1 GCA_937864295.1 uncultured Candidatus Altimarinota bacterium | reverse complement strand
TTATCTCAATCTAATATTCTTTTCTCATTAATTATTTGAGTAGATATATTAAATGCTAAAGCTATTTTTCTATAGCCTTTTTTGTTTATATACTTAATTCATTTAATAGTATATATGTCACTTGAATCTAATAGTTTATCTTTTATATTATTTAATTCACTTATAGATAATTTTAAGTTTGATACTTCAGTATTATTTAAATTTAATTTATCTTGGTTTATTATTTCAGTATTATTCATAGTTATAATTGTTAATTTATATATTGGAAAATAGGTAAGAAAATTTCTCATTAGAGAAATTCTAATTTTGTTTGGCTATATGATATCATAAAATATAATCAACAGCCTTCTCGGCAAGTATAGATGCATTTATTAAGTGTTTTTTATTTCACTTAATATAGTTAAGCCATCAGTTAATATATGAAATGCTTTCTTCTTTAGTATCATTTAATATTCAACCCTCCATACACAAAAACATAGCACCCATTTCAGCTACTAATTCTTCTTTAGAATAGTTATCAGTTCAATAGTATTCTATTCAAGATAATCATATTCTATTTAGTCTAGCTTTACTTCAGGTACTATGTATTAATTCGTGGAATAATGTGGAAAAATAAGCTTTAGAGCTTTTGAATTTTTCTATTAGTGGTATTGTTATAATATCATTTGTGACATCATAGGAAGCCATTATTCAATCTTTTATAATAGGCTTATCAATATAGTTATCTATTATTGATTTAGCATTAGTTAAATCAGAATCTATATCAACTATTCTAGTTTGATATTTTATTCAAGTAGTTTGTTCTATATTAAAGACATTGTAATATTTAGTTATAGGTATATTAATAGTTTCATCCTCAACATCTTTTTCTTTTAGTTGATAATAATATACTCTAGTTGATTTAGATCATTTCTTAATCTTTCATCATAACTTAACAATCTGTTTAAAGGTTAAATATCTATTATCTGAAAATTCATTCATTGATAATATTAATCTATTAAATCATCTATAACTTTTATTAGTTACATAGTTACAAGGGATACCTCATATCCAGGATTGTTTCCATGGAACTACTCATTGTTCAAGTTTTTCTATAACTTGATTCACTAAAATTTCATATGCTTTCATATCCATATGATTATAAAATAAATAAGTAATAATATATATTACATAAAAATAATTTATGGTAACCATATGTCACATTAGTGTTAAGTTTGGACATTAAAAAAACAGCCTTATTTGTAGGCTGTTTTTAATTTTAATTTAATACTTTTCAAGTATATTAATTATATTTATATATAAAGAATTAAATTGTTCTTTAGATAATTCTAAATTATCTAAAGTTCATTTTACTGCTTGAAAATCTTTTCATGGTGTAAGTTCAAAAATTGCTTTTTGTTTTGATTGTCAGTCAGTAGGTAGCTCTCAAAAATCTTTTATATTCATCAAAGATTCTTTCCATGATTTTTCTACTAATCAATTTCTACAATGTTTCTCTGATAAGTATTTTTTCACTGAGTATGGTATTTTTTCAATCCATTCTTTATGAGATTTTATTTCTTGTTTATTATATTGATTATAAGAGTTTACTATATAACCTATAAATAATCATTCTCAGTTTAAAACTTTATTACTAGCTATATTTTTTGCTAATGCTTTTCAAGTATTTTTCCAGTTAGTTTTCCAATTTTCTAATGTTGTTCATAAATTTTCAATTCATTGAAGAGAAAAAGCATCAGGATTTAAAGGTGTTATAAAATAATCTACTCATAATAAAATTACTCTATTTAATAAATCTAGACTAGGTGATACATCTATAATGAAAATATCTATTTCATCATTAAGTCATTTTTCTTGTAAATATCTTGATATTGCACTTGTTTGAAAATATCAAATTTCAGTTCAAGAAGTTGCTTGATTATATGCACTAATTAATAAATCTTGATATCAAGAAATCTTTAAACTTCATGGTAATATTGATAAATTTTCTCTGATTTGTTGAAATCATATATTTAAATTAATATCACTTCCTCATTCTATTATTCATTTTAAAACTCAATATATATTATTTTCACTTCAACTAAAAAGATTCATATCAAAATTTTCTCATAATGCTAATCTTGATAAATTACATTGAGCATCTAAATCTATTAAAACAGTCTTATATCATTCCTCTGCGAATTTAATTGCAGTATTGAATGCGATTGTTGTTTTACCAACTCATCATTTATTATTTAAAAATACTAATTTTTTAGTTCTTACAAACTTCATATTTTATAAATTAATTTTATATTTATATTATTATACAATATTTTATTTTTTTTTAAAGTTTATTTATATAGATTATTTAAAGTTTAGTTTTAATAATTATTTGTTTATAAACTTATTTAATTAACAAATAAAAAAGGCTATCTTTGTAATAGTCTTTTTTATTGTATTATTTATATTTTTCTAATTCTTTTTCTAATAGCTCATTAAATGAATAATCATAATCTATATTAATGTCTATATCTTCTTTTTTAAGTAATTCTAGTATTATTGTTTCTAATTCCCATCAAATAAATTCTTTAGAAGATATGTAGTTATAAAATTTCTTTAGTCAAATTTTATTTATAATATTTAATAAATATATTACATCTTTATTTCATATAATTTTGATAGAGTTACTATCTATAAGTTCTTTATTTATTAATCAATTTTCAGATATAATTTCATCTAATATATCAAATATATAATCAGATGAAAATAAATATGGATTATTTACATAAGAAATTATAGGTATTATTATAGAGTCTTTATTTTTTTCTAATCAGAAATAGCTTTTACCTTCTCCTAATTCATTAAAACATATGATAGATTTATATATTTGTTCTATGTTTTCTTTTATTTTTTTTCTATCATTATCACATAATCAATTTTTAATAGATTGATAATTTATACTACTACTTTTTAATTCAACAAATAAAATATAATTAGATTATTCAACTATAACATCAG
>CALMJA010000020.1 GCA_937864295.1 uncultured Candidatus Altimarinota bacterium | reverse complement strand
CTTGCTAAACAATTTTGAATAAATTTTGTGAGAGAATATGATAAGTTTTTAATTTATGAAGCAGATTATCAAGCAAAAGAAGATGAATTAAATGCATTGATAAGAAATCCATTTTATTATTGATCGTATAGTTATTTTAAATCTTCAAGAACAGAAGCTTTCAATACTATGAAAGCTCAGGAAGAAATAGTTAAAGAATTACATTATAGTAGGAATGAATTTAATAATATCACTGTAAATTGAATACAAGATGCAGTAAATAATTGATGGGAACAACCAGAATTTTATTGAAGTAAATATTTTTGATCTCTTTTTCATCAAGATATATTATCATTTAATTTTAATTGAGCTGAAAAAAAGTTTGTATCATTAGAATGAAACTCAGAAGTTATATATTATAAAAATAACACAGAAGTTACTGATAGAAAATATTATTGAACATATAATATATTTTCTCCAACAACTCAAGCAGATTTACATGAAAAATATGATGTAGACCCTTATTTAAAATGGTGAAATTAATTTATATTTTAATATACAAAAATGAATAAATATATTAATAAAAAAATAATAATTTCTTTTTTATTATTTAATATTATACCTGCTATATTAGTTTTATTAGATATATATCTAAGTAATTGAAGAGATATTTCTAATTTTATACTTTATTATAATCATAGTAATTCTATAGTTTTTTCTATGAATAATCTATGAAACAATTCATCTATTTATTTAACAGTAACAATAGTTTTATATAATTTATTATATTCAATAGCATTATATAATATTTCTAGCTTTACTAGAAAATATATAATATTATTAACTATAATATTTTCAATTTTAATATCATTTATTTGATGATTATTAACTACATTGTAATAATCAAAATTAAAAATAGAAAATACTAAAAATATTTTCTATTTTTCTTAAAATATAACAGATAATTTAGGTAATATACTAGAAGAATATGAATATGATGTATTTGGTAAACCATATAGCAAAGACTTACTTACTTGAGAAGTAACAAACTTAAAAGCAAGCGTTATATGAAATACTAGATTATTCACATGAAGAGAATATGAAAGATGATTACAATTATACTACAACAGAGCAAGATATTACAATCCTGAACTAGGTAGATTTATATCTAGAGACCCAATTGATATATCTGATGATGTGAATTTGTATAGTTATGTTGGGAATAGTCCAGTGAGTTATAGTGATGTTTTAGGACTTGCTAAACAATTTTGAATAAATTTTGTGAGAGAATATGATAAGTTTTTAATTTTAGAAAAAGAACTTGGAAAAATAACAAATGAATTAGCTAAAGCTTTATATCAACCACGGAATATAAGTTTAATAAATAATACAAAAAAATTAAGAGATAAAACATATAACGCTTATATTTTACAAGAAAATATTACAAAAGAATTACATTATAGTAGGAACGATTATAATGGCACATTACCTAGAAGTATAAGAGAAGCAGAGTTTTATGAGTGGGAGGAACCAAAGTTAGCTTGAAATTTATTATTATGATCTTTTTTTCATCAAGATTTTTTTGAGGAATGAACAGAAAGAAAATTTGTATCACCTGATGGTCATACTGAAGTTGTATTTTTTGCAAATTGAACTCATGATTGAGAAGAATTTTTAGATGAAAGATATATTTGAACATATAATATATATTCACCAATTACAGATAAAGATTTACATAAAAAATATGATCTTGCACCTTATATGAGATGGTGAAATTAAAATTTATTATTAACCTATAATTATGAAAGATATAATAAACAAAAAAATAATAATTTCTTTTTTATTATTTAATATAATACCACTTATTTCAATTATTTTAGATATTGAATTAAGTAATTATAAAAATTATGATTTTTTTATATATGATTATAATTCCTCAAATTCAATAATTTTTTGATTTTTTTCTGAAAACACATCTTCAATATATTTAACAATATTTTTAATTTTTTATAATCTATGAATTTCAATTTTTTTGTATAACATATCTGAATTTACAAGAAAATATATAATATTATTAACTATAATATTTTCAATTTTAATAGCATTTATTTGATGAATATTAACTACAATGTAATTTATAAATTAATAAAAAAAGAATAAGCAAAGCTTATTCTTTTTTTATTATTACTTCTCAACCTTTTTCAACAAAAGTTTTGAAGGCATTTTGTACAGTAGATAAATCACGAGTATTTAAATCACTTATATAGTGACTTGTTACAAAATCATAAAATGGTTTAAGTTCTCATGCTTCAAATTCTTTTAATCAAGTTTTTTTCAAAACATAAACTACTATTTGAATTATATTTTTACTTTTTGTACTAAAAGCAATTTTAGAGTCTATTTTGAAACTTAGCATAGAGATTCAAGATATATTTATACTTTTTATTTGTTTAGTTATATCTTCATTACTTATTTCAGTTTTTATATTTGTTTGACTAGATTCAGATTTTTTAGGAGATTCTCTTTTTGGAGATTCTTTTTTATTATCTTCTGAACTTAAATTTTTAAAATTAAATTCTCATACTAAATTATTTCCGTATTTTTTACTATATCTAGTTGATACAACTATAAGTAAAACTCAAAGTAGAATAAAAACTACAACTCTACTTACAGCATTATCTAATCCATACCATATATCGTATAAAAATATCTTTCCAAGAACCAATGTAAGTAAATATAATCAAATAGTTCTAAGTTTTATTTTATCATTACTGATTCAATTTATAAGTAATACTATAGATATAATTCACCAGAAAATAGTAATTGCAAAAGTATTGTTAAATATATCGTAAATATAAGTTGAAATTATTACAAGTAAATATAATCCAAGTATAGTATTTAAAATAGTTTTATATATTTTTTCTTTACTGAAATTATTCCAATAAGCAACGATTCATACAATTATAAGAGTTGATAAGTATTGTAAACTTATTAAGAATCCTAAATTATCTTCTTGTAATCTATATGTTATATAATTGAAACTTTCTACTTGATTTAGTGTAAAAAATGCTACAAGTAATACAAAATATGTTTTAAGAATTTTTGAACTAAATGAATTGTAAATCAGACCAGATATACCTACGAAACTAGCTATTCATAGAGTAGACCAACCATGATTTGTTTGAGGAACTATTTTTACTATTATAGTAGAAACTACAATCATTCAAATTATATGAATTATGTCATGAATATTTTTTCTAAATGTATTTTCCAAGAAATTTATATATTTTATATTTAATACAAAAGATATAATTATAAGTGCAAGAGGAACAATAAAAATTAAATCACTAGTTTTTACATAATTTTCTAATTCTATAAGTTTAACTATTCAAATTATAAATAATACAATTGCAGCATTAAATATCTTTGTTTCTTTTGTTTTAGAGAAAAAGTAAAACAAAATTGTTGCTTCAAATAACCAGATAAGAGATACAACTTCAGGACTACTTGAAAATATTAGTGCAATTGAAAGTGAAAAAATAGAAATAGATACAAATAAATATCCAAATAAACTATTTTTATATGAGATTTCATTTTTTATATTTTCAAATCAAATGTTTGAAATAAATATAAAACTTAATATAAAATAATATATTGCAAGTCATGCAAATGCATATCCTAAACTTATTCAAGGGAAATATTCTAATCCGTATTTATATAATTCTCATCATAAAAATAATGCTCAAATTATAAGTCAGATAACTAGATTTTTTATATTTGTTTTTTCTTTAATTAAGTTTTTATTTATAAATGGCCAAAATGTATTTATCATACCAAATAATGCAATTGCAATTATACAAAATGGTTTTATTAAACTTACAAATTGATCTTGTGAATATGTTTGATCAAAAGCTGATTTTGCCATTATAGCTAAATCTAAATTTACAACAGGAAGTAGAGTTAATACTGTTCAAATTGTTCAAATTGTGTATAGATAAGCTAAATTATTTTTATTTGAAAATAAGTATGAACTTATAAGAAAAACAAAACTAACTATAAGAACACTTATAAATGAAATAAAACTAATATCATTTAAACTAAAACTTAAAAAACTATTAGCTATAAATATAAAACCTCAAAGTAATGAAAAAAATAAATATTTAACTCAATTACTTACTGTTACATTGTTATTAGTTGGAGATGAAATTAAACTAAATCATATTAAATAAGCTATCAAAATTGCTCATAAACTTACTTCTATAAAATGTAGGTCTCAAATAAAAAGAAGTCAAAGTATAATTAATATAGGGAAGAATATGATTGATAATAAGCTTGTAATTGCATTTTTCAAAAATAAAGTAATTCATACAAAGAAAAATACAAGTATAGAAATAAGATATGTTATAAAACTTAAATTATTTCATATAAGTCAATTATCACTTCAAGTTATAAGTCCTAAAATTAAAAATGTAAATGAAGTTATAAAAACATTATTTAATTTTTTGTAGTCATTTATATATAGATTATAAAGCACTCATAAACTTAAAATTGCAGAAGCAATAAATTTAACTATCCATCAAATTTCACTATTAAAAGGAGCAACTAAGAAAAGTATATTTCATAGTATAAAAGCTGACATTTTCAATAAATTACTATTTTCTCTAGTTCATATTATAAGTGCTCATATAGAAACTATAGTAGAATATCAAACAAGAGTATATGGAGTAGCTAAAGATCCTCAAATCAAAAATGGATTTATGTATGCAAATATAAATGAAAATAAAAGCATAGTTTTTGATTTATAAACTATTGATGAAATAACTCAAAAAATAGTATTTAGAATCAAAAAGAAAAATGTAACTCAAGTAGAGAAAAAATCAGTAGAATTTACATTTCATTCAAGTACAAATTTACCACCAAGTATAACTAGAAAATTTATAAGTATTCAAGTTCATATAAGTATTCTTGATTCTCATTTCAATCATTTTGTATCAAGAATAACTCAAGCAAAATATACTCAAAATCATATAATAAAACCGATAATAATTTTTCATAAAGATGGTAGAGTATTCCATACCAAACTAAATAGAAATAATACTCATAAAAAAACTAATATAGAACCAATTTTTGCAAGTAAATTTGTAGAAAAAAATTCTTTTATATTTTTCATTACAATAGATTCTTTTTTTTCTATTTTTTCAAGTTTTGGAACTAAGTTTGTTTTTAAACTAGTTTTTATTTCTTGTACTTTTTCAATTTTTTCAGATATATTTGATTTTATATCTACTTCTTTTGTTTCAGTCTCACTTACTTCAGAATTTACTTTTTCTTTTCTTGTATAAGTAAATCTGGATTCTATAAGTCTTGATTCCATTTGTTTAGAAAAGAAATCTAGTCTTTCAGCTATAAATGCTTTACTTAAAGCAACTTTTTTAATTATTAGTCAAATAATTATTGATACTATTACAAATCAAAAAGTATCATCTCAGTAAAAATTATTAAATTCTCAAGATAATCAATATAGTGAAAATGTGATAAAAAATCACATAAGTATTGATAATAAAAGTGCAATACGATTTAGTAGTTTTGTCATATTTTGATTTTAAAAATTATTTTAATTTTCTAATTATAAAGAATATTCCAGCACCAAAAATTATTGTAATAACAACAATTAAACCTATAAAAAATCATTTATTAGATTCCATATATCTATTATCTGCTTCATCACATAAATCTCATATTTTGTCTTTATCTACATCACTTTGGTCTGTATTATATTTTATTTTACAGTTATCACAGGCATTTCAAATTGTATCATTATCATCATCTTCTTGATTTGGATTTGAAATAGTTAAACAATTATCAACACTATCAAATACTTGGTCTAAATCAGTATCAATTTCACATAAATCTCCTATTCAATTTTTATCACTATCTTCTTGTTTTGGATTATATATAGTTGGACAATTATCTTTTTCTCATATTTTTCAATCTCTATCTTTATCACTACATGCATCTCATTGACCACTTGCATCAGTATCTATTTGTTCAGGATTATATACAAGAGGACAATTATCTTTATTATCATCTATTTCATCTTTATCATAATCTTTTGTAAAATATACATTATAATCTGGATTTTTATTTAAATCTAAATTTATAATTTGAGTTTTATTACTTATAGAATAATCATCATAGTATTTTGCATCACTTGTATATTTACTATCATCACAGTTATATTTAGTGAAAAATTCTATATCTTTATCATAAAATGAATTTAATACTATTAATTGTCTATCTTCTATAAAATTTAGTTCTTTTATTTTAATTTTTTCTCTTATACACATATCTTTACTACATTCAATTTTAAGTTTTATATACTTTAAATCAAAATCTGATATGTTTGTTTTTCAAACTTTTGAAAATTGTTTTCAATCAGTAGATATGTATAAATCTATATATGATTGATTAGATTCATAATCAATATTAAATTGAAAAGTATTAGCAATTATAGGTTTTTCTAGTTCATAAATAACTTCTTTTTCATTTAATGTATCAAGTGAAATAGATGTATTTTTATTGTTATCATTAGATTCTACTTGATTTATATCAAAATCATTTTTATAGTTTATATAAGTTTTTTCATTTCATAATACTTTATGAGGTAATAAACTATCATTTTGTATTATTTTTAGGTCTTCATAAGAATTTAAACTTATTTTATAAGACATATTTTTTCAATTTAAAAGATTATCTTTTAAATCAGAAACATTTATTTTTCAACTATATTCATAACAACTTTTTTCAAAGTTGTCAGTAATTTTATTTAAATTACTAGGTT
>CALMJA010000019.1 GCA_937864295.1 uncultured Candidatus Altimarinota bacterium | reverse complement strand
AGTGATTTTAATTTTAAATATATTGTTTGATTTACATGAACTCCATATACTGATAATGAATATTTTACTGATGTAATTTATAGATTTTGAATTCTTGAATGAATGGAAAAAAAGTTTATAAAAACAGTTGATTATATAAAAGATTCAGACAAAAGATTAGATTCAGTTTGAAGAATGCAAATAGTTTTACAAAATCATAATATAGCAAAAAATACTTATAGCAAAATTAAACCTATAACTATTTTTATATCAAAAGATATTGAAAATTGTGAAAAAGATAAAAATGATTTAATAAATTTTTTACATAAAGAAGAATGATTAAGTAAAGAAGAACTAGAAAAAAAAGTTTTGATTGTAACTTCAAATAAAAAACATGAAGCTAATTTAGATATACTAAAAACAGTTTGAGAAAAAAATAATCCAGTAGAATGGATTTGTAGTGTCGCAATGCTTACTGAAGGTTGGGATGTTCCAAATGTTTTTCAAATAGTTCCTTCAGAAGAAAAAGCTTTTAACTCAAAACTTTTAATTTCACAAGTTATTTGAAGATGATTAAGAATCCCAAATGAATATAAATGAGAAGATTTAACAGTAACAGTTTTAAATCATACTAAATTTAAAGATAATATTTCACACTTAGTTGATGAAATACTAGAAAAAGAAGATAAAATTTATTCTTACCCTATTATAGAAAAAAAAGATTATAATTTTCCTGTTTATAATCTTGAATATGATGAAGAGCAAATAGAAGAAGCAAAAACAACTGATTATAAAGCTCCAACTTTTAAAGATTGATTTAATTTATTTTCAGATGATGAAGAAGAAGATATAACAATCACATATTGAACTATGTGAAGCGATAAAGAAATAGATAAAACATTTATTGTAAAAAAGGAAACTAAAACTATTGATGAACTTTCACAAGAAATTTATAATAAAATTCAAGCTTGGTGTATAGAACTTGAAACAGAGTGAGCAAATCAAGAAGAACTTGATAAATTAGAAGAAATAGATTTTAATTTTATTAAAAATTATATTCAAAAATGACTTGATAGAAAATGACTTGATAACCAAAAAATAAGTAAAGAAAATTGTTTAAAAATTTTACAATGATTTTGAATAATAAAAAGATTTTGAAGTAAAAATATTAGATATAATAAAGAAGCAAAAGATGTTAAAGAATTAAATATTTATGATATTTCAAATTGATTATGAAAATCATGAGTTTCTTTGCAAAATGTAAAAAAATGAAAATCATATATATTTTATGATGAAAATAGTGAAAAATATTCTTTAGATGAAGATAAAGAAGCATTAAACACACTTTGAGAAGAAGTCTGAAAAAAATATTTTATTGATATAAGAAATTCATTTTTAAATAAAACTCCTTTAAATATAAATATAGCTTCTAGTTGACCAGAAAGACAATTTTTAGATTTACTTATTGATGAAAAATATAATAAAATTATAGATTGATTCTTTAAGTCAAAAGATAGATGATTTTATGATTTAGAATATAGATGGTTACAATGAACTAGAACACCAAATGTTTGAAAATTTAACCCTGATTTTTTTATAAAATCATGAAATATTCAAGAAGTTTTTCACAAAACAAAGCTAAATATTCACAAGCTAAAAAACATTTTGAAGATTTAAATAAAAAATTAAAAGAAAAATGAATAAATCAAGAATACTATTTTAGTTTTTGTTCTCCAAAAGATTATAATACTTTGTTTAAATATCTTGAAAAATGAAATATTGATAAATTTACTTCAAGATTAGAAGCTTCTTTTGAAGAAAGTTTATTAAAAGACAATAGTGTAAAACAATTAGAGTTTTTTGATGATAAAGAATTAAGAAGTATTTTTTGAACTTATTGGGAAAAATTAGAAGAAGATTCTAAAATATTTTTAACAACTGCTGAAAAGAATTATTTTGATAATAAAGAAACTCAAAATTATAATTTCTCATGATGAGAATTAGTGAAAGCTTTTGAGTTAGAATTAAGAAATAAAATTTTTGATAGAATTAGAGAAAATGAAGATATTTCATATCAAATTATGGAAGATGAAAAAAATAATGAAAAGAATACATTAAAATATAAAACTCTTGATTATTTTAATTATGCAACTGAAAATTTAGATTTATGAACTATGGAAAATCTTTTAACTTATAACAATAATTTAATAAATTATATAAATGAAAATTTTCAAGATTTTGATTTTAATTTATGAATAAATTGGGATAATAAAAATTTAGTTAAAGATAAAAAATTTGATTCTATTTCTAAAGATTTTTTCAAAGATTTACCAAATACAATTTGACTAATTAGAGAAAAATTTAGAAATGCTGATACTCATGGAGCAAAAGTTATTAAAAAAGAAGAGTTAGAAGAATTAAGAGAAATTATGTTATATTGAGAATGACTTTTGATTAAGTTAGAGAAAATTAATTAGTTTATTATTTAAATAAATTTTTATGTGAGTATTTAAAAGAATTTTTATGTGGTTACTTAAAATAATTTGTGATTTATTTAAAAAAACAAATTATAATTTATTTTGAATTTCAGAAGATAATAAAATATATTTTTTATTACCAGTTTCTAAAAAACCTAAAAAATTAAATGAAAAATTAATAAAAGATATTGAATATATTGTATTTAAACATAATAAAAATTTTATTAATTCAAAAAATTTAGACGAAAGGATTTTAATGTTAAATGAACTTGCTTTATCTATTGTTCAATATAATGATAAAAGTCTTAATTATAAATTAACTGAAAATGATGTATATTATTGGCTTGAAAATTTGATAAGTGATAGTAAAGTTAATGATAATATTGAATTATATATAAATGAAGAAGATGAAAATAATATAAGTGAAAGTGATATAGATTTTGATAAACATTAAATAATAAATAAATCATTATCTATTCTTAGCCTTTCATAACTTCTCTCTATTAAAAGAATA
>CALMJA010000018.1 GCA_937864295.1 uncultured Candidatus Altimarinota bacterium | reverse complement strand
TAAATAAGAAAAAAAATAATCTTATAGAACAAGCTAAAGATATTACAAAACAAATTAAAGAGGCTGAAAATATAGTTGATGAAGCAAAGAGAAAGGAAACAATAGACAAACTTGAAGATGAAAAAGCAAAAATAATAGAGGAATGAAAAGAAATAGATTGATTTGAGGCTGAAGTTGAATCTTTAGCGGGGTGAGAGGCAGATATTGTTTCAGAATGATGAAAAAAAGATAGTACAGATTAATCTGTACTATCTTTTTTGAACCATAGTATTATAAATATTATTATAATAAAATAGATTATTTCATAATAGTATTTATATATTCAGAAATCGTATTTGATATTTGAAAAACTACAACTTCATAAATAGTTTACAATTAATATATCCCATTTTAAAAATACCCATGTAATATATCAAATACTTATTCAAATTAAAGAATTTATATGATAAAATATAATAGACAAAAATCATAGAAACATAGACAATGGTATTGTCCATATAACTAAAATATTGCTAATAGGTGCTATTATAGATACTTGTCAAAAATTAAATAACATTACTGGGAGAGTCAATATTAATGCTGATAATGTTAAACTAAATGCTGTTTTAATTTCGAAAATATTTGGTAAAAAGTAAAATATATTTTCTATAGTTTTTTGAAAATATATTATTCATATTACTGCTAAAAAACTTAATTGAAGAGATATATCATAATTTAAACTTAAAGGAGAATAAGTTATCATTAAACATAATGTAAATATTAGTATAATTATTGTATCTCATTTTCTTCAATAACTTAATACTAAAAATCATATTATTCACATTATTGAGGCTCTAATAATAGAAGCTCAAGCTCATACTAATATTGTAAAAAGTAATATTAATAATGTCATTATTAATATTTTTAATGAATTAGGTAAAAATTTAATTATATAAGAAAAAAATATTATTATTATGGTTATATTAAATCAAGAAACAGCAATTAAATGAGTTAATCAAGAGTTATTAAAGTTTTCTTTTAATTCTTTTGGTAGATTTTCTCTTGCTCATAATAAAATTCAAGATAAAAAAGTTGCTTCATTTTTAGTATATATATTATTAATTGTTTGAATTAATTTTTCTCTTAAGTTATATATTTTTTTGTATACAATGTTTATTTCATTTTTTCAAATAGTTTCATAATTATAAACAAAAGTTTTAAAATATATTTTTTTACTTAGATTAAATTTTTCATAATTGAATCAATTAAATTTTTCAAAATAAGTTATTTTAGATTCAAACTTTATAATTTTTCAATTATCAATTTTATGATTTCAATTTATGTAAATTTCTGCAAAAATATTTGCGTTTAAAACTGTTTTATTTATTTTTTTGACTCTAACTATATAAATAATATTTGAATCGTTTATTTTTGAAATATTTTCGATTTGAGCTTCAAATTTTACTTTATTATTAAAATTTTTTAAAAATAATTTATTTTTATTAATTTTTTCTATATTTGTACTTGATATTATTACTCACAATAAGTATCAAAAAAAACAAATTATATACAATACAATATATTTTTTTGTTTTTAAAAATAACAATAAAAAAAGCACTACTAAAAATAGTAGTACTAGGAGAGATGTAATTAAATTTTCAAATATATTATTAATAAATATTCAAAAAATGTAGAATATTCAAAAATAAATAAATATGATTTTTTTATTCATTTATATTAATTAAAGTTTTATCTTTAGAATCTTCTTTATATATCTTTCTTAAATTTATAAAACAAAATATAAAAATAGCGATTGCACAAAGTTGTGATAAATTTAAGTGTATTGAGTCTTTGAAAATTCAATATTTTCAACTAAAAAATTCAAAAATAAATATTATACAAGAAAATATCATTAATCCTAAGTATCATAAAATATTTTTAAACTTAACATACATTGAAAGTATATATAGTGAAGAAAATAATATGAAAAATAATATAGAATATATTATTGGTAAAGGAAAAACAGGGACTTTGAAAGGAACAGGTGTAAATGGATGATTATACATTATTTCTATTCAATAAAATGTTTCTTTTCCATAGACTTGTCATCAAAGAAGTGATCAAAAAAATCAAATTGGAAGTACAAAAAGAAAAGATAGTACAATTCAGTTTATAAAATTATCTAATTTTTCATTTCTAATTTTTATTAGTATAAAAAATACAACAAAAAATCAGAATAATGCTCACATAAGTGAAAAATTATAATCATTCATTATAAAAAATTCAATTGGATTTTCTATATGTTTCAAATCATTCCATCTAGAAATTACATAAAATAATCTAGAAAAGAAAAATATAGATAAAAAATACCAAATTAAATTTTTCTTAAATATAAGAAAATCAAAAGAAAATCTAACTGATAATTTTCTTAACATCCATATGAACATAAAGAAACATACGGTAATAGTTAATCAAAATGTATAAATTAAAATTCAAGTAAATGGTTCTATAAATGGATACACTTTTAGTAATTTATATTTATAAAATATGAACTATTTTATATGCAAAACAAAAAAATGCAAAGTATTTTTTGCTTTGCATTTTTTTGTTTAACTAAAGTGTATTTTATGCTCTCTTTCAGATTCATGTAATGAGTCTGATGCGTGAATCATATTATATAATTTAGATTTATTTCAGATATATTTGTCTCTCATTTTAAGACTAATTTTTCTTATTTCAGATATAGAATTTTCTCAACTTATAGATAATATTTCGCATACATCTCAAGTAATATATTCTATAACAGAATTAAATAGTGGATGTTCTCTTTTTTCGTAATAATGATTTTTAGCTGTTTCTAAATCAAGAGTTTCTTGTTTTCTTAAATCAATTTTAAATCATTTCATTCTAATTACTCTTTCAAATATTTTTTTAAAATAATCTCTAGATATTACTATATTTTCTCAAAATTCTGTGTCTGGAATAGAAGGTTTTAATATTACTAATGTTCTTTCCATTTTTTAATTAATTATTTTGCTACTTCAATTACCCTCATTTCTCTAATTAAATTTACTTTAACTTCTCAAGGATAACTTAATTTTTCTTGTATACTATCAGCTATTTCTCTAGCTAATTCTGCAGCATGAACATCTGAAACTGTTTTTGCATCAACAAAAACTCTTATTTCTCTACCAGCAGATAATGCATATGCTTTATTTACTCATGAAAAACTTGTTACTAAAGCTTCCATTTCTTGAACTCTTTTAATATAATCCTCAATTACTTCTCTTCTTGCTCAAGGTCTAACTGAACTTATTGCATCTGCAACTTGAACAATAGCTGCTTCTAAACTAATACTAAATTGTTCTCAATGATGATTTTCAATCATATCAACAACTTTTGGATTTATTTTATATTTTCTAGCTAATATTCATCCAATTTCAGGGTGAGTTCATTCAAATTCTTGATCAAGTGCTTTACCTATATCATGTAGTAATCAACCAATTTTACAAAGCATTGGATCAGCTCATAATTCATGTGCTAAAGATTCAGCAATTAATGCTACTTCTTTAGAGTGTTTTATTATATTTTGACCATAACTTGTTCTAAATCTAAGTTTTCAAATAACTGGAATTATTTCATCAGGCATATTTGTAATACCTAATTCATCAAGAACTTTATTTCATAGTTCTTTAAGTAAAATATCAGCTTCTTCTTCAGTTTTTGCAACTACTTCTTCAATTCTAGCAGGTTGTATTCTACCATCTTCTATAAGTTTTTCTAGAGATTTTTTAGCTATATATCTTCTATATAAGTCAAATGCAGAGATAAATACACTATCAGGAGTATCATCAATTATTAAAGCAACTCATGCAGCTCTTTCAAATGTAGTTATATTTCTACCTTCTTTTCATATAAGTTTACCTTTTATATCATCGCTAGGAATAGGAATAATTGTTGTAGTTACTTCACTAGTAACATCTCATGCATATTGTTGAATTGATTTTAAAATAATATCGCGAGATATTTCTTTTTTATTATCTTCTATTTTTTTCTTATGTTTTATTATAAGTGATTTAGCATCATCTTCATATTTATCTCATATTTTTTTCAAAAATAATTCACGAGCTTCACTTTCTGTTAATTTTGCAATTTCAGCAAGTTTTCATTCTAACTCTATTTTTAGATCTTCTATTTTTTCTTCTTTTTCTCTAAGAAAATCTTCTTTTTGCATTATTTTTTCTTGTTTTTCTTCAAGAATTTCTAATTTAGATTCTATTTTTTCTTCTTTTTCAAGAATTCTTTCTTCTATTTTTTCTGCTTTTGACATTATGTCATTGCTTTCTTTTTTTGATTCTTCAATCATTTTGTATGATTTTTCTTCAGCTTCTTTGATTATTTTTGAAGCCTTATCATTTGCTTTTAGTGTTTTTCTATTTTCCCATACGAAAAAAATCACACTACTAATGGCCATTCAAAAAATAGCCGATATTATTATTTCTAATTGCATTTATTTTGAAGTTATTAAATAAGTACTTATAGTATCTTTAAAAATATGTAAAATTTTGGTTTTTACATATATAATATTTTGAATTGAGTGAAAATTATTTAATTTAAAGATTTACTTTTGGAAACTTTATTAAAAAATTTTGATTTTAATTTAGTTGCTTATTTTATACTAAGCTATTATAGTTTACATATTTTTCAAATAATGCAATAAAAAAACTATACTTTTAAGTATAGTTTTTTTTCTATTCATCATCAGATAATTTAAATCATCTTTCTTCTCTAATTTTTGCAGCTACGTTAGTAGGAACTTCTTCGTAATGATCGAATTCCATAGCATAAGTTGCTCTACCTTGAGATGCAGATCTTAAATCAGTCATGTAACCAAACATTTCAGATAATGGAACGAAAGCAGTAATGATTTTTGCCATACCTCTATTTCCCATTTCTTCAATTCTACCTCTTTTTGAGTTTAATTGTCCGATAACATCACCCATATATTCTTCAGGAGTATTAACTTCAACTTTCATTATTGGTTCAAGTAAAACAGCTTGAGCTCTTCTACATGCTTCTTGAAATGCTTTAGATGCAGCTAATTTAAATGATAATTCACTTGAGTCAACATCATGGTAAGAACCAAATGTTAAACTAGCTTTAATATCAACCATAGGGTATCCAGCGATAAACCCTCTGTTATATGCTTCATTTAAACCTTTTTGAACACCAGGAATATATTCTTTAGGGATAGTTCAACCAACAACTTTATTTAAAAATTTATTAGTAGGTTTTTCTTTTAATTCTTGTTTTTTATCATCTTCGTCCATTTCTCTATATGGTTCGAATGTAATAATAACATGACCATATTGACCTCTACCTCAAGTTTGTTTACTATATTTATGTTCAACATCTTTAGCGATAGTTTTAATTGTTTCTCTATAAGATACTTGTGGAGCACCAACATTACATTCAACTTTAAATTCTCTTCTCATTCTATCAACAATGATATCTAAGTGTAATTCACCCATACCAGAAATGATAGTTTGAGATGTTTCTTCATCAGTTTTAACTCTAAAAGAAGGATCTTCTTCAGCTAATTTATTTAAAGCCATACCCATTTTTTCTTGGTCAGCTTTTGATTTTGGTTCAACAGATATTGAGATAACTGGTTCTGGAAATTCAATAGATTCAACTAAGAATTTATCATTTAAATCACATAAAGTATCTCAAGTTTTTGTATCTTTTAATCATACGATTGCACCAATATTTCAAGCAGTAATTTCTTCAATTTCTACTCTATTATTAGCATGCATTTGTAATAATCTTCAAACTCTTTCTTTTTCTCAAGTAGTTGAATTATAAACATATGAACCTGATTTTAAAGTACCAGTATATACTCTTGTAAATACTAATTTACCTACAAATGGATCAGTCATTATTTTAAATGCAATTGCAGCTAATGAAGAATCATTTGAAACTCAAATTTGTTTAAAAGTTTCTTTTGTATCTAAATCTTTACAGTCAATTTGGGCATCATTAACGTCAATTGGACTTGGTAAAAATTCAACAGCAGCATCAATAACCATTTGTACTCAAATATTTTGTAGAGCAGATCCACAAACTACAGGATATAATTGATTTTTAATTACAGCTTTTCTTAAACCAGCTTTTAATTCTTCAATTGTTAATTCACCAACTTCAAAATATTTTTCCATTAATGCATCATCTTGAGAAGCGATTTTTTCAACCATTTCTTCTCTTAACTCAGTACATCTTTCTAATACAGAAGCAGGAATTTCAATTTCAGCAATTTTTTCTCATGAATTTCCATCAAAGTGGAATGCTTTCATTAAAATTAAATCTACTATACCTTCAAAAGTTTCAGCTTGTCCAATTGGATATTGAATAGCAACTACTTTATCTCCAGCAAGTCTTTGTTTAATAGTTCTAACTGACATTTCAAAATCTCAACCCATTTTATCCATTTTGTTTACAAATGCGATTCTTGGAACGTTGTATTTATCAGCTTGTTTCCATACAGTTTCTGATTGAGGTTCAACTCATTGAGAACCATCAAATACAGCAACTCAACCATCAAGTACTCTAAGAGATCTTTCAACTTCAATAGTAAAGTCAACGTGACCTGGAGTATCGATAATGTTTATTTGGTGATCTTTCCAGAATGTAGTAGTAGCAGCAGAAGTAATTGTAATACCTCTTTCTTTTTCTTGTTCCATCCAGTCCATTGTACCTTCACCATTGTGAGTTTCACCAATTTTGTGTATTTTACCAGTGTAATATAGGATTCTTTCAGTACAAGTAGTTTTACCTGCATCGATATGGGCAATAATACCTATATTTCTAATCTTGTTTAATGGAGTAACTTTAGCCATTATAAAAATATTAAAATTTAAAAATAATATAAGAAACGCAAATATAATCCATTAATAATATTAATTAAATTAATTAATGGACATTTTCTTGTTTTGTGCCGGGATTTTACTCAATACTTGTTAGAAGTCAAATTTAATTAGCTTGATTTTTGTTTAATTTAAACTTCTTCAATATTTAATTTTTTGATTGATTTTAGAGTCTCTGAAATTATAAAATCAGAGATATTTAAAGCTTGTTTTTTGTTGATTTTTATATTAACTGATTTAAGGAAGAAAAACATTATATTTGCAATATAATTAACAATTATGTCGTTATCATTTTCAAGCAGTTCAATTATTTTTAATGTTTGTATAGATGAATATTCTATTGTTACACTATCAATTATATCTTCAATCCAATAATTAATTCTATTTTTTACTTCTAAGTCTATATTAGTATCATCAAAATCTTTTAGTTCTAATGATTTATATGAAAAATTTATTAATTCTTTATTTATATTTTCTCTAATTTTATTTGAAATTTCTATATTTATAAGTGATAAAACTCATAATACGAAGTTTGAAGGGTATGAATGATTTATAACTTTAAAAAGTTCTTCTAATATGAAATCATATTTTTTATCAACAATAATTTTCACCAAAAATCAAGCCAATAAAAAATCATATTTTTTGGCTTTTTGTTCATCTTGTTTGGTTCTTTTAACTCAAGCAGCAGCTTTTTTTGAAGACTCTTTTATTTTTTCAGAAACTTCACTTACTTTTTCATTTGCTTGAAAACCTCACTCCGATGATTCTATATCTGGACTAAAATCTTCTAAACCCATATATTAATTAAATTGATAATTATGTTTATTTTATCATAAATATATTAAAAAACAATTTTTATGCATCTATTTATTTGATTATTATCTTTAAAATATTCAAATTTAAGATTTAAATTATTTAGATATTTTTTAGAATAATCTTCTTGATCAAATCATATTTCTATAAATAAAATAATATTTTCAAAATTATTATTATTTTTCAAAGTAATAATTTGTTTTATTAATTTTTCATATAGTTCAAATCACGTATCTACTCATCAAAAAAGAGCTATATTTGGTTCATAAATAATTGTCTCTTTAGACATATTATCAAAATCATCATTTTTTATATATGGTAAATTCGCTGTAATTATTAAATTTTTATTTATGAATTTATTTTCTATTATTGAATTTAATAAATCAGAATTAATTTGAGATATTTTTCATTCTAAATTATGATTTTTAATATTTATTTTACTTACTTCTAGAGCATCAATTGATATATCTATAGCAAAAGTTTCATCTATATTTTTACAATTTTTATTTATAGAGATAGGAATACAACTGCTTCAAGTTCAAATATCAATTAATAAAATATCATTTAAAATATCTATTTGTTTTATAGCAGTTTCCACCATTATTTCAGTATCATTTCTAGGTATCAAAACTCTATTATCTACATAAAAATCTAGATTATAAAATTCAGCTTTTTTTATAATATATTCTAAAGGCTCTCAATTTTTTAATATATTAAATTTATTTTTTATATTATCTACATATTCTTCATTTATTTCTTCAATTAAAAATAAGCCACTTTTAGATATGTTTAATTCGCTTTGAATTATACTATCTAATTGGCTTGTTTTTAATCAAATATTTAATCAGTAATTTTTTAATTCTATTTTTTTCATATATTAATTTTCGAATTTTTTTCTAGAAAATATCAAAACTGTAAAATAAATAATAATAGTAAAATAAACAATAGAATAAAAAGAATTTAATGCAAAATATCAAAATGAAAAATTAGAAAAATTTCAAATGATATCTTTTGTATTTAATGCTTCAAATGGTGGAAATATTAATTGTAATAATTTTACGAAATTAAGTATTACACTATTTCAGGTTCTTGTTACTAAATCAAGAATAGTAGAAAAAGTATGTGATGCAAAATATATCATAAATGATGTTGCAATAACTATCATGTTTGACATAAAACTAGACAAGAAAAATACAATAGCAAGCATTATTTCAAGCTTGAAAAAGATGTTTATGATTGACCAAATTATTAAATTGTCTATTTCTATATTTTTAAAAAATAAAACTATTAAAAATAATATTGATTGAAAAAGCGTTATTAAAAGTATAGTCATAGAAAATCAAAGAATTTTTCAAAGAATAAATTCATATCTTTTTATAGGTTTACTTAATATTAAAAAAATAGTTTTTCATTCTACTTCTTTAAATAATAATTGACTTCATACAAATAAAACTCAAAGAAGTCAAAATATTTCTATCATAGCTAATCAAAAATCAACAATTATTTTAGAGTCTTCACCTATAGTTAGTTTTCATAGAATTATTGAAAATGCTATAAAAATTAATCAAAAAAATACTATCATATATAAGTATTTGTTTCTTATAATTTCTTTAAATGTATTTAATGCAATATTTATCATAAAGTTTAATTAAATGTATAATTAATAAATTCTTTGTATCAATTTATAAATATATTTATATCCATTGTTTTTTTTCATTCAAGTTTTACTTGCTTAATTATGAAAATTCATTTTTTACATACTACTCAAATTTCTTTATTTTTTGATGCGGGATTTTTTTCATCATAATGCTCATTTTCAATTTCAATAACATCTCAAGGAATAAGTTCCTCATCTTCACTTAAATCAATTTCATAATAAAAACAATCCTCAAAAGAGATTTTTTTATCATTATAATAACTATATATTCATGGCCAAGGCGTATAAGCTCTAAATTTATCATAAATTTGTTTTGCGCTTTCTTCTTTCCAATTTATTTGTCCATCTTTTTTATCAATTTTAGAGCAATATGTTGCATCTTCTTCTATTTGTTTTTTAGCAATAATTTCTCATGAAACTACTTTATTTAGTGTTTTTATTAATAAATTAGTTCATAGTTTTTCAAATTTTTTAAATATGTCCAATGAGTTGTCTAATATGTCTATATTTACTTTTTCTATTTCTAATATATCTCACTCATCCATTCATTCTGACATATACATAATAGTCAATCAAGTTTCTGTATCTCACATTTTAATTGATTCTTGAATAGGGCTTGCTCATCTGTATTTTGGTAAAATTGAACCATGAATATTTATACATCAAAATTTAGGAATTTCTAATATTGCTTTTGGAATAATTTTTCAATATGCTACAACAACAATAAAATCTAAATCTAAACTTTTTAAATATTTAAAAAATTCAGTATTATTTTTTAATTTTTCAGGTTGTAATATAGGTATGTTTTTTTCTAAACACAATGCTTTAACTTCAGTTGGTAATAACTCTTGTTTTCTTCATACTGGTTTATCTTGTTGACTCACAGCTACAAGTACTTCTATTTCATTATTTTCTAAAATATCTTTTAATATATTTTTAGAAAAATCTCCTGTTCAAAAAAATCAGATTTTCATTATTTATTTTATTAATTTTAAGTAATTTTCTTTTCATTTATTTTCAAAATAAAGATAAACTTCATTTTTATTTAACAAGCTTCAAGAATTGTAAAATTCTTTTTTTCATCATATGTTTATTATTTCTAGATTTCAAATATCTGTTGTTCAAGTATTTGAGGAGATTTTTATTAATTTAAGCAGAGAAGATTCTTTATCAAATCTTATTAAATCAATAGTATTTAGTTTAGTTATGTCTGTTGATCAAGATAATGTAGAATTAATTTTATAGTTATAGTTTTCTTCAAAAACTGTATCAGAAGTAGACAATAAAAGATTATCACTAAAAAATAATTTTTTATCTTTATATATTATTAAGTTCCATAATTCTCAAGCAAGTCAATTTAAATTAATAGTTCAAAAATTATTAGTTGGATTATAATTAAGTATTATATTTTTACTAGTATCATAAATATTTTCATATGATATAAATGAATTATTTATAGAACTATCAATTATTATTTTATAATCATATATTTCACGATTTTTTACTTTTTTATCAAGAGAATCTATATATAGACTAATTTCATTTGCTTTTAAATTTAATTCTTTATTTTGTAAAAAATTGAAAAATCAATTTATAGATGTAACTGAAATAATTGAAATTATTGATACTACAACCAATAATTCAATCATTGTAAAAGCTATTATTTTTTTCTTCATGTTTTTAAAATTAAAGTTTCCATTATTTTATTTATAAATATAACAACTATAATTATTATTGCAAAAACTATTATTTTTCCAGACTTGTCTAAAAATAATGCAGTTAATCAAAAGAAAAAAGATAAGCTATAAAGTGATACTAAAACTTGTTTTTTTGTAAGTCATATATCTAAAAGTCTATGATGTAAGTGTGTAAAATCTCAAGCAAGAGGAGATTTATTATTTAAGATTCTTTTTATGATTACATAAATAGCATCTACACTATATATTCAAAAAACTACTAATACTGTAGCTATTTTTCATCAAGCAATTATAGCAAGAGTCGCCAACATAAATCATAAAAACATAGTTCAACTATCTCACATAAGTATTTTTTCATTAAAATCATAATACCAAAATGGTAATATGATTCATACTAGGATTATACTTATACTCATTATAAATTCTGCATTTTCTATTCCTCATTCATAATGATCTTTTCAAAATAATATAAATCCTAATAGAAAAAGAATTAAAAAAGATATTAGTGATAATCATGAAGTATTTCATTGTATTCAATCTGACCAATTTAATGCATTAAATATAAATACATACCAAATTATCGTAAAAATAAGAGGAACCAAATATATTGTATGATTTAAAATTGCAAAATTATATGTTTCTAAATCTATAATTCATCAAAATACATTACTAATATATCCTATTTTTATAGAAGTTATTCATATAACTGCTCATATAATTATTTGTATTAATAATCTTATTTTTGGGCTTACATTTAACCTATCATCTATAAAACTTATAAGAGTTATTATAAATCAAAATAACCATATAAGTCATAATTTATAATTGTATTCTACAAAAAAATAACTAAGTATAAAAAAACTTATGAAAAATACTACTCACATACTATATGGAATAGGATCTCTTTTTAATTTGTATTTTTTTGGATTATCTAAAATACCAAATTTATAAAATAATTGTTTAAACAATTTTATAAAAAATAGTGAAAGTAATATTGCAGAAAAAAATGTGATTATATATTGTTGCATTTTAAATATTTTGGAAGTAATTTAATATAGTAAACAAGTACAGTAGAAGTAAGAATAAAATAACCTAGAGAAATTCAATCTATATTTCAATTCATATATGATAATACAAGTAAAATTCAAGATCAAGCAACTATACCTAAAACTCAAATTATATTTAACCAATATCTTCTTGTGTCATTTATGCTAACTAATCAAGAAGTTACAAATGAAAATCATAAAGCCATTAAAATAGTTCATAATTCAACATTGAAATTTAGATTAAATAATCATAAATTTATTTGTTTTCAAGCAAAATATATAAAAATACCAACAAGTAAAATATTTAAAACTCAAACACTTCAAGCATTTAAAAATTTGATATTTTTTCAAAAATTATAAAAACTAAAAGCTTTTAATGCTGCTAAAATATAACAAACTTGCCATATTATATATTGAGATTGTCAAAGTTTAATAGCTGAATATAGAGATAAAATTGTAAAAACTGTTACAGAAGCTACATGATATATAGCTCAAATTTTATTATTATTTGAAGTGTAATTAGCTTGCATTGCCATTATGAATAAATTTCACAAAAAATTAGCTAAAAATAGTATTATTATTTCAAGCATATTTCATTTTCAAGTTACATAAACTATAACCAAAGATATTGCTAATAAAGCATAAACCCACCAATTAGAACGAGAAAAATTTTTTAGTTCGTTTAAAAACATATTTAAATGGTTAACAATTAATAAATATAATATAATTTATACTTTTTTTTTAGCAAGAAAAAAAGAAGTAAAAACTTCTTTTTGTTTAAAATTGTTCATTTAATTTTAATTTTGATTGGTAAAACATACGGCTAGAATTAACTCCAAATCTTTGAGCAGCAATTCTGTCTATTCACATACCAAAGGCAAAACCTGAGTAAATTTCTGGATCAATTCAAGCTCATGATAATACTTTTGGATGTACCATTCAAGCACCAAGTAATTCTACAAATCAACTTCCAGAACACATACTACAATTTTTTCAATTTTTTTCTCAAGTACCAGAGCATATTTGACAACTTACGTCTATTTCAGCACTAGGTTCAGTAAATGGGAATATACTTGGTCTAAATCTAAGAGAAGTTTTTTCTCAAAGAAGTTTTTTCATAGCTGTTTCAAGTGTACCTTTTAAATCTCAAAATGTAACTTTTTCTCAAACTACAAGTCATTCTAATTGATAAAAATTACAAGTATGACGAGCATCTTCTTGTTCATATCTAAAAACTCTTCAAGGAACAATTATTTTTATAGGCAATTTTCATTTAAGCATTTCTCTTATTTGAACTGGACTTGTATGGGTTCTAAGAAGTACTTTTTCTCCAGAAACTTTATCTTTATTTATATCATCAGATATCCAAAAAGTATCCCAAACATCTCTTGCAGGATGATTATCAGGAATATTTAGCATATCAAAATTTAGTCTTTCATTTTCTACTTGAGGTCAATCTTCAACTTTAAATCACATTGAAATAAATATTTCTTCTAATAGATTAGATGTAATACTTATAGGATGTTTATGTCATAAAGCGTTTCTTTTAAATTCAGCAGATATATCTATTTTTTCATTTTCTTCTAATTTTGAATATTTTTCTTCTTCTAATTTTATACTTTTTACTTTTATTTCTTCAAGTATAAAATCTCTTAGTTTATTAGCTTCAGGTCAAACAGTTTTTTTATCTTCATTACTTAAATCTTTAATTCATTTCAAAATTTCTTGTAATTTTCAGTTTTTACCTAAATAATCTTTATTTAAAGTTTCTAAATCTGTTTCATTCGTAATAGAAGATAATTTTTCTATAAATTCTATTTTTAAATTATTTAATTTTTCCTTCATTTTTCCTTGTATAAAATATTATTTTTTAAATTATAGAAAAAAAACAATATAAATCAAAAAAATGTTTTTACAAAAGCACATTTTTATTATAATAAAAATACTTTAGTATTTAATTTAAAACTTATGTGATGCAAAAAATTTGTTGAAGATTTTAAAAGGTTTGCTTTAAAAGGTAATGTTATTGATTTAGCTGTTGCTGTTGTTATTTGAACTGCTTTTGGTAAAATAGTTTCTTCACTTGTTGCAGACATTATAACTCCGCTTATAGGAATTGTTTTAGGTTGAGTAGATTTTACTGATCTTAAATACACAATTTGAGCAAGTTCTATAACATATGGTAATTTTTTACAATCAATATTTGATTTTATGATTATAGCATTCGCTATTTTTATATTTGTTACAATATTATCTAAAGCTTGAGAAAAACTTAGAAAAAAAGAAGAAGCAGCTTGTGTTGTTGAAACTCCAAAAAAAGCAGATGAAGTTTTATTATTAGAAGAAATCAGAGATTTACTTAAAAAATAGTATTGATATTTTAAGTATTTTATATATTCTCCCTTTGTTAAAGATTTTTCTTTATTTTAAAGGGAGTTTATTTTTTAAAAAATTTTATGCCGTTTGATGCAAAATATTTATTTTTAGTTTTATCAGGTATAGCTACATTTTTTTCTTATTTTATTTACTTTAGAAGTATAATAAAATGAGAATCTAAACCTCATGTTATATCTTGGTTTATTTGGTGACTTATTTCTTTTGTTATATTTTCAATTCAAATATATGATAATGCTTGAATTTGAGCATTTAATATATGATTTGTAGCATTTTTATGTTTTTTGATTGCATTAATTTCATTAAAAAAATGAAGTACAAAAATAAATAAAGCAGATTATATATCACTTGCATTTTGAGTTTTATCAATAATTCTTTGGATTTTTTCAAATAATCCATTTTTCTCTGTTATATTACTTATATTAGTTGATATTTTTTGATTTATTCCAACTATATTAAAAAGTATAAAAAAACCATTTGAAGAAACAGAAGTTGCTTATTTTTTAGCTTGAGTATGATATTTGATGTCTATATTTGCTATGGAAAATATTAGTTTTCTAACTGTTTGATTTGTAATTGTTTCTTGTTTTTTTAATTTATTTTTAGCTTCTATTATCTTTTTTAGAAAGAAAGCTTTAAAAACAGTAATTGACTAAAAAAACCACTTTAAAGTGGTTTTTTTTATTTGTATTTATTTATAATTTTTTCTCAAACAACAAG
>CALMJA010000017.1 GCA_937864295.1 uncultured Candidatus Altimarinota bacterium | reverse complement strand
TGATGGGGTAATCAATATCACAACCTATCATGTCGTTTATTTTTAAGCTTCATTTTAGTTTGTTTTTCTTTGGCGAGAGGTATTGGTTATCCCTTTTATGCAAAGAAAAGCAAAATAAAAGTGGATAATTAATTTTATCTACTTTTATTTTTTTATTTTAAATTTTATGAAAAAAATATTGAAAATAATTGGTATATTTATTTCTTTAAATATATTAGTTTTTATTTCTTCTTTCTTTTTTTGGGATTACATGTTTTGAAAATTAAGTAATGAAACACCATATTTAAACCCCTTAATTTTTTACTGAATGGGATTATTTTTAATTCTTTTAAATATATTTTTGACAAATATTTATATCAAAAAGTTTATATCAAAAATAAAATTAAGCATTATTTTTATAATTATAACAATTTTATTTTGAACATATATATCTATAAATTGAGAAAATCATGAGTTTAAAAGAGACAAAAAGTTAATAGAAGATGAAAAAGATTTATAAAAACTTTAAAAAATATTTATTAAAAACTTACCATGAAAAACATATTAAAATTAAGCCTTATAGTACTTCTAACTATTTTCAGTATAAATATATCATTTGCATGATTAGTTATGCCTGATTCATATAGTAAAAAATGAGAAAGAATAAGTTTCAGCTTTAATTGAGAATGGAATGAAAAATTATCATATAAAAGTGTGAATTTTAAAAATTTATGAAATAACTGAATATGATTTTTTTATAATCAATCTAATGGCTATAATTATTGTATAGTAAAAACAGAAAAAATTGAAAATTGTGAGTATTTATATGATACTGAATGATACATTTATAAAAAAAATGATAATTTATATTTTAATGAAAATGAAAATATTTTTTGACCATATAAAGAGAAAGAAGAAATTATAAAAAACTTAGAAAATATAAGTTCTATTTATAAAAAAAATAATGATAAGAAGAAAAAAGAAAATATTGATAAAGAAAATACAAATGTAGATTTTATTAGTGATGAGAATAACAATAATTACTTTAAATTTAATTGAGAAATTATTTGACCTTATAAAGACTTTGAAAAAATAAATAATAACAATTTTAGATATAAAATATTGGACTCATATTATGCATATTTAGATTGAAAATTTATTTGACCTTATATATCATTACATTTAAAAGATTATTGAATTAACTGAATTTGAATAAGCTATCTTGTAAACTGAACATATAATACTTGAGACCGGTATATAGAATTAAAATGAAAAAAATACTGACCAATAAAAAATGATGATTTCAAAGACAAATATAATTTTATAAATCTAGGTATAAATTGAATTGGTAACATATATAAAAAAAATGATAAATCATATTATTCTGTAAACTGAATAGAATATTGACCATATGATATAATAAATAAAATGTATGATTTATGAAAATCATGAATATGAGTAATTTATTGAAAAAAACATAATGATAAAATTATATATTGAACTTCTCCTGTTGAATATAAATCATTTTTAAATATAAACTGAAAAGAATATTGACCTTTTATGTATCAATATTATGAAACTAAATTTCAAGATTTATGAGAAAATTGATTTGCATTTATATATAGAGGATTAGATACTACAAAATGAGAGTATTATGCAAATATTAATTGAAAAGTTTACTGACCTTATGAAAGTATACCAATAATTATTGCACTTGTAATATGGCAATATTTACAAAAAAGAAAAAAATCAATGGATAGATGATTATTATATAGAATTTATTAATATTAATTTAAATAATGAGATAAAAATAAATATATCTAGTAAATTAATTAATAATATAGATAATATTGTATCAAAATTATCTATAGATAAATTAAATCAAGTAAATCAAAAATTAGAAAAAATAGATATAAATAATTCTAAATTTATAAAACAAAAAGATTTAATTGAATATTTAAAATTAAAAATTAATCAAAAATTAGAAAAGTAAAAAACAGAAATTACAT
>CALMJA010000016.1 GCA_937864295.1 uncultured Candidatus Altimarinota bacterium | reverse complement strand
TTAAACATAAAAAAAACTTGAGTATATTTGGTAATATTGACTCAAGCTAATAATTGTCTAAATTCACTTCCTAAATGATAAAAAAAAGTTTTTGTAGTCTAATTTAGGGGAATAGAGATCGGTTTTGAAAAACTAATCCTTGCTTTTCCTGATGATTTTCACATCTAATTTTAACCCTGTTTAGGTAATGATTATAGAGCTATTCACCATGCTCTTTTGTTTTTATTTTTGCAAATTATTTTGCGAGTTTTTTTGGTGTTAGTTATATTCATCCAAGCATTAAGTTCAACTTAATATTTAAATGAATATAACTAATCTCCCGTTTTTGTTTTTATTTTTGTGATTTAGTAAACTAAATCAAAGTGTGAGGTATTTTGCTGGATTTTTGCAAGTACCATTCTAACAGAGAAAAAATTAATTTTAAGGATTGTAAGATGTAGTCCCTTGGAACTAACTTACATATATATTATATCAGGTTTTGAAAATTAACTCAAAAAAAATAATACTTTTTTTTATAAAAACTTTTATAAGTACTATTTATTGGCTTAAAATAGAGTAAATATAGACTAAAAACAAAAAAGATTTTTTAATAAAAACTTGAATTTTTGTATAAAAAAAGTATACATGAGTATATAAAAATAATAGCTTAAATAAGCTGTTTTGTATCATTTTTGTATACAAAAAATAGGGTATATTAAAAATGTTAAAAAATGGTAAAAAAGACTATATTTTTATTTATTTTAAGCTATTATTTATAATATATTTTATACATATATATTAGCTTGTATTAGTTACTTTTTAACAAAAATAACGTGTTAGAACTATCAAAAAAATACCTTAAATTAACTCTAAATGAATTAAAAAAATCAGATATTAGTATTTTACAAAATATGATTTCTTATCACTCTGATTTGTATTATAACAAAGATGAACCAGTTATTTCAGATAGGGAATACGATGATTTATTTAAGAAATTAGAATATTTAGAAAAAAAATATTCTATAAACAATAAACAAACTAGTTTAATTTGAGCTGACATTATAGAATCTACATTTGAAAAAGTTGCACATTCTAGACCTATGATAAGTTTAGATAATACTTATGATGAAACAGATTTAAGAGATTTTGATGAAAGAGTTATTAAAAATATAGATGATAATAGTATTTTAGATATACAATATTGTCTTGAATTTAAATTTGATTGATTATGAATTGAACTTATTTATAAAGAGTGAAAATTGGTTCAAGCTATAACTAGATGAAATGGTATAGAGTGAGAAGATGTAACTCAAAATGTTTTAACAATAGATAATATTCCAAAAAATATTCCTTACACTGATCATCTTGAAGTTAGATGAGAAGTAGTTATGCCAAATAGTGTCTTTGAAGAATTGAACGCAAAAGCAAAACTAGAATGAACAAAGATTTTTTCTAATCCTAGAAATGCGGCTAGTTGAAGTTTGAGAATGAAAGATAATACTATAACAAAACAAAGAAAACTTAAATTTTTTGCTTATGATTTAGCAAATTTTGATGATTTTGTAAAAAAAGAAAAAATTTCTTATTATTTTGAAGTAATTAAATCTTTGGAGAAACTTTGATTTGAGATTTCTAGTTATTTTAAAAAACTAAATTGAATTGAAGAAATTATTTCTTCTATTGAAAATTTTTGAGAAACAAAAAAAACTATTGATTTCGATATAGATTGACTTGTTATAAAAGTAAATGATATAACTCTTTGGGAACAAGTTGGTTGGACAGAGCATCATCCTAGATATGCAATTGCTTATAAATTTCCAGCTGAAATATTGACTACAAAAATATTAAGTGTTGATCATCAAGTTGGTAAAACTTGAACTATTACACCAGTTGCAAACCTAGAACCTATAAACATATCATGAGTTATAGTAAAAAGAGCAACACTACATAATTATGAAGAAGTTGAAAATCTATGAGTAAAAATATGAGATAGTGTTTTTATAAAAAGAGCAGGGGAAGTTATACCAAAAATAATTTCAGTTGTTAATATTTGATATAGAGATAATTTAATTGATATAGTTCCACCAAAATTTTGTCCAAGCTGTGAAACTCTTGTAAAAAAAGATGAAGATAAAGTGAGATTTTATTGTCCAAATAATATAGATTGTCCTGCACAACACACTGAAAAACTTATATTTGCTGTTTGAAAAAATGGTTTTGATATAGATTGATTTTGAGAAAAACAAGTAGAATTATTTTTGGAAATGGGAATTATACATAATTTAGTAGATATATTTAAAATAAGTGAAAAAAGGGAAGATATATTACTTTTAGAATGATTCAAAGAAAAGTCTGTTTCAAATTTGATTGCTTGAGTAGAAGAAGTTAAAAATATGGATATAACTAGGTTTCTTATGTGATTAACTATTCCTTGAGTAGGTAAAAAAACTGCAAAGACTATATCTAAATTATTTAAAACAAGAGAAGATATAATTAATTTTTCATATTCTTTAGAAGATTTAGAAAAATTGTCTGATATTTGACCTGAAATAGGACAAAATGTTATAGATTATTTTAAAAATGAAGCTCATGTTAGAATTTTGGAAGAATTAACTCATATATTAAATTTAAATTATTATATAGAAAAAACTTCTAATTCAGATTCTATTTTTTCTTGAAAAAAAGTTTGTATAACATGAAGTTTTGAATTAAATTGAGAAAAAGTTTCAAGAGATGATTTGATTATCAAACTTGAAGAAGTTTGATGAGAATTTGTAGGTAGTGTAAGTAAAAATACTGATTTTTTACTTGCTTGAGAAAAGGCTTGAAGTAAGCTAGAAAAAGCTAATAGTTTATGAGTAAAGGTTATAAATTTAAATTATTTTTTAAATAATTTATAAAAGAGATTTTTTTAAAAAATCTCTTTTATTTTTTCTTTTAAATAAAAAGCTATTTTTTGCAATATAAAATTTACATTTTTGTTGAGTTTTGTAAGCTTTTAAGTATATTTACAATTGAAAAATGTACTATAAAAATAATATGACATATGAATAAAAAAATAAGCAAATTTTTAAAAATAATATTTATCGTATTTTTAATAAATATTTCTCAAGTAATAGCTGCTACTAATACTTGGGAATTTGATTTATCTACTGATTATACATTATCAAATTCGGCTAGTTTTAATTTCAGTTCATCAATAGCAAGTTTGAAAAAAAATATTTTAATACATGTTTGATCATCTACAAGTGCTACAACTTTAAATTGAGCATATGATTTAGTAGTAGAATGAAATTATGCTTATGTTACAAATTTTGCTGATAATAGTTTTTCTATTTACAATGTAAGTAATCCAGCTGCACCAACTTTTGTTTCTGAAATTGTAAACAATGGTTGAACAATTAGATTGCTATGAGCATCATGATTGGTTAAAAATGGAAATTATATTTATGTTGCATCAAATACAAGTGATGCTCTTCAAATAATAAATGTTTCTAATCCAGCTGTGCCAACTGCTGCATGACAAGTAGTTGATGCTACAAACTTAAATTGAATTAGATGATTAGCTATTTCTTGAAATTATTTATATACAACAAATGACCAAAGAGATTCTATAAGAATTTTTGATATAACTACTCCAACTACACCAGTTGTAACTGGAACTCTTAGAAATACTACATCTTTAAATTGAGCTAGATGAATTAAAATAGTTTGAAATTATGCATATATTGCTAATTTTGATTGAGATAGATTTACATCTGTAAATATTTCAAATCCTGCTGTTCCAGTTGTTTCTTCTAGTATAACTGATGCTACAAACTTAAATTGAGCTTGGGATTTAGAAATAGTATGAAATTATGCTTATGTTTCAGCAAATCAAAATAATTCTATTAGAATTATAAATATAACTAATCCAGTTGCACCAGTTGCAGTTTGAAATATATCATGATGAAGCTATACTTTAACAACTCCTCGTGATTTATTGGCTGTTTGAGATAATTTATATATGACATCTTTTTGATGAAATGCTATAAATGTAGCTGATATATCAAATCCTACAGCGCCTACATATGTAACTAAATATACACATAATGCTGCTAATCCATTGCTTAACTGAGCATATGGTTTATTTAATGTTTGAGATTATATTTATATTACATCACAAACTTGAGATTCATTAGAAATAATGAAAATATCTTATGATAATGCAAGTCCTAGTATATTACCAAATACATGATTTACAATTTGATCTGATTATTTAACTAGTTTATCAAATGTTTTATGATGAGGAAACGCTTGAAGTATAACATATCAAATTTCAAAAGATAATTGAACAACTTGGTATTATTGGAATTGAAGTGCTTGGGTTACAACTGCATTATGAGTTGCTAATTCTAATTCATTATCAGTTATAAATACAAATATTGATGATTTTAATTTAATTGCAGGAACTTGAGTTTTTAAATTTAAAGCATTTTTAACTTCAAATGGTGATCAAGCAGTTGAATTAGATAGTTTTACTGTAAATACTACATCATCTCCATCTCCAGGTTGAGTATCAACAAATATGGCTTTATGGTTTAAATCAAATAAATGAACTAGTACAACTACTGATTGAGCTGCCTTAAATACTTGGAATGATTTTTCTTGATTTTGAGCTCATGCTATTGCTTGAAATGCACCTATTTATAAAAATAATACAACAGAAAATCTAAACTATTATCCTGTTGTAGATTTTAATGGTACTAGTAATTATTTAGAAAATCTAAATAATAATGCATATAGTGATTCTTATTTTATGGTTTTGGTTCCAGAGGTAGATGTAAATTGATCTCTTGCATGACAAAATCCTTTTTGATGGGATTGTAATTCTTGAGTTCTTAGTTCAGGTACTTGTTGACTTTCTTTTGCTTGACCAACTCTTTGAGCTTTTACTGTTGCTATAAATGATGAAGTTATAACTCATGCAATTGGTTCTTCTACAAACTGGAGATCTGCTCAAATTTGAGCATATTCTTATTCTGCAGGTACTCCAATGCTTTTGACTGCAAATGAAAATGCAACTTTAAATGGTACAGATATATATGAAAAATGAATAAAAATTGATAATACAACTACAAATACTTATCAAACATTATCAACTGCTGATTTCCGTATAGGTTCTTCTATTTATACTACTTCACCTTGATATTATAATTGAAAAATTGCTGAAATAATAAACTATAGTGCTTGATTATCAAATACTGATAGACAAAAAATAGAATCATATTTAGCTGTTAAATATGGTATTACTCTTGCTAATTGAACTGTAAATTACCTAGATTCTGCTTGAAATATAGTTTGGAATACTTCTACATCTTGATTATATAAAAATAATATATTTTGAATTTCTAGAGATAATTTATCATCTCTTACTCAAATAAAATCTACATCAGTAAATACTCCTTGATTATTATCAATTGATGCTGTTTGAGAAGGTACTTCTATGGTTCCTAGTTTTTCAGATATGAATGATTTAGAATATTTATTTGTTGCTGATGATAATTTAAGTAATACATGGACTCAAATTTGAGCACCAGTTTGATATGATATATTATCACGTAAATGGAAAGTTTCTGAAACTTGAGATTTATGAACGCTAAATTTAGATTTTGATGTTGCAAGTACTTTTTTTGATATACCAACTTTAAGTTCTTGAACTAGCTATTATATAGTTGTTGATAGTGATTTAGACTGATTATTATCTGATGAAACACCAACTTTATTAACAAATGTATCTTGAACTACATGGAGAGCTTCAGGTATAAATTTATCAAATGGTTCTATTTTTACACTTGCTTCAGAATCTAGTTGAAATAATATACCAACTAATATATGATTATCAGATAATTATGTATTAGAAAATGTAGTTTCATGAACTACAGTTTGAGTATTATCTACTACTGATTTAGATTCAGGAGATACTCATACTTATACTTTATCTTCTTGAGCTGGAGATACTGATAATTCTAATTTTTCAATTTCTTGAAATAATTTAAATATAATCGAAAGCCCTGATTATGAAATAAAAAATACATATAGTATTAGAATTCAAACAAATGATTGAAATGGGTGACTTTATCAAAAACAATTTACTATATATGTAACAAATGTTTGAGAAACTACAAATACCATAATTGATTTTGAAACACCTTGAAAATATAGTGTTACATCTTGAGCTTGGAATAGAACTACAACTAGTCCTTTTGAAAATGCATACTCACTTGAAGTAAATAATTCATGACTTGCAAATACTCAATCTTGTTTTGAAGTAAATAATACTTTTTATGGTTGAATTTGAACTATAGATTTTAAATATAGAGTTTCAAGCCAAGCTTGAGCAGATTTTTTTAGGTTTTATATAGATAATGTAGAACAACAATCTTGGTCATGAGATTTAGCTTGGGCAACTTATACAAAAACAGATGTAACTGCTTGAAGTCATACTTATAAATGGTGTTATATAAAGGATTGAGCTACAAATTCATTTTCTGATACTGCTTGGGTTGATTATATTACTTTTGCAAACACAGCACCGGATTTAAATCCACCTGTTATTTCTAGTACAAATTTTGCAGATAATTCACTATTACCAGGATGATTACATAATTTAGTTATAAATTATAGTGATGTTTGAACTTGAATTGATACAGGTTCAGCTACTATGAAATTATATAAATGGAATTGAGTTGATTGGTGATTAAATATAGCCTGATCTTGAATTAATACTTGATCTTCTTCTGTTTCTACTACTCAAGCTACATATCCAACAAATGATTTAGCATATGGTAAATATAAATATGTATTTCAAATACATGATTGATTTTGAAATTATGACAATGTTGAAGTTATATTTTATATAGATAAACCTGAATTTACAATAAGTACTTGAGCATATTTATCTTCTCTTTGAATGGCCTATTGAACAGATGAAATAGTTGTAACTGTTAAAACTGTTTGAGCTCCATATCAAGTTCAATTATTAAAAGATTCTACTTTTGATGACGGTAGATGAAATGTAATTATAGATTGGGATTGATCATATTGAATTTGATATGATATTTCTCCTTATGCTTGACCTAGAAGAGATATACCAACTTATCCTGTTATTTGAACTTGAGTTTTAAATATAAATACTACTTGAAATTTTAATACTTATTATCATAGTATAAAAATGACAACAGTTTTATGAGAAGAACAAGTTGCTTGAAGTTATGATATGAATATATCATTTAAAACTATATTTGGTTATTAATAAAAATTTTAATGAATAAAAAAATATCATTTTTTTGTAAATTAATGTTCATATTCTTATTTTTTAGAATACAAACATCTTTTGCTGCAACAAATACTTGGGAATTGGATTTATCTACTGATTATACTTTATCAAATTCTGCAAGCTTTAATTTCAATTCTAGTATAGCTAATCTTGAACAAACTACTCTTAGTCATATTTGAAAAATAAATAATGCTACTACTTATAATTGAGCATATGATGTTGTGGTAGATTGAAATTATGCTTATATGACAAATTATATGAGAGATAGTGTTTCTATAATAGATATAAGTAATCCAGCTGTTCCAACACTTGTAACAGAAATAGTAAATAATAATTGAACTTTTAGATTAAACTGAGCAGCAGGTATAGTAAAAGATTGAAATTATCTTTATGTTGCTTCTCAAGTAAGTGATGCACTTCAAATTATAAATGTAACAAATCCAGCTACACCAACTGCAGCATGACAACTTGTTAATGCTACAACATTAAACTGAGCTAGATGAATAGCAAAATCATGAAATTATGTTTATATTACATGTGATACTTATGATGCATTACAAGTTATAAATGTAACAAATGTTGCTGCTCCAACTATTACTTGAACATATAGAAATGCTGCAAATTGAAATCTAAACTGAGCTAGAGATATAAAAGTAGTCTGAAATTATGCATATATAGCAAATTACGATAGAGATTCATTAGCAATAATGAATATATCTAATCCAGCAGCTCCTGCATTAACATGACAATTACAAGATGCTACAAATTTAAACTGAGCACATCAAGTTGAAATAAGTTGAAATTATGCTTATGTTTCTGCTTATTTAAATAACTCAGTAAGAGTTATAAATATAACTAATCCAGCTTTACCAACAGCTGTTACAAATATAAGTTGATGAAGTTATAGTTTAACAAATCCAAGAGATTTACTTATAGATTGAAATAAATTATTTATTACTTCTTTTTGATTAGATGCAGTAAATGTTGCTGATATTACTAATCCTGCTGTACCAGTATACATAACAAAAATACTTCACAATGCTGCAAATCCATTTCTTGATTGAGTTGATGGTATTTTTAAAGTAGGTAATTATATCTATACTGCTGTTTATAATAGTGATGCACTTGAAGTTTTGAGATTTAATTATGATACTACTAGTCCAAATATTATTTCAAATACTTGATTTAATTATGATACAAAATTATCTGGATTTTCTGATATTTTAACAGGTGATAGTACTTGAACAATTACTTATCAAATTTCAAAAGATAATTGAGCAACTTGGTATTATTGGAATTGAAGTGCTTGGACTGCTACTGTTTGATGAGTTGTAAATTCAAATAATTCTAGTGTTATAAATACAAATATTTCTTCTTTTAATAATGTATTATGATGAAGTTGAATATTTAAATTTAAAGCATTTTTTACTTCTGATTGAACACAAAAAACATCACTTGATAGTGTTACTGTAACTACTACAACTGAAACTATTTTGGCTTGATTTTGTTGAAAATATTATACTTGAACTTCAGTTTCTCCTTATGTAGAAGCAAATTTAAAACTAATAAGAAATGATAATGAAGTATATTTTGCTTGGGTAAACTGAAGCCCAGACCCACTTATTCCTATAGATTGATTTACTTGAAGATGGGGTTGAAAAATTAAATCAACTGTTACTTGAGTTCATAATTTCAGAACATATACAGATGATTGAGTTCGTGTTTATGTAAACTGAACTTTGGTTATAAATAACTGGACTGATCATTGACCTGTATATGATTATGGAACATATATAATGACTTCTTGATTATATTATGATGTTGTAGTTGAATATTTTGAAACTTGATGAGGTGCTACAATGCAATTTGACTGGCAAAAACCAGGAGATGCTGCTTATGGTTCACTTAATTGAACTTATGTTTCAAATGATTTATGTGGTGTAAATTATGCTCCTACTGATATACTTTTATCAAATAATATTGTTTATCATCTTGATCCTTCTGGTGGTGCAGTTTGAAATTTGACTACACTTGATTCAAATGCCGGAGATACTCATACTTATAGTTTTGTTTCATGAACATGAAGTTCTGATAATACAATTTTTAGTTTATCAGGTTCTACACTATATTTAAATGAATCACCAAATTATAATTTAAAAAGTTCTTATTCTATTAGACTTAGAACTGATGATTGAAATGGATGAATTTATGAGGAAATAATACTTATACATGTAGTTAATTTATCTAGTTTAAATCCATGATTTTGTTCTAGTTATTACAATGGTTTACTAAATTCACCTTTTCCTGAAAGTTCACTTCTTTATAAAACAAGTACGGCAAATGTTTTTTTCAATTTTTGAACTTGAAGTCCAAATGTATCAGTTCCAGCTGATTGATTTACCTCAAAATATGAATGATATTTACAAACAAATGAAAATTGAGTTCATAGTTTTCAAACAAGAACAGATGACTGAGTTAGAGTTTATGTAGATTGAACTCTTGTTATAGATAACTGGACAAACCATAGTGCAACAATTGATACTTGAACTATAAGTCTAAATTCTGGAGTATCATATCATATAGTTGTAGAATATTTTGAAGCAACTGGAGATTCTGTTATGGAATTATCTTGGATGAAACCTTCTCAAATTGTTTATAGTGCTTTGGATAGTACTTATGTATGACATGTTTGAAATTGTAGTATTACAGATACTTTTGCCCCAACTATTACATATTTAAATCCAGGTAATGATACTTGAATTTATCCATGAAAAAATTTAAATATAAGTTTATCTTATACAGATTGAGTTGATTGAACTTGAATAGATGAAACAACAGGACTTTTTACACTTTATAAATGGGATTGAGTTTCTTCTTGGTGAAGTGATATTTCTGCAACTTATCTTTCTTGAAGTACTATAAATAATACAACAGCAAATTTTTCATTGGTAAATCTACCATATTGAAAATATTTATATGGTTTCAGAATCTATGATAATTCTTGAAACTTTGTAACTGATGGAAAAATATTTTATATGGATACTCCCGAATTTATCATATCAAATGCACAAGTTGATATAATGTGAGCAAAATATTGAGTTCCTACAAATAGTAATGATTTAGTATTAACAGTTAAAACTATTTGAGCTTGATTTGATATAATATTGGATAAATGAAGTGATTTAACTGCATATGGTTTGCAATTAACTGATTTATCTTATGTAGATCCACAAACTTCAGTTGTAAATTTAGTTTGAAATGACATAATAGTAACGGAAAATAAAAACATAAATACATATGGAAATAAAACCACATATAATTATATATTAAAATTTATTTTAAATTTTCCAAATGAAGAGCAAGCTGCTTGAAATTATTATTGAGATGTTGATTTTACTATAAATATGAAATACTAAAAAAATGACTTATTTAAATAAGTCATTTTTTTCTTGCTTTTTCTATTAAAAATCTTAGAATATGCAAGCATTTTTCGGACTCTTAGCTCAGTTGGTAGAGCAGCGCCCTCTTAAGGCGAAGGTCTCGGGTTCAAGCCCCGAAGGGTCCACCATTTGATTAAGAGCAGGACGAACATTTTCATTTTGAAAATCTTCGTCTTTTTTTGTGTCTCAATTTTCGCTTTCTGTTCTAAAAAACAAGCTAACAACTACATCATCTTTAAAAACTGCAATTTCTTTTATACAATTTTCTATAAACTCTTTTTGTTCTTCTTTTGATAAATTATTTATATCTTGTCATTTGTATTTTTCAATATATTTTTCAAGTTGTATTTTATCATTTATACTTCTTTGATTATTTTGAATTATCTCTTTTAATTCTTCGTTTCTATTTTTTAAAATAGCAATATTTGATTTATTTTCAGTTATTTTATTTTCATAAATATCTTTCATTGTTTTACTTTCATCATCGATAGATTTATCAATCAAAATAGATATTTTATTATATGATTTTTCAATACTTTTTTCATTATTTTCAAATTCATTTTTGTATCTTTCAATGTTTTTATCTTCTTTGCTTTTGTTTAAGTAAGTTTCAAGAATTAATTCGGGTTTTTGAAAATATTTATTAATTTCTTTAAAGATATTTTCTTTTAATTCAGATTCTCTAATCTGAGAATTATCACATTTATTATTTCAATGTTTAATATTTGATTTTCAACACTTATAATAATGCCTAAAATCTCAATCCTTATCAATTTTTCCTTTATCTCCCTTATATCTACTTCAACAAACTCAACATTTTAAAACTTGACTAAATAAATGATTTATAACGGGCTTATTATTGTTATTATTTCTAAATTTATTTTCTATCAACTTTTTTTGTGCTTTTTCAAAAATTTCATTATCAACTATACTCTCAACTACTAAAGAAATCCATTCATCTTTGTTTCTTTCTCATCTTTTAGTCATTTTTTTGTCATTTCAATAAATGTCTTCTCAAATATACTCATTATCTTTTGTTTTATTCAACCGATAAAGCCCGATATATGATTCATTTGATAAAGTTTGTGATATATTTGTTGGACTCCAAACTCAATAATTATTTTCATTTTTTCTTTTTCTTCCTAATTTATCGTGTTTTGGTAGTATTTTTTTAGCCGTTAAAAGATTAGATATTTCATTTAAACTTTTATTTTCATTAACATATAAATTAAAAATATCTTTAACAATATTTGCTTCATCTTCTACAATTTCTAAAAATTTTGTTTTTTCATTTTTTATGAATCATAAACGGGGAACTCATCAATTAGAAAAAAATCATTTTTTAACAGCTTCTAAAGCTCATTCTTTGCTTTTTTCAGCAAATAAATCTCTTTCCATTTCGGCAATAGCTCAAAGTACAGTTAAAAAAAATTTTCAAGTATGAGATGAAGTGTCTATACTTTCAATAGTAGAAACAAAAGAAACATTATAAATATTAAAAAATTCAACTAATTCAAGTATAATTTTTGTTTTTCTAGCTAGTCTATCAAGCTTATATACTACGACTACATCAATTTTTCATTTTTTTATATCATCTTTTAGTTTAGATAATCAAGGTCTATCTAAATCATCTTTAGCTCCAGAAATTCAAAGGTCTTTATAAACAAGGTCTTCATTAAATTCAAAACCTTTATCAAAATTATAGTCGATATATGCTTTAATTTTTGTTAATTGTAAATCCTTTCCGTGTCAATTTTTAGCTTGTTCTTCAGTAGACACTCTTATATATACTCAAACTTTTAATTTTTTCATATTTTATCTTTGTTTAAGATTATAATTATTATTGATATGATTATAAAAACAACCATAAACAAGATTCAAACTTTCCAATTTATATAAAATAAAACTAAAAGTGTAATAATTGCTATAAGTTCAGCAAGAAGAAAACCTTTTTTAAATATAGTTCTAGTTAGCATTAAAGTAAAATTCTTTCTTGCTTCTAGTTCTTCATCTTTTGTATTATCAACAAATACAAATTTATAATTTCTTTTATTATTCATTTTTATTAATTATTTATATTTTTTGCTAATTTTGATTTTAACATTTTTTTTGAAAAAGTAAAAAATACTAAATTTCAAAAACACGATTTTTTATAAAAATTTTCAAAAAATGAAAATTTGAATTTTTGATATTTCTTAAAAATAATTTAAATAATCAACTTTTGAAATTTTAGATTTTTAAAAAAAATTTTGAAAAAACCTAAAAATCGATTCTTAAAAAACACCCTATTTTTACCATTTCTTTCTAAAAATTACTATTTTTTTTATTTTTTTAAACTTTTTTTAAAAATCATATATGTAATTTTTTGATTAATAAGCCAATTTTATTTATAAAAAGTTAAAAATTAGTGAAAAATTAAATTTTTTTTATATACTTTTTTTTAACTTTTTGCACTTTTTTTTATTTTTTTTTAACTTTTTTTTTAACTTTTTGCACTCAAAAATATTTTTTTATAGAAAACTACTATAAAAAAACAAAAATTTTTTCAAAAAATGCTGTTTTAGGTATAAAAACCACTAAAAAGTATATCGTTTTTAGTGGTTTTGAGTGTTTTCGTTCAAAATTAGGAATTTGAAAAATTTTTTGATTCATAAATTTGAAAAAATACTAAAAATTGATAAAAAAGATTTTTCAATTTTTTTAGAAAAAGTA
>CALMJA010000015.1 GCA_937864295.1 uncultured Candidatus Altimarinota bacterium | reverse complement strand
AAGTTCCAAAATTTTTGGATCAGAAATTTTATAAAAAACTTCTTTTCATTTTTTTTCAGAATCAAGAATTCATTCCAATTTCATTTTTCACAAATATTGAGAAATTTGAGATTGAGAAATACTTGTACAAGTCATAATTTCAGAAACATTTTTTTCTTCATTTCATAAAAAGCATAAAATTGCCAATTTATCTTTATTTGAAAAACTCTTCATTAGTTCAGATATTTCTGAAACTCTTTTTATCATTTCATTCATTTTATATATTATTATATTATAATATGTTAATATATTATTTAACAAAAATAAAAAAGCAAATTATTTTTTTGCTTTTTATATTTTTTATTGTTTAATAATTCTAATTTTCTCTATTTTATCACACTTTTTATCAACTCAAATTTCTACATAAACACCTGAAACAAGATATGTATCATCAAGAGATTGCTCTATTTTTCATTTACTAATTCAGCTAAGAAATCTTGGTTTTACACTTTCATAATCAGCTCAAATTATAGAATAAAGTGGTCAATTCATACCTACATCACTTATAAATCAAGTTCCTTTTTTAAGTATTATATCATCATTTGTTTGAACATGAGTGTGAGTTCAAAACATAAAACTTATATCTCAATCTAAATAATATGCCAATCAATATGCTTCTGCTGTTGCCTCGTTGTGAAAATCCAAAATTATTCAATCCAAATTTTCTCATTTAAATTCATCAATTATTTCTCTTGCTTTTAAAAATGGATTTGTAACTTTATGATTCATAAAAACTTCTCATTGTAAATGAATAACTAAAAGTTTTTTACCATTTTTTTCAAATATTTTATACCCTTTTCAAACTAAATCTTGTTCATAAAAATTTGCACATCTTATAAGATGAGAATCTTTTTTTCATAAATAATCTTTGATTTTTTCAAAATTATCAAAAATATGATCACCTGAAGTCATTATATCAACTCAGATTTTTTCTAATTCTATTATATGTTTTTCTATTGCTCATCTTCATGAGCTTACATTATCTACATTTGCTATTACAAAATCAGGATTATACTTTTTTATAAGTCATGGTAATTCTTTTCTTAATCAATCTCTTCAAACTCTACCATAAACATCTCAAAATACTAGTATTTTCATTTCAAAATATATTAAATAAAACCGGTAATTGTATTAAAATAAAAGAGACCGGACTCTTTTATTTTTTATTATAATTCTATTTTTTGTTCACTAGATTTTTCTTCTACAAAAATATTTCTCTTATAAAATGAATTTAAAAACATAGTATAAACACCAAATATAAATATAAATTCAAAAATTTTATATAATATTGAAAATATATAATATCTTGTTTGCATAGATTCTATATTTGATAAATCTTTTCAAGCATATTTTTCTTCTAATCATTCATAATAATATGTATTTATTCCTTTTAATGTTGCTCTATCTTCTTCTTTTAGGCTTAAATATCAATAATAACCTTCTAAATCACTATAATTTCAATTTATATAAGTAGAAACTATTGAAAAAGGTAAATATGCTAATCAAACTAATAAAAATGAAATTGTAAAAACAATAAATTTTTTAAATCAAGCAGTTAAATGAAATGATTTTTTAAGCAATGATACTAATCAAGTTGCTTTTTCACTTTCTTCTAATAAAAGGAAATATGAAAAAATAAATCTGTAAAATAAATAATATAATTTTATAAGTAATATTACAAATAAAATAAGTGACAATACTGAAAATGCATTTGTTCTATTTGAAACAACCATAAGGGATACTTCTTCAACTCAACCTAATGCAATTATAGAAATACTTAAAATTAATATAAATACTAATACTGGAACTAAAAAAATAACTAAATTTAAAAGTGTTAATTTTAAATATCTAAAATATAATTTATAATTTAAATATTCATTTTTAATAAATTCAATTTTATTTCATTCTAAATATCAATTACTTAATTTTATAAATAATATAAATGTAAAAAAGTAACTAAGAGTATATGCTCATAGAGACAATACATATATAAAATTTCACAATAAATTAGTCATATAAACACTATTTAAAAGTGAATTTATGAAATCACTAAATGGAATTCAAGCTGAAAGAGAATAGATAAAAAATAATATAGCAAATGGAATTATAGCTAATCCACCTAATACAACTCACCAAATAAATATAATAACTTTAGAAATAGTCCAATGTAATAAGTTTTTATATAACAAAGAAATATCACTATATATAGTTTTTACTGCAATTTTCATAATTAGTTTTTAATATATAATTTGAGCATATTTTAATAAAATACATACAATTTGCAAAATAAAAACAAAAAAGTAAAATATACTCAAATTAATTTTTCAAATGCTTATGAAAAAACACGATATTATATTTGGTGCGGTTAGATTACCACTTGATTTTCTGATAATTTTTTCAAGTTTTTATATATCTAGGGAGCTTAGACTTGTTCCTGACTTTTTACCATGGCTAAATTTACCTGTAAAAACTATATCAAATGAAGCACTATTTAATTTTGCATTATTTTGATGATTTTTATATATTTTTATTTTAGCTATTCATTCTCTTTATCTAATAAAACTTACATCTTCTAAAATTCAAGAATTTTTTCAAATAATTAGATATTGATTTTATTCTATGGTATTTTTTTCATTTTTCATATTTCTTTGAAAATGAATAATTTACAATACTGATATACCTAGACTTATTATATTTTATACCTTTATAATCGGAACTTTTGGTGTAATTTTAGAAAGGGTTTTTCTAAATAATCTAGAATATTTTTTACTAAAAAAATGATTTCTATCAAAAAAGAAATTACTTTTAATTACAAACAAAACTACTGATAAAATAAGTGAAATAATAGAAGATATAAATGAATCTAAAATATATAAAATAATAGGATATTCTAATAAAGAAAAATTAGAGTTACAAGATATAAGATATAAATGAAATTTAGAAAAAATTAAAACTTTATTTGAAAAGAAAAAATGTGATGAAGTTTTATATATAGATAGTGATTTTAATAAAAAAGATCTTCATGAATTATGGGAATTAACAAGAATTTTTGGTATAAGATATAGATATATTACAAATTCATTTGATGTAACTAAAACAAATACAACTCTATCATTGATAAATAAAATTCCAGTAATAGAAATAAATAACACTTCCCTAGATAACTGGGCAAAAGTATTTAAAAGAATATTTGATTTTGTGGCTTGAATAGTATGAGTTGTTATTTTTTCTCCTGTTTTAATTATAGTTTGAATAATGATAAAATTAGAAGACCCTAGTTGACCTATTTTTTATAAAAACAAAAGAATTGGACAATGATGAAAAAGGTTTAATTTATACAAATTCAGATATATGAAATGGGAATATTGTATAAAAGATGCTTATTCTAAGCTTAAAAAAGATGATGAAGCATTACTTTTAGAAAAAGAATTAATTGAAAAAAGTTCTACTAGAAATGGTCCTCTTTATAAAATAAAAGATGATCCTAGAAAAACAAAAATATGAACATTTATAGAAAAATATAGCATAGATGAAATACCTCAATTTTTTAATTTAATTATTTGAAATATGAGTCTTGTTTGACCAAGACCTCATCAACCAAGAGAAGTAGAAAAATATAGTATAGATCAAAAAAGACTTCTAACTATAAAACCTTGAATAACTTGAATGGCTCAAGTAAACTGAAGAGAAAATAATGACTTTAAAAAAGAAGCAGAACTTGATATATTTTATATAGAAAATTGGAGTATGTTACTTGATTTGAAAATAATTTTAAAAACATTTAGTGTTATATTATCAAGAAAATAAAAAAATGAGACAAGTCTCATTTTTTTATTTTGTAATTATTTCAAGTTCCCTTTCATCTTCATTTTCAGTTTTTTTAATATTTATAATTAAATCAGCTTTATAATAAGGTTCTATTATTTCTGGCCATTCTACAAGTACAATTCAAGTATTATTATCCATTATATCTTCTCATCATATAGCAAAAAATTCATCATAATTTGTAAGTCTATATAAATCAAAATGATAATTTTCATCATATTTATTGTAATATGTGTAAGTTGGTGATATAATATCTTGTGTTATTCATATCAAATTGTTTAAAATATGCTTACTTAATGTAGTTTTACCTGCACCTAAATCTCATTTTAGAAATACAATATAAGGTTTTTTTATAGGTAACTCTAGAGATTTAATATTATCTATGGTATATTTTTTAATCATATCAAGAAAAAAATGTGTTAAAATTTGATTTAAATAATTTTTTGTATTATAATAAATATATAAATTTAATAAAATAACTTTAAAACATTTTATGGAAACATTAATAGAAGTAAATAAAAAAGAAGAAAATGGTATTATCATTTTTGAATTTTCTTGAGAATTAGATGAGACAAATGCAGATAAAACATTTAAAAGTATTTATGATGCAATTGGTGATTTTTCATGAAAAAAAATCATTTTAAATATGTCTGGATTAAAATATCTAAACTCAAAATCAATTGGTTATATTGCTGATGTATTTTCAAATATAGAAGATAATGAAGGTCAAATGCAAATATCAAATTGTTCTGATTGAGTAAAAGATATATTAGAACTTGTAGGTATTACAACTATTGTTCCTACTGTTGATACTGAAAAAGATGCTATTGCAGCAATGAGTTAATAAATTAAAAAGAGACTTCGAAGTCTCTTTTTTTAGAAAAAAAATTAAAAGAATATGTTTTTAAACATATTCTTTTAATTTTTTTTCAAATTGAACAAGTGAAAAATCTTTTGCTCTTTCCATACAATCTTCTTTCATTTCTATACAAGACTCTATTGTTAACTTATTTATTGCATCAATTATATCTTCTATATTTGCTTCTTTTGGAATCAAGTATCAAGTTTTACCATCAATAATTGTTTCTTTCAATCAACCATCATCAACTCATAAAACAGGTTTTCAAGCAGACATACTTTCAACTGGACTCATACCAAAGTCTTCATCAATTGGGATATAAATAGTTGCTATACATTTCCCTACATAATCAGTAAAGCCTCTATTTCATGGAAGAGTTTTAAAATTTATATTATTATATCAACTTGCTATAGTAAATATTTTTTGTTTTTGAGGATCATTTTCTCAGTAAATCACAAGTAATTTTTTATCTGGCATTTGTTTAAATGCTTCTACTATTTTATCTACTCTTTTAGCATCACTAAGCCTAGCAAAAGATAAATAATAATCACTAGTTTCTATATATTTAAATTCATCTAAATTTACAGGTGGATATAACACAACACTATCAAGTCAAAGAAATTTTTTGATTCTTTTTTGAGTATTTATTGAATTAGTTAAAATTAAATCCATTTTTTTAACATCCCTTTCATACATTTTTTTAAAAACAAAACTAAAAATTTTGAAAGCTGTTTTTAAAAAATAAGGTACCTTTTTTAGATATAAATCATGTAAATCATAAATATATCTAGGTGGAGTATGACAATAATATATTTTTTTTTGATTTTTATTACAATTTCTAACTGCACTTATACTGTCTCAAGAAAAAATTACAGTATCATAATTTTTTAAAAAGCTTGTTTTAAACAAAAAAGCAAACTTCAATTTTATGTGTCTAAATCATTTTTTAAATATTTCACTTGAAACACTTATCATTTTTCACTTAAATCATTCTTTTCTCAAGTTAAAACTACCTTTACTAAAAAATCATGATGCTAAATCAGCATTAAGTGCTTTTGCCATCATAAGAATTAGTCTTTCTCAACCTCACTTATACAAAAATGTATCATGCATTATTATTATTTTATTTTTCATTTCAATTCATTTAATTTACTTAAAGCTTCTATTGGTGTTAGATTATTTATATCCATTTTTTTTAATTCTTGTTCTACTTCACTTACACAAATTACTTCTTTTTCTATATATTCAACTATAGGTTCAGTTCATAAAGTAAGTTGTCATCAAAATACTCTACTATGCTCTATTTCCAATTTTTTAAGCATTTTCTTTGCTTCTGTAATAGTTGAATTAGACAATCAAGCAATTTTTGCAACTTCAAGTCAAAAAGATTTTTTAATTCATCCTGGAATTATCTTTCTAAGAAAAACTAGATTTTCTTCATTTTCTCAAACTGCAACTGAAAAATTTGAAACTCAATTTAAATTTTTTGATTCATCAATTAATTCATGATAATGAGTTGCAAAAAGAGTTTTTGCTTTTATATTGTCATGATTTTCTTTTAATATAGCCCAAGCCAAACTCATACCATCATAAGTACTTGTTCATCTACCTACTTCATCAATTATTACAAAACTATTTTTTGTAGAATTATTTAATATATTTGCAACTTCTTGCATTTCTACCATAAAAGTAGATTGTCCTAAAAACAAATTATCATTGGCTCAAATTCTAGAAAATATTTTATCTGTAATTGGAATATTTGCTGATTTAGCAGGTACATAACTACCTATATGAGCAAGTAATATAATAAGTGCATTTTGTCTCAAAAATGTTGATTTTCATCACATATTTGGACCAGTAATAATATGAATAAATTTATTAGTGTTTAAATCCAAACTATTGCTTATAAAATCAATAGATTTTTTTTCAATTATAGGATGTCTTCAAGATACTATATTTAAATCATAACTATCAATTATTTGTGGTTTAACATAATTGTTTTCATATGCGACTTGTGATAAAGAAGATACAAAATCAATATTTGAAGAAATATCTGATGATTTTTTAATATTTGAATAATTATCTAAAATTTTTTCTCTTATATCAAGAAAAATTTCATATTCTCTTGCCCCTTTTTCATTTTGTGCTTCCAAAAATTTTTGTTCAAATTCCTTTAATTCAATAGTTATATATCTAGATGCATTTACCAATGTTTGCTTATATATAAAAGAATCTGGAATTTTTGAAGTTTGAGATTTAGGTATTTCTATGAAATAGCCTGATACATTTGTATATTTTATTTTTAAATTATTAATTTGAGTTTCATTTACTAATCTTGATTGATAAGCAACTAACCAATCTTTTGAATTATTTAGTGTATTTCTATAACTATCAACAATTGAGTCATAACCATCTGCAATTATTTCTCAAGAAGTCAAAGAATTTTCAGGATTTTCTTTTATAGACTTTTCAAGTAAATCTATAATATTTTCAATTTCTATCAAAATAATTTATTTAGGTTTTAAATATGTTATGATTTTAGTTATAATAAAAGTTTTGTAAAGAAAATATTTACTTGAAAAATAATGTTATTTCTATATTCTCTATATAGTTAAAAATAAAAAAAGTTCCATGATAAAAATACACAAAAATGATTCTATAGTAGATATAATTATAAAAATAAAAAACAACACTGAAAAAGAGCTAATTATAGAGTTTCCTTTTGGTCATCCTGTTTTACATAATTATACTTCTTTAAAAATAATAAAAACAAAAGCAGCAAAAAGAGAACTAATTATCATAACAAATGATAAAACTGCTAAAAAAATATGAAAAAATTTAGGTATAAAATATTCTATAACTGATAACCCAGATTTAGTAGAATATAATTATACTTTTTTGGAGTATTTTTTATACACTTTTAAAAATTATTTTAGAGAAATAAAAGATGTGTTTTTACAAAGACATCATGATAATGTATTATCAAGATATAATAAAAAATATTGAAACTGAAAAATAGGATATTTTATTACATTTATATTTTTTTCATTTTTTCTTTTATTATTTATATTTTACTTTGCAGTTAATAAAACTTATATTTATATAAGTCCTGAAGTTGATGTAAAAACAAAAGCTAAAAATTTTATTTTTACTGAAATGAAAGAAGATGAGTATGTACTTGATGAAAATACAATAAAATTAAAAAAACTAGAAAAAATTGTTTCTATAAATGAAAAATTTTGAACATCTTGAATATCAGAAGAAACAGTATCAAGTTCAAGATGAAAAATAACTTTATATAATAAATTTAAAGATGAAATTGATTTAAGAGAAAATACAAGAGTTGAAAGTGCTTCTTGAGTTACATTTTTGATAGAATGAGATGTTACAATACCTGCTAGTACAGTAAGCTGAAGTTGAGAAGTTATTCCTGGAAAAATAGATGCTTATGCAGTTTCTAGAAGTCACGATAATACTGGGAAAATATCTGGTAGTAAAGCAAATATATGATCTTGAACTACTTTGATATTACCTTGATTAAAAGAAGATAAAGATAAAATATATGCTGTATCAATCACAGATTTTAAATGAGCAAATGATAACTATACAAAAGTTTTAACAAATGATGATATAGAAAATGCTAAGTTATTACTGAGATGAAAAATAGAAAATGAAGCTTTAAAACAACTAAAAAATGACATAGTTGAATCAAATAAGATAAATAATGTAGAGTTTGAAATTTTGTGAATAGACGATATTATAAAATATTCTAATTTTGAAATATTTTGACTTGAAAATTTAAAACCAGGAGAAAAAATAGAAAAATTTGAATTATGAGCAACTATAAAGATATCAACATATTCTTATAACAAAGAACTTCTTATAAGTAAAATGAGAAATGATATAAATAACAATATAATTGAGGACGTAGAAGAAATATTAGAAATAAATTCAAATTCCCTAAGAATTGCAAATATATTATGGACTGAAAATTATCCTTACTCTATAAAAGCAACAGCTCAAGTTGAAGTACTTTTTATACATAATTTTTTAAGCAAAACAAATAGTTATGTAGAAAGACTAAAAACTATTGTAGCTTGAATGGATAAAGAAGAAGCTGAAAAAATACTATTAAATAATAGTAAAATAAGTAACGTAAAAATAGAAACTAAACCATTTTTTATTGATAATATATCAAAAATTACTGATAATATAATATTTAAAGTTGTTAGAGACTAAAAAAAAGATTGCATATGCAATCTTTTTTTAAATTAATCTCTTTTTTTGAAACCTCATCTTGATGAACTAGAACTAGATCTAGAAGAAGAACCTCCTCTATATCATCCTCTTGATCCTCATCTACTTGAAGAACCTCCTCTATATCATCCTGAACTAGAAGATGAACTTGATGCTCAATCTCTTTTAGCTTCAACAATAAGTGGTTTTTGAGGATTTAATTCTTTAAATTTCTTTAATACAAATGATGAATCATCATCACTTAAATTAATAAAAGAAAATTCTCTCATTATATCTATATTACCAACATCTCATAATTTGCATTCAGCTTCTTTTTCAATAAATTGAATTAATGAACCTGGTGAAAATCAATCAAGTTTTCATTTAGCAACAAATAATCTTCTTTGACCTGGAACTGGTGCAAAACCTCTTTCACCTCTATCTCATCTATCACTTCTTTCTCATCTATCTCATCTACTATCAGAAGAAAAACTATCTTCTCTTAATTCACTATAATGAGTAGTTGAAAATTCTTTTCAATATCATTCTTTTAATATAGCAGCAATTATTTCTTCAGGAGGATTTCCTAAATCAAGTAAATCTTTTGCTAAATCAATATAATGTAATTCTTCTTTATTTAATAATAATTCTTTTGTATTATCTATTAATCTTTTTTTCTTAAATTCAATTACATCAGAAACTTCTGGTAATTTTTCTACTTTAATTTTTGATTTAATAGCAGTTTCAATCCAAGAAAGCATTCTTGAATCTTTTCTTGATACAAATGAAATAGCTTCTCATTTATTTCAAGCTCTACCAGTTCTACCAATTCTATGTGTATATGTTTCTGGATTATCTGGAAGTGAATAATTAACTACATGAGTTAAGTTATTTACATCAATTCATCTAGCAGCAACATCAGTAGCAACAAGAATTTTTATAGCACCATTTTTAAATCTAGCAAGAGTTTTTTCTCTCATTTTTTGTTCTATATCACCATGAATTCATTCTACTTTATAACCTCTGCTCATCAATTTTGCAGCAACTTCATCAACATCAGCTTTTGTTCTACAAAATAATATACCGTAAAAATCAAATTCTACTTCTATTACTCTACATAAAGCTTCAAATTTATCTCTGTCATTAATTTTATAACATTTTTGTTCTATATTTGAATTTGTTAATTCATTTCTTTCAATAGTAACTAAATCATGATCTTTGATATATTTATTTACTATATCTTTGATACTTTTTGGCATAGTAGCTGAAAAAAGTAAAACTTTTTTCTCTTTTGGAGTAAATGTAATTATTTCTTCTATTTCTTCTTTAAACCCAATATTTAACATTTCATCAGCTTCATCTAAGATAAAATATTTAATTTTATCAATATTTAAAGTTTTTCTTTTTGTTAAATGGTCTATAACTCTACCTGGAGTACCTACAACTATTTGAGGTCCTGATCTTAAACCTGATAATTCATCTCTAATATTTTGACCTCAATAAAGTAATTGAATTTTAACACTAGAATCAGCAAATGATCTAATTTCTTCTGCAACTTGAATAGCTAATTCTCTAGTTGGTGTTAATATTAAAGTTTGAATATCTCTAGAATTTGTATCTAATCTTTCTAAAACTGGAAGTGCAAAAGCTGCTGTTTTACCAGTACCAGTTTGAGCTTGACCAATAATATCTTTATTACCATTTAAAAGTAATGGTATAACTCATGCTTGAATTGCACTTGGATATTCATAACCTTTTGCTGTAATTTTTGCTAGCATTCTGTCTGATAAACCTAAATCAGAAAATTTAATTTTCGTATTAGTATCCATTGCATCTATTTTTTTCATTAAATCTGACATTTTTTTATATATAAAAAATTAAAACAATTAAAAAAAGAACCGCAAATATAGCAAGTCCTTCTTTTATAAAAGAGAACTTCCAAATAAAAACAAATAATGGGAATAATAAATTTTTTTCGCGTGTGGTTTCCAGTAACCCAAATTAATTATATTCCATTATATTGAGTCTTTCGGAAATTGTATTTTTTTAATCGAGTGGGAGTATATTGACTTTTTAAATAAATGCAAATTTAAATAAAATTAAAAAATGATAAGATTATCTCTTATCATTTTTTTGCTTATCAACTTTTTTTTCTTTTTTTGGTCTTTCGAAAGTTTTATATGGAATTCCGTATGATTCAAATAATCATCTAGAACCATCATTTGATTTTTTATTATTTTGTAATCACAAACCTTGTATATAAAAATCTGCAATTTCTTTAGTTGCTGCTTCAATTTCAAGAAGTGTTGGTATTCAAGCATAATCATCAATATCAAATTTAATTTTTCATAATTCATAAGCAACTCTTTGTTTTTTCTTTGCTCTTGTTTTATAAAAACCTAAATAATGTAATAATTCAGTAAATAAAACTACATTATTAATTTTAAATTCTTTTTCATAACAAACTCTCATAACAGCAGAATCTTCATCTTGTGCTTCTTTTCTTTTGATAGTATAATAAAAAGTAGAATTTCAAGATGAATCTCTTTTTTCTCTTATTCTAAAACTTACTTTTCATTTCATTGATTCTATATGATCTTTATCAAAATCATAATATGTATCAATAACTAATCACTCAAAAATTTTCTTTGCTCATGCTCTATTTGAAAGAGCATCTTCTAAAGCAGCTTTATCTATTTCAAGTATTTTTAATTCTTTTTCTTGTTCTAATCAGTTAATTAGATTATCACTAAGTTTTATTAAACCATATTCATGTGATTTAATTAATAATTCACTTAATGAATTTTTTCAAAGTATATTTTCTATTTCCAATTTTGTAAATTTTTGAACAGAAACAACTTCAGCAGGCATTTCTATTAAATTTGTACTCAAAAATTCAAGAAATCTATTTACATCTAAAGGTTTTTCAGAATCAGGTTTTTTAGTTACCATATGCTATAATGTTAGTTAGTTATTTTTAATATAAATAAAAAACTGATTAAATCAAGTATTTGTTTTAAAATTTAAAAAATAAAATTAGACAATACAAAAATATATCTATAATTATATGACAATTATGACTTAAAAAAAAATAAAAATGATAGATTACGTAATAGACTTGATAAGTGATAACATAAACATTTTTTTAACAATACTAATAATAATTTGATATTTTATTATTGAATTAATATTAAAAAATAATGTAAAAAAGGTAAAAAAAGAAATAAATAAAAAATATAGTGAAGAAGAACTTGAAAATATAGAAAACATAGATTCTCTTGATCAAGACTTATATATAGAATATTATAAAAGAAAAAATATAATTAAATTCTTAAGATTAGCTATAGCATTTTGAATCGTATGATCATTTATATTATTTAAAATTCCTTGAATTTTTTCATTTTTAGCGATTGCTATATGAGCGATAATAATAACTTTTAAAGAAACTATTTTATCTTTTTTTGGATTTTTTTATGTAACAGCACATTTTAGAATATGAGAAAATATAGTACTTTGAGATCAAAATAATACTATTAGATGAGAAATAATATATATAAATATATTAAACATTTGATTGATTTGAAAAAATGAAAATTGAGAACATAACTGACAATTTTATACTGTTCCAAACTTCAAATTTATAATAGAAAATATAAAAAGAGAAGAGCTTGGTATCTGAAAATATAAAAAAGAAGAATTTGAAATATATTTTAATAATAATTTATTTAAAATATCTTATGAAGAATTTTTAGGAAAACTGAAAGAATTTTTAGATGAAAATTTAGTAAAAAATAACATAAATAATGTTTGAAATTACAAAAGCTTCATTTGATACAAATATAAACTAAGATTTAAATATGAAAAAGAATATTTAATAATAAAAATTAATATAGTAGAAAAACAAAGAGCAATTCTAGATATACAAAATAAAATAGCACTTTTTGTAGAATCAAATAAAAAAAGATAGTTAACTATCTTTTTTTATTTGGTCATTTTCTAATAGGTGCTTTTTTAGGTCAAGTACTTCTAGTAGGATTTGATTTAGATGGAGCTTTTGAAATTGGTTTTTTAGTAGTATTTTTTGAAACTGGTTTTTTTGCAGTTCTAGATTTTATACCAAGTTTTTCTCAAATAGTTTTAGGTCCTTTATCTCTAACCGATTCAGTTTTAAATAAAGTAGTTCTATTTGAAACTTTTGTATTTCAAGTTTTTTTAAGACTTGTTTTTTTATCACTAAATCTTTTTTCTTCTAAACTTTTACTATCTTTTGAAGTTTTGCTAGAAAATTTAATTCATATACTTTTTCTTGTTTTTTTCTTAAATTTTTCTTTTCAATTTTCATCAAAATTATCATATCACATGATTTTTCATTTTGGAATAACTTCATTTTTATAATCCTCATCTGAAATAACTTCAAGTTTGATTCCAGTTGTTTTTTCTATTTTTTCTAAATTTGATTTTTCAGTTTCTATACAAAAAGTTATTGCAACTCACTTTTTCCCTGCTCTTGCAGTTCTTCAAATACGATGAATATAATCTTCTGGAGCCAAAGGAATATTGTAATTAACAACACATGATAAATCAACAACATCCAATCATCTAGAAGCAATATCAGTTGCTACAAGTACTTTTATTTCTCATGATTTAAGTGCGTTTAATGCTTTTTGTCTAGCATTTTGTGCTTTAAATTTATGAAGATTATCACATTTTATTCATACAGCTTTAATATATTCCATAATATATTCTGTATCATCTTTTGTTTTAACAAATATTAAAATAGAACTATATTCTTTTTTCTTAACTATATATTGTAATAATTGTCTTCTATTACTGCTTTTTACATGATAAACTTGTTGTTTTATAGCACTAACTGGTGCATCAACTTTATGAATTGTAATTATTTCAGGACTAAGTAAAACACTTGTTGCTAGTTCTTTTATTTCTTTTGGCATAGTTGCTGAAAAGAAAAAAGTTTGTCTTGATTTTGGAACTCTTTTAATTACTTTTTTTACATCTCATAAAAACCCCATATCAAGCATTCTATCAGCTTCATCCAAAGTAAGTATTTCAACATACGATAATTTGATTACTCATTGGCTAATTAAGTCCTCTAATCTACCTGGAGTAGCAATTAGTATGTCAACTCATTTTTCAATCGCCTTAACTTGATGAAATTGATTTACTCAACCATAAATAACTGTATATTTATAATTTGTATTTGTACAATAAGGTGCAAATGTTTCTCAAATTTGTATAGCTAGCTCTCTAGTTGGAGCTATAACTAATGCTCTAATTTTTCTTGTTTTTTTTCAATCTACAAGTCAAAGTTCTTGGTCTTTGTTGTATAGTCTTTGCAGAATAGGCAAAGCAAAAGCCAAAGTTTTACCACTACCTGTTTGAGCAGATCATAATATATCTTTCCCTTTCATAGCCAAAGGAAGAACTTTTTCTTGGATTTCAGTAGGAGTTTTAAATCCTGCTTTATCTATTGCTTTTAATAATGGTGGAATAATATTTAATTCATTGAAATTCATAATTGATGTTTTTTATTTATTATATGTCTTTGGATTATATTGCATTACTCTAAAAAACAAAATATAAAGTAAGCTTTTAATTTTTTATTGACTAAATAGAAAAATATTTTAAAATACCAAAGCGTTTTTCAACAATTTCGGAGCAAACCATGAAAAAAACTCTCAATATGCGTCTTCCTCAAAACATCAATGGAAGACTGTCACCAAAAGATGAAGAGCGGATTTATAAGTTATTTAGAAAGCGAGTAAAAGTAAAAAACGATCACAATTACGTAGACAAAGGTGAAAAACCTGTGTTGTTGAGATTGCATCTCAACGGTTCACTCTTTGACTCCGTGACTGAGTTTTTGGTCACTTATGGCTCTTTTGAAATCCTCAAGGGCAAAACACCAGGAACTGAAAATGATGAAATCGGCTTCACGGCAATTGTGAGAACAATTGTCGTTGATACCCCTTTCAAACTCACTGTTTTGAAAAAGCAATTCAAGGCAAGTCTCGAATCAGTGAAGTAAAAAATCCCCCGTATCCGAAAGGATATGGGGGGAAACTTTTTATTTAATAATAATATTTTTTAATTAATTTATAAATTAAAAATCAAACCATAAAACCAAAAGTATTCAATATAACATCATCAATATCTGTAACTTTATAGCTAAATCATAAAAATAATGAAATAATGAATTGAGAAAATTCTATAAAAATAGATGAGAAAAATCATATAAACAATGTATATTTTAAATGATTTATATATTTAAAAATAAATGGATAAAAAAATCACATAGGAATAAAAAGTATAATATTACCAATAATTTGCTTAAATTTAACAATAAATGGTAAATTATTATTTAAATAAATCTCAAAAATAGATGAAAATGGAATATAATTATTAGTATTTGTATAATAAATTGATATTTCTTTCAATCAAGAAATAGGAATTGGGAAAAAAGTAACTCCTAAAACAAATACAATATAAAAATAAAAAAAAGTACAAAATATAATTTTTCTAAAACTGAATTTTTTAAATAAAAAAATTACAAGAAATAATATATAAATTAAAAAAGATACAATATATAAAAAATCTAAATCTAGCATATTGAGAAATTTATATTATAAAAAAATCCATCCGAAGATGAATTTTGTTTAAATTCTAAATGGCACCCCCACTTGGAATCGAACCAAGCACGCAGGATTTGGAGTCCTGCATTATAACCGCTTAACTATGGAGGTATATAAATCTCTTTTTAAAGAGATTTATTTTATTATATACTGAATCTGTAAAATGCAGTAATTGATTTTTCACCAATAAAGTTTTTAACTTTAACATTTGGATCCATAACAAAATCTTGTTCTAATAAAGAAATTTCAGATTTAAATTTTCCCATTTTACCATCAATAATTTTAAGTAAAACTTCATCTGGTTTCCCAGCCATTTTTGGATCATTTTTCATCATTTCTAATTGAATTGATTTTTCTTTTTCAACTACTTCATCACTTATGTCATCAGCACTTAAAAATTCTGGATTTGAAGCAGTAACATGCATAGCAACTTGTTTTGCTTTTTCAGCATCAGTACCTGCAGCAGCAACTATTAAAGCAGCTAATTTACCATTTGAATGAACGTATGCAGAAGCAACTCCACCTTCAAATATAGCATAATTAGAAACTTGTAAGTTTTCACCCATTTCTAATGCGTAGTTTTTATTTATGAATTCTTGTGCAGCTTCTTTAGAATCAGCACCGTTTGATTTTAAAAAATTAACAACATCATCAAGCATAGTTTTAAATCTATCAGAATTTGCTAAAAAGTCAGTTTCACAAGCTACAGAAACAACATAAGCTTTTCCACCTTCTGTTAATATTCTAATACCTCATTCAAAAGTTTCTCTATCAGCTTTTTTAGCAGCTTTAGCTAAACCTTTTTTTCTTAATTCTTCAATAGCTAAGTCAATATCACCATTTGTTTCTTCTAATGCTTTTTTACATTCCATCATACCGATTCATGTAATTTCTCTTAATTCTTTTATTAGAGCAGCTGTAATTGCCATAATCAAAATAATATTAAAATATAAATTTTATAATTCATCTGATTTATCAGAATTAACTGGTTTATCAGATTTTGATTTATCGAAAAAATCGTCAATAAATTTGATTTGAATATCTTCTCCTATGTAAGTTTTATATCACATAAAAACAGAAACTCAAACATAAAATAATCATAGTAATCATTTAAACAACCATGAAACCAATATCAATAAAATAAGGTAAGCTCAAAATATAAACATACCATATCTAACATGTTTCTCCAAAATAGCAGTTTTCTTTTTTTCTACATAGAATAAAATAAAAGCAACAAGAGGAACATAACATAAAGCATATTTCAAATTTTCATTTGTTTGTTTATTTTCGTCCATAATATATTTTTAAGAATAAGGAATAACTACATAATAATTATTCCTTAAAAAATTCAAATTAATTTTGTTCAGTAGTTTCAACTTTAGCTTCTACTTCAGCAACTTTTTTTGGAGTTCTTTTAGCTGGAGCTTTTTTTTCACCACTTACTTTAGTTTCAGCAACTTTTTTTACTTTAGCTGGAGCAGTAGTTCCAGTAGAAGGAGTAGAAGTTACTTCTCTAGCTTTTCCTGATAATGATTCTTTTAATGCAGCTGCAATATATTCAATTGATTTAACTGAATTTGTATTTGCAGGAATACAATTAGTAAGAACAGTATCATCACCATTTGTATTTAAAACAGCGTATGATAATAATTTTAATTGATTAGCTTCTCTAACAGCTTGTTCTTCAAAAACACCATCAATAACAAAAATTACATCTGGGATTTTTTTCATTTCTTTTACTCAAGCGTATGCTTTATTTAATTTTTCTAATTCAAGCATTTTAGATGCTTTTTCTTTTTTACTTAACATATCAAAAGCTCCACTATTTAAATCTTTATCTAATTGTAAATAAGTAGCAATTCTTCTTTTAATAGTTTTAAAGTTTGTTAATAAACCTGGTACCCATTTTTCAGCAACGTAAAAATGTCCTGATTCAGCAGCTAATTTAGAAATAGCATCTCTTGCTTGTAATTTTGTAGCAACGAAAAGGATTTTTTTACCACTTGTGTGTAATTCTTTTAATTCAGCTTTAACTTCTTCAATTTTTGAAGCAGTTTTAGTTAAATTAATTACGTGTATACCATTTACTGATCCATAAATATATCTTTTCATTTTTGGATTCCAGTAATTAGATTTATTACCAATATGTAATAAATTATCAAACATTGAATTTAAGATTGTTTTTTCCATTTTTACCTTGTATATTAATTATTAAATCAAGACTATTTTGAGAAAACTCAAACAGGTAGTCTTTGTATAATATTTTTGTATAGAGAGAAAGATTCCTCTCTATTTCCCAAAAATATTTTTTTATTAAATTTTAAATTATTCAGCTTTTGCTTCTTCTGATTTAACTTCTGAAGTTTCTTCAGCTTTAGGCATATCAGCAGGAGCTTCTTGTAAAGCTTTTAATGATAAACCAATTCTTTTTTTCTCAGGTTCGAAATTGATAATTTTTGCAGTAACTTCTTCACCAACTTTAATATGATCTCTTATGTCTTTAACAACACCATGAGAAATTTCAGATAAGTGAATTAAACCTTGAATTCAACCTTCAAGATCCATAAACGCACCAAATTTAGAAATTCTAGAAATTGGAGCAGTAATTGAATCATTAAGTTTAAATTTTTTAGCAAGAACATCCCAAGGATTTTCTTTAAGTCTTTTAATAGATAATGAAATTTTTTCACTATCAAGTCCTATAACTTTAACTTTAACTTTCATTCAAACTTTAGCAAATTTTGAAGGATCTGTAACATGTCCCCAATCGATTTCAGAAACGTGAACTAAACCTTCTAAACCATCAAAAGTAACGAATAAACCGTATGATAAAATACCTGAAATAGTACCTTCAACGATATCTCCTTCTTTTAAGTTTTTTAATGCTTCACCTCTATTTTCTTCAATAGCAGCTTTTTCAGAGAAGATGATTTTTTTACCAGCTTCATCTACATTTATAACTCTTACTTTAAATGGAATACCAACTAAAGAATCTAAATGAGCAAGAATTTTTTCAGGATCAGCTCCTTCAACTCTTGGATAATGTAATGGAGTTAATTGAGAAACAGGTATGAACCCTTTTAAACCATCAATATCAACTAGTAAACCTCATTTATTAGCTTCAGTAGGTCTAACAGTAATAATTTCATTAGATGTGTTGTATTTTGTAAGATTTGAAAGATTTTTAATTTGATTAGCTCTTTTTAATGAAAGAATTAATAAACCTCTTTCTACAGAATCACCTAAAACCATTACTTCAATTCCTTGACCAGCTTGTAAGTCATTTAAATCAATAGTGTTACCTACTTCTTTTGCAACTACTAAACCAGTAAATTGATTGTTAACATTTACTAAAATATTTTTCTTTTCAATTTTAATAATTGAACCAGAAATAACTTCTCCTTGTTTTGGATATTTAATCTCAGGAGATGCAGCAAATAACTCTTCAAATAGAGTTAAATCTTGTTTTTTTGCAACCATGGCAAACATATGTTAAAGAAATAAAATAATACCATCTAGTATTTAGATAGCTATAAATTTAAGAATTAATTCTTTTAGTTTTATAAGGCTTTTAAAAAAAGAAATAACTAAAAATCTATGTAGTAAAAAGTAAGCTTAGGACTTAATAACTTTCTACTTAAAAACTTTTAATTAAAAATAAGTTTTTCATCTCACTATCGTTCGATGTAACTTTCCTTGTGATTTTTGACTCCGTCAATCATCTCAAGAGAAACTTAATATGGGGTGCTCGAAGGGGTTCGCCGCCTTTCAGGTCGGGCCTCCGTTTTTATTGTTCCTATTCGTCACAATAAAATTTTTCTTCGAAAAAACCTCCTTTCGAACCTAGCAACTATAAGTTAGCTAAATACGAAAAATTATAAGCATTTTTTAAATTTATATATGGGGTGCTCGAAGGGGTTCGAACCCTCGACCTCCAGAGTCACAATCTGGCATTCTAACCAACTGAACTACGAGCACCATATATGCTTCCTTGAAAAAAGCCCGGTTATTATATTAAAAAAGCTCTATTTGTCAAAATAAAAATAGGCCTTTTTTTAGCTTTTTTTTAAAAAGAGTAATAAAATATAAATATATATATAAAAACCCTGTTATGAGCAAAAACAAAAATGATGAATTTATATCAATAGTTTGACATGAACTGAGAACTCCTCTAACATCAATTAGATGATATATTTCAATGATTTTAGAGTGAGATATGTGAGATGTAAGTCCTGAAGCTAGAAAAGCATTAAATCACTGCTATGATAGCTCTGTTAGACTTATAAATCTTGTAAATGATGTACTTGCATTATCAAAAATAGAATCATGAAAAATGGAATATTATATGCAAGAAGTAATGATAACTGAATTACTTAAATTAGTTTATAATGATGTTTTTCTTGAAATTGAAAACAAATGAGTAAATTTTGAAATAGAAATAGACAAGAACTTAAAATGAAAAGAAATAAATATAGATCCTGATAAAATAAGACAAGTATTTATAAATCTAATTAACAATGCAGTAAAATTTACAGATATTTGATGAAAAATAATAATAAAAGCAAGTAAAGTAAAAAATAAAGTGAAATTTGAAGTTATTGATAATGGTATATGAATTCCTAAAGAAAAAATAAAAGAAATATTTGAAAAGTTTAGTCAAATAGAATCTAGTATGCAAAGACAAAATACAACTGGTCTTGGAATATGACTTGCATTATGTAAAAATTTTATAAAAGACTTCTGAAGTGAAATAGAAGTAAAATCTCAAGTTTGAGAATGAAGTAATTTTAGTTTTGAATTAAATTTAATTTAATTTCCTAATATAATCAATATGAAAAAAATATTAATAATAGAAGATGACAAAGTATTAAGTGAAATGTATGCTTTGAAATTAAGAAAAGAGTGATTTGACGTAAAAGAATCAATCAACTGATTAGAAGGTTTAACTTGCATTTGAGATTACAATCCAGATGTAATACTTCTAGATATAATGATGCCTACAATGAACTGATTTGAAACATTGGAAGCTATAAAACATCAAACATCTTCAAGAAGCAAAATAGTTATGTTTACAAATGTTGTAGACAAAGATAAAATAGAAAAAGCTATGGAAGCATGAGCTGATGATTATTTAATTAAGGCAAATACAAATCCAAGTGACGTAGTAGAAAAAATAAATTTACTACTTAAGAAAAAAGAAATACCTCATGAACCAATTTATATAAAACCAGGATTAAACATATTTAAAATGAAAAATCCATTAAATGAAGATGAGGATATAGAAATAAGTATAAATATAAAAATTTAAAAAAGATATGATTAATTTCATATCTTTTTTTGTATTTCTATTAGTATAGATTCAAAGTATGCTCTTGTATCAAAATTATTTGTTGTATTATATAATTTTGATTTTATAGAAGCTAATCAAATTCTTCCTGAGAAGAATATATCATAATTTTTTGGATTTTTTTCCAATTTTTTTAATACTTTTTCATATCATTTTGTATAAACCAAATCTTTTAAGAAAAATTGATTTCATCAAACACTAGCATAACGATGAAAACGATAATAATAATGCATTGCTTTTTCACGAGAAAATCCCTTAATTTTAAGTACATTATATATACGTTCTTGTTTTTGTTTTTGATTTAATTTTTCATTTAACAATATAGCATAACAAACATCATAATATGCATTATATTTTAATCATGGAATTAATTTATCACCATAAAAATACTCATTATAAAGTGAAAAACCTTCTTCTAGCTTCATATAATCAGAGAAACCATAACTAGTTCAAAAATTTCTTATATTGTTATATCTTCTAAAAAAATGAGTCATTTCATGAAAAAACAGAGTTATCAATTCTCTTAGAGAATAAATTTTTTTATTTGGAATAACCAATACTCCTGATGAATGCGACATAAAAGCATAAGCTCAAAACTTGTATTTTAATCAAGGAACTTTTTCGCTAGAAAAAGCTAAAAGTTCTATCAATTGTTTTTTTGTTATATTTTGATTATTTTCTTCTTGCGCTGTTATAACTACATCTTTTTGTATATCATTTTTTGTTACTCAAAAAAATATTTTATTATAATAATCATAATCAAATTCTGGATATGAAATCTTGTATTTTGGATCTATTTTATTTGCTTCAAAATCATAAACATTTTTTAAAAAATCTATCTTTTTATAACTAAATTTAATTTCCTTTTTTAAAATTTCATAATGTAATAAGTCTAATTTCGATTTATTTTTTTCAATTCTATTAAGTACTTTTTGAAGTTTTGCTTTTTGAGCATAAAGATTTCATAAATAAATATATCTATAATCTTTTAAATCTAAAATCTTAGAATATCAAAAAATTACAGGATTCTGCATGATATTATTTTTCATAAGTGGTTTAAGTAAAACCACATTATTTCTAGATATACTTTTTAAAAATTTTGTAAACATATAAATATGTAATTGATAATTAATATTAATATACAAAAAAAAGTAGACTTTGTCTACTATTTTTTTAATAAATTAACAAAAACTTCACTAGGAAGACTTACTTTTCAAAATTGTCTCATTTTCTTTTTACCTTGTTTTTGTTTTTCAAGTAATTTTTTCTTTCTTGTTATATCTCAACCATAAAGCTTTGCAGTTACATCTTTTCTCATAGCTGATATATCTTCTCTTCATACAACATCACCTCAAACTACTGCTTGAATTTTTATTGTAAAAAGTGCTTTTGGAATAGACTCTTTTAGATTAGCACATATTTTTCATCATAAATAACGAGATTGTTTTCTATGACAAATAAAAGCTAATGCATCTACTTTTTCGTCTGCTATAAGTATTTCTAATTTTACTAAATCATCCTCACTATATTTTATAAACTCATAGTTAAGTGATGCATAACCTGAACTAAGTGATTTAATTTCATCATAAAAATCTCAAATTAATTCATTCATAGGTAACTCATAAGTTAACATTACTCTATCTGAATCAATAAATTGTTGATTTTTAAAACTTCCTCTTCTATCTTGACTTAACTGCATCAAATTTCAAACATACTCAAGTGGAGTAATTATTTCTACTTTTGCAATTGGTTCTTCTATATAAAGATATTTTTCTCTATTTGGAAGTTCCTCTGGATTTGAAATAAGTATTCTAGTACATTTTTGTCATTTTTCACTTTCTATATATTCTGGTAAAAATCTAGAATATTCTGATCTTTTATCTCAAAGTAAAACTACTCTATATGTAACTTGTGGAGCAGTCATTATAACATCCATCCCAAATTCTCTAAGTAATCTTTCTTTTACTATTTCTAAATGTAGTAATCAAAGAAAACCACATCTATAACCATGTCATAAAGCCGGTGAAACATCTGTCTCAACAAATAAAGATGAATCATTTAAAACTAGTTTTTCCATTGCATCTTTAAGTAATGGATATTCACTACTATCCATTGCAAATATTCATGCATATATAAATGGTGTAACAAGTCAAAATCATTCTATTGGAGTTGCATTTTCTGGTTTTTCTTTTGGTCATTCTACCATTTCTGGTTTCCACATAGTATCTCAAACTTTTGCATCTCTAATAGTTTTTAATCAAGTAACTACATATCATATAGTACCTAATTCTATTTTTTTATCACTTGTATAACCAGGAGAAAAATACCCTACATCAAGTGCTTCTATTTTTTTATTTGTATTTAAAAAATGACAAATATCTCATTTTTTAATTTCACCTTGAAAAACTTTTACATATGAAACTACTCATCTATAAGCATCATATTGAGAATCAAAAACAAGTGCTTTTAATTCATCATTATCAGGTTTTTTTTCTGAATAAACTTTTGGTGATGATACTCTTTTTATTACTTCATCTAAAATTGTTTCTACATTTTCTCATGTTTTAGCTGAAACTCATATAATTTCAGATTTATCACATCATAAAAGATTTACTATTTCTAGTGCTACTTTATCAAAATCAGCAGCAGGTAGATCTATCTTATTTATAACAGGTATAATATCTAAGTCATTTTCAATTGCCATATAAACATTACTCAAAGTTTGTGCTTCAATTCATTGAGTTGCATCAACTATTAAAAGAGCACCTTCAACAGATGCTAAACTTCTACTTACTTCGTATTGAAAATCAACATGCCCTGGAGTATCAATTATATTCATTTGATAACCTTTCCAATTCATACGAACTGGAGTCAATTTTATAGTTATTCATCTTTCTTGTTCCAATTCCATCGTATCAAGCATTTGCCCATTCTTCATATCTCTTTTATCTATAGTTCAAGTGATTTCAAGTAATCTATCAGCAAGAGTTGATTTACCGTGATCTATATGAGCTATAATACAAAAATTTCTAATTTTATTTAATTCCATATCTTTTTAAAACATATATTTATATAATTATCTGGCGTATTTTATAAATAAAATGCAAAAAGTAAAGCCATAAAAAAATGAAACCTGCAGGTTTCATTTTTTTATATATTTAAATAATTTCTAAATATTTTAAATATATTTTTCTTTTTTATTTTTTTACTTTCTTCAAATTCATCAACAATTAATAAATCTCAATAATGTTTTTTTACGAATTTGAAATCTTCTGCTAATTCATCATAATTTTTATTTGCCATTTTTATAGCTCATATTTTTATAAATCAATCCTTTGTTAATCAAATTTCTTTTCAAATAGCAGTTTCATCAGTTTCTATTTCATAAATAGAAGGTTTTTCTTTCATTTTTTCAATTAAATTATGATTGAAACTTGTAAGTATTCATTTTTTTGTTGAATATATATTTGTGACAATATTGTTTTCCTTCAATTTAGGTAACTTTAATTCGATATTACAAACTAATTCATAAATATTTAATCAATATGCATTTTTTAAAAGTTCCAATCTTCAACCTCAAATCCTTCAATTTATTTCTATAGTTTTTAATTCTCATTTACTATTTATTTTAAATTCATGATGAACATATGTATTTTTAATTCAAGTTGCTTCAACAGTTGAAGAAACAAAAACAGATAATTTTTTTCATTTAAATTCACTTTCAGTTTTTTTTGAAGAAATTCTAGCTAATACTCAATAATCTTCAAAATTTATATCTGTTAAAAGTCTTTGTTTAACTGGTTTTGTAAGAATTATTTTTCATTCTTGATTCACAAAATAATCAACTGAATAAAGTGTACCATCTATAAATTCTTCAATTAATAACTCTTTAGTATGTATTCATCTAAGTTCTAATCTATCATGAAATTCATTATAATGTGATATATAATTATCAAAATCATTTCTATTTTTTATTTTTGCAACTCATGAACTTTGTACTCAATCTACTGGTTTAATTATAAAAGGATATGGTACATTTTTTTCTATATCTTCTATTTTTAAAGTTTCAATTGTTCACTTGATAAATTTGACTCCTAAATTTGGATTATGTTTTTGTATTAATTCTCTTTGTAAAAATTTATTTCTATAAATTTTTGGGTTTGTAGTTATTTTTTGTCAGATACTTTTTTTAACATCATTTGCTATATTTATAAGCAATTCTAAAGTTGTATTTACAAATATAATTTCAAAATTTTTATTTAACTCTGATACTTGATTAATTAAATCAGATTTATTTGAATAGTTATATAAAAAAATACCTAATTGATCTAACTTAGATAATAAATCGATGTATTCTACTTTTTCTCATTTATAAAAAATAATATTTTTTATAGAATGTTTTTTTGATATTTCTTGCATAGCTTCAATATCAGCAGTAAAAACTTCGCTTTTCATCCTAGATTTAGTCATTATGTGGATTATAGCTTTTTTATGCATTATTTTTATTATTTATAAAACAAAATTTAATAAAAAATTTATTTCTAATTACAATAAGGTCCAGATTATAAAAAAAAATATGCTTTGTTCAAGTTTTTCTAGTTAACTATTTGTTAAATTCTCAAAATAATTGGCACCAAATAGATATATCTAAATCTTCTCATCTAGTGTTATCTTCTATAGAATACTTAGAAAAAACTTGCATAATTAAGTTTTTATCATATCCAGAGTTTGATAAATTTTTAGATAATTTTTTCCTTGGTTCTTTAAATGCTTTTTTAATAAATTCTAAAAACATTATATCATCTATTTCTTTATATAATTCATGGCTTTTAAAAAGCAATACACTTGATTCTACTTTTGGAGCTGGAATAAAATTTTGTCTTCATACAAATATTTCATCACTTACAAAACATTTTTTCGAAACAAAAAGAGATAAAACAGAAGTTTTTTCTTTTCACTTTCAAAGAATTTTATCTCAAACATCTTTTTGCATAAGAATAACCATAGATTCTGGCTTATGTTCTACATCATACAAAAAATGTCTTAAAATAGGGCTTGTAATATAATAAGGTATATTAGCTATAACACTATAATCTTTATTTTCTGGAATATATTTTAAAACATCTAAATTATTTATTTTAAAATCAATTCATTCTAAATCAAAATCTCAAGAATCTATTCTTTTATTTAATACTTCTATCATATCACGATCAAGCTCTACTAGATTTAAACTTTTTGGTTTTTTAATTATAAGTTTTTCTGTTAGTGCCCCATATCATGGTCAAACTTCTATTATATTTTTGTCTTTTACTTCAATTACATTTGAAATTCAATCTACTATTTGTTCATTTACTAAAAAATTTTGCCCAAGAGATTTTTTAGCTTTAATATGGTATTTTTTAAGTATTTCTAAAGTCATTTATTACTTATTATTTTTAATACACAGATAATATAAAAAATATTAAAAATTTCAATATATAAAAAAAGTATGTTAATTTTTTGACAAATACTTTTTAAATATGTTACAATAATAGTGCTTGATAGAAAGTTCAAATCAAACTTTTTATATTTGCTAGCAAAAAATTTATATTATTTCATAATTGTTATTATGGTAAAAACAAAAATACAAAAAGCTATTGCTATAGCTTCTATTGCAGGTATTGCTGCAACAACTTTAGGTACTTCATATGCAGCTAACATTGGTACTGCTGGAGTATCTGGTACAGGTGCTTTTGATACAAATGTTGTTTGGGATGATGCATTTCCTGGTTTTGCAACTGGTTCTGTTTCTGGAATCGTTGTTAGAGCTGAAGTATTACCTACATTAAATATGACTTTATCAACTTCAGAAATTGATTTAGGTACATTAGTAGGTGGTGTTACTGCATCTGGTACATTAGATATCGAAGTTGGTACTAATGCTGCTGATGGTATTACAATTACAGCTAGATCTGGAAGTGGAGGTTTAACTAATGTTGATGATAATTCAATTAAAATAAATAACACAGCTACTGATGGTATTGTTGAATCATATACATTTGCTTCAACTGCAAATGCAATCGATTCTACTGTATCTGGGTTTACTACAACTGGTAACTTAGGTACTACTCAAGTAAATAACAATTCAACTGAACATGTTATTTACAATACAAATAAACCAGAAGCATTTAACAATACAGTTAAAGATTTAACTTTTAGAGTTTCTGCTACTACTGACGCTCAAACTCAAGCTGGTTCATATGAAGATACAATTACTTTTACAGTAACTGGTAAATTCTAATTAAAAAAATTAAAAAAAGACTAGAAAATCTAGTCTTTTTTTTGATTTTATAGTAATTTTTAATAGAATAAAACTAATTAAAAATTAAAATAAAAAAATATGAAAAAATATTTAAGTATATTGGTTATTTTATCAATAGTTCTAAACATATTTAATATTGTAAAAGCAGCTGATGTAGATTTAGTTGTATCTCCTATAAAATATGAAATACAAGCAAATCCAGGTGCAACAATAATAAAAACTGCAAAATTGATAAACAAAACTTGAGATGCAATGTTGATTCGTACTTGAAAATCAGATTTTGTATCAAATGATAATTCATGAAATCCTTCTTTTGTTAGGAAAAGTGAACTTGTGAATCCAGATCAAGAACTTGCAAGTTGGATAACTATAAATACAGATAGTTTTAATATATGAGCAAATGAAGAAAAAGATATAGAATTCACAATACATGTACCAGTTGATGCTACTCCAGGATGACACTATTGAGCCGTATTTTTCAAAAATTTTTGAGCAGATAATGTGTCAACTTGATGACAAATAGCTATAAATATAGATTATTGAGTATTATTACTTGTAAATGTAGATTGAGAAGTAATTGATGATGGTGAACCAGGTGATCCAATAATTACAAATACAAGTGGTGGTTGAGGTTATAGTTGGACAGAGTATTTAAAAGACAATCCAAAAATAGATAAATGTCCTTTATGAGATTTAACAAGTAGTAACATAGACTGAAAATGTATAGATGATTTCTGATTATGAAATATAATAGATGATCTTATATGAAATGATACTTGAAGTTGAGAAACTGACCAAAATAATACGGATGAAACTGAAAATACTGATAATCAAGTAAATGAGAATAATACAGATGAAACTGAAAATACTAATAATCAAAATAATGAAGATAATTCTAATACAAATAATAACTGAGAAGATACAAATTCTGAAACTGAAGAAGAATTTAGTATAGAGTTTGGAATACCTTTCAAAAATGATTGAAATACTCATATAAAACCTGATTGAAAAATAAAACTTTTAGATGAAGATGGTAATGAAATAAAATGAGTTTGAAAAGAACTAATTAAAAATGAACAATGAACTATCATATGAGAGCAAATAGTTGATTATTTACCAATAAATGATAATTGATGAAATGTTTTACCTGACACTGAAAGAGTATTTATATCACAATGGAAATGATTTCCTTATGAAGCATATGATGAAAATTGAACAAAAATAATTAAATATTGGACTCCTTCAGAATATTATTCAAAGAAAAACATAGAAGAAAGAACTTATCTTTATCCATGGGAAAGAATAAATGAAAAGTTAGAACAAAAGAAAATACAAGCAGTTATTGAAATGGCATATGAAAATTATAAATGAGAAAATGTAGAATTTAACTCAGCAAAAGATTTTTATGTAGATTATACTACTAAATATATCTGATTTAATCCTTATTTCTTTATATCATTAATATTTTGATTCTGAGTATTTTGGTTTATATTTATTATTCTTAGAAGAAAAAATAAAATTAAATGTGAAAATTGTAAAAAATGTATTAAAAAAGATATGAAAATTTGTCCATATTGTGGTGCTAAACAAAAAGAAAAGAAGAAATAAAATTTCTTCTTTTTTTTATAGTGGATTTTTAATTTTAGACGGCCATTTTTGCCATATTCTTTCAATATATCATACATTAATCATCATAATATCTAAAAGTTTATTATATTTAGTTCTTTGTTCTTGATCATATAGTTTTTTTTGGTCCTTTGAAACTTGAGCCTTATTTAATTGCATAATATTAAAGGCTACACTATTAAAAATTTCCATTTTAACATCTATTAATTTATATCAATCTCAATTACTTCATTTTAGACATTTTTCAGCTATATAATTAGAAATAGCACTTTTTTCTTCAGGTAAAGTATATCAAATATTTTCAGTACATTTTCATGATTCTATAACACTTAAATTACAAGCACCTTTATACAAATCTTTGAATTCTCTTGATTTATCCCATATAGCATTTATTCAATCAAAATAAGTTAATTTTGCTCATTTTCAAGCATATTGATTTTTTGAGTTAGTTAATGCTTCTAAATATTCATCCATTTTAGTATCAATTTTTTTAAATTCTTCATCTAAAATAACTTGAAATAAAACATCTTCATTACTAGCTTGAATACATACAAAATCCTCTATTGATCTGTTTTTATCTTGAGATTTTATACATTGTTCAGCTTTTGATAAATAACTAGAGTTGCATCATACTGCAAATGAAGTTTTATAAAAAAAGCTAAAAATTAAAAATATTAAAAATATTTTTTTCATAAATTATTTTTTATTAAAAAATTTAATAACTCCAACTAAAACCTTACCAAAAATACTATATCATTTTTTACAAACAATTATTCATTCATTTTTAATATTTTCAGATACCTTTTTTCCCTTATTTGTTTTTGATAATCAAATCATAGAAGCAACTGCAGTTCAAATAATAAGTCATGTTATAACTTTATCTACTTTTCTTGCTCACTCCTTTACGTTATTTCTTTTGAAAAACACAATTTTTTAAATTAATATTAAACTTTTTCTATTCTTATACTATGATTTGAAAATTTTAATTTTGGCAATGTTATAATAAGTAAATTATTATCCATTGTAGCTTTTATACTATCAAAATCTAAATTTTCAGGTAATATAATATTTCTTGAGAATTCTCCCCAAAAACACTCTGTATTTCTTATAGTTATATCTTTTGAAAAGATTTCTGGTTTATATCTTTCTCATTTTATAGTCAAAACATTATTATGATATGAAATATCAATATCATCTAAACTAATTCATGCAACTGGAGCCAATAAAATAATCTCATATCTAGTTTCAATTATATCAACTGCAATTTGTCATATTTCACTTGATTCTGACTCTAAATCAGATGATTCTTCATCATCTTCAAATACTTCTTCAAACTCTTCCTCTTTACTTACACCAAAAAATTTAAACATAATATTTTTTTAGTAATTATAACTGCTTTTAATTATACATTTATTTGAAAAAATTCAAGATAAATGATAAAATTTAATTAATTACTATAAATAACTAGATAATGAATAATTTTTTAGAAAAAATAAAATTATTATTTGAAAAATTGAAGTGAAAAAAAACTTCAACAATCAAAATAAGCTCAAAAGATAAAATAAATCTTTTGGAGCAATTATCTAATTTATTACAATCATGAATTCCTTTGATAAATAGTTTAAAAATAATAATGTATCAAACTAAAAATAAAAAAGTAAAAGCATTATTAACTTCTATAATTGAATGATTAAATACTTGAAATAATTTACATGATTGTTTTGAAAAATTTCCATGAATTTTTTGAATTTTTGATTTATCAATTATTGAAATGTGAGAAGTTACATGAAAACTATGAGATTCAATAGAAACAATAAAACTAAAAGAAGAAAAATCAAAAGAATTAAGAACGAAAATAATTTGAGCACTAATTTACCCTATGGTAATTATAACTCTTTCTATTGGTATGATTTGAGTTTTTATGACATTTGTTATACCAAAAATAGAACAAATGTATAAAGATTCTAAAGTAAATTTACCTAGTTTAACACAACATGTTTTAGATACTTCGAAATTTCTTCAAGAAAATATAATAATTATAATTTTTTTAATTATAATTTTAGTATTCGGAATCTTAGTTTTCAAAAGTAATCCAAAAACAAAAATATATTGGGATAAAATGATTATTTCTATACCTATATTTTGACCATTAATAAAGAAAAAAATCCTTGCTTTATTTACTTCAAGTTTATGAATACTTTTAAAAAATTGAGTTATAATAAATAGTTCTCTTGATATAAGTTCTAGAGCTCTAGAAAATGATTATTATGAAAAAGAATTAAAAGAAATAAGTTCAAGAGTAAGTAAATGAATAGAATTAAGTGTATTAATGTGAATAAATGAAATACAAAGTTGAAAAGAAAACTTTCTATTTCCAATAGAACTTGCAAGTGTTGTAAAAATATGAGAAGAAACTTGAAATTTAGCTTGATTACTTATAAAAATAAGTATAAAAATGAATAAAGAAATAGATGATATAGTAAAAAATATTCAAACTGCAATAGAACCTTTGGTTATAGTGTGAGTAGGTTGAATAATTTGAACACTTATTATGGCCATAATGCTGCCTTTCTTCAATATGGTAAATGTAATATAAAAAAAAAGCTTAGATAAATCTAAGATTTTTTATTATAAATATTTAGAACAAACTTCTTCTAATTTAGCTTGTTGTTGTACTCAAACCATAGTTTCAACTGGAACTCCATCTTTAAAAACAATTAAAGTAGGAATAGACATAACTCTAAATTGACCTGCAATTTCAGGAGCTTCATCTACATTTACTTTTCATACTTTCATTTTACCTTCCATTACAGAAGAAAATGAATCTAAAATTGGTAACATCATTTGACAAGGTCCACACCATTCAGCCCAGAAATCAACTAAAGTAACTCATTCTTTTATAGTCTCGTTAAAATTTTGTGCATTCAATACTAATGTCATATTTCTATTATTACAAATTAATTTAAAATAATGAGAATGCTTCTCATTATACTATTTTATTTATATCATTATTTAAGTCAAATTTATAAAAGATATAAATAACGGAAAATATTTTAATCAATTTTTTATTTTTATCAACTTTTATATTATTATAAATTTCAAAATAAATCTTTAAAAACCTTAATTGCAAGGTCCTGTTCAATAAAAAAAGGTGATGTACAAACTGTTATAAAACTTGCTTTTTCTACTGCATCAAGTATTACTTTTTTCTTTAAATCATAATCTATAAAATCCAACTCTTTTTGAAAAAAATCTAAATCAAGGTTAAGAATAAGTCCTTTTGTTCATAATATTTTAGAATTTCAATAATATTTTTCTATATATTCTTCTAATTTATTTGTATTTCTTATTTGAATTATATCTCATATAAGTCATTCTTTTTGAGCTGGAATTATATAATCCCCTACATTTAAAACTTCATTTGTAAAAGTAAAAACTTTTTCTAAATCTAGCGAATCTGGTTTTAGAATAATTTTATTATTATCTCTTGTATCAGCATGTTCATCTATATGAATTAAAGTATTATTATCCCCTATTATTCATCTATTTCTAGCTTCATACCAAAAATAAAATGCATGGTTATGATTGTCAAAAAGTACAATTTCTTTTCACTTAATTTTTATTCTATAAAAATTTTTAAGACCATAATTTGTACTAAGTTTATCATCAAATCAAAAATCTTCAAAAGCTATTTTTTCCTTATCATTTTGAATTTTAATTTGATCTAAATCATTTATATCTAAATCAATTATATCAGGAACAAAAAGTCTTTTATTTATTCTTTGTTCGAATGAAAACTCATTGTTTCAAACTGGTTTATCTATAAAAAATCATTCTTTATAAAACATTTTCTTCTTTTAAATTAATTAATTTTTATTATTATATAAAAAATAAAAAAATAAGTAAATAAATAATGAACAAAAAAGATATTCCTCTATTTGCACAAAAATTAAATGAAATGTTTCCTGATGCTAAAACTGAACTTTATTATACAAATGAATTTCAATTACTTATAGCTATTTTGATGTCTGCTCAAACAACAGATAAACAAGTAAATATAGTAAATAGAAATTTTTTTAGATTTTTAAAAGAACCTAATGATTGAGCAAATATGGAAGTAGATTACATAAAAGATTTTATAAACAGTATATCTTTTTATAATAATAAAGCAGAAAATATAAAAAAAACTTCTATACTCCTAAATGAAAAGTTTAATAATAAAATACCAAAAACAATTGATGAACTTATAACTCTGCCTTGAGTTGGAATTAAAACTGCAAAAGTATTCTTAGCAGTTGTAGAAGATGCTCCATACATATGAGTTGATACCCATGTACATAGAGTTTTAAACAGATTATGACTCGTAAAAACTAAAAATCCTCTTGAGACTGATAAAAAAATAAGCTCTGGTTTTACAAAAAATAATCATGCAATGCTGCACAATACTCTTGTTTTATTTGGTAGATATAATTGTAGTGCTAGAAACCCCAAATGCAATACTTGTCCTTTTAGTGAAAAATGTAATTATTATAAAAAAAAATAAAAAAGTAGTTTAAAAACTACTTTTTTATTTTAGATTATACTTACCATTTGGTACATCAGAAGTAACTTTTCTATCTTGAAAAGTTATAACTCTTTTATTTAATGCATTTACTATATTTGCATCATGAGTTGCCATTATAACTGTTTTTCACTCAACATTTAAATCAAGAAATATATCCATTATTTCTTTAGCAGTTTCTGGATCTAGGTTTCAAGTTGGTTCATCTCAAATAATTATTTTTGGATCATGAACTAAAGCTCTCGCTATAGCAACTCTTTGTTTTTCACCTCAACTTAATTCATAAACAAATTTATCTTTTTTAATTAAAAGTCATACTTTTTCCAAAGCTTCTGGTACTTTTTTTCTAATTATTGCATCACTATAACCACATACTTCCATAGCAAATGCTACATTTTCATAAACTTTTTTAGATTCAAGTAATTTATAATCCTGAAATATAACTCATATATCTCTTCTATATGAAAGCAATGTTTCTTCTGTCATTCATCTATAAAGTGCTAAATTACTATCCAAAATTATATCACCTCTTTCTGGACGGAAGTCTCCTATAATAGATCTTATAACTGAAGTTTTACCACTTCATGAGTAACCTATCATAAAAACAAATTCTCACTTTTTGATTTCTATATCTATATCTTTTAAAATTACTTTATTTCTAAAAGAAAGTGTAATATTATCTATTTTCATTATTTATTTTTATATTTTTAAAACTAAAATTAAATTTAATAATTTTTAAATAAAATGCAATTTTTAAAAACATATTATTTAATAATAATTATTTTACTTTTTCTACAAACTCAAAAGTTCAAGTATTTACAATTATTTCATCTCATTCTTCAATTGAAGGTGGAACTTCAAGTTTTAATCATGTATTTGTTATTACTTCTTTATTTTCACTACTTCAAACAAGTGGCAAAGCTTCTACAACTTTAAGTTTCATATAAGTAGCCAATATAATTCAAACAAAATTTCAATTATGTTGTTGTATATCAATTGTTGAACCTTCAGATAAAAAATATTTCATATCACCTACATCTTCTTCACTTAATTCAATTTGTTCATAATTTTCACCATTCATAAATACATAAACTCATGCAGAATTATATAAATATTCAAAAACTGTTCTTTCTAAAATTACATCATTTAGTTTATCATCACTACTAAATACTTTGTCAGTCATAGATCAACTTGAAATATTTTTTAATCTCATTTTAACTGTTGTTGCTCATCTACCACCTCTGTGAGATTCCCATTTAGTAACAAAATATAAATCTCAATCAATATCAACTACATTACCTGGTCTTGTTTCAAATGCTGTTTTCATAAAAAATTTGTTAATTAAAAATTAATTTAAATAATAATAATGATTTTTTCAAAAAATAAAAAAGATAAGTTGTAAACTTATCTTTTTTATCCCATTTTTTTTACATCAGAGTACATTTCTTTTTCAATTTCATCCATAAATCTAATATATAATTTTGGAGTAATAATTTCTTTATGATATAAATCTTTTATTGTTTTTTCTTCCAATTTTAAAAGTGATTTATTTACAAGTTTTGATTCAATTGCATTAATAGTTGCTTTATGAGAAGAAAATATTTTAATTCTTTTTTCATCTGCTTGTTTATTAAACATAGCATAAAGTTCTATTATTTCATCAAATAAATGTTTATCAAATCAGAAATCAATATCAGCTAATAATCTCAATTCTTTAATAACTTTTCTTGTTATTATAAGTCTTGTTCTATTTCTAATATAAGAATCCAAGTCTGTAGAAGTTCTTTTATAAATTCAAACTACAAATCTAGAAAATATATCATAATCATTATGTCTATTTGAAATACTTCTCAATTGTTCATGTGATAATTCAAGTCTTTCAATTTGTTTTTCTATTTTTCTAAGAATATATTTAAAGTTTTTTTCATCTATTTCATTATAGAAAAATAGTTCTTTTAAATATTGTTTTTCTATACCTAAAGCATGTAAAGATAAAGCTCTTCTTATAAGATTTTTTGGATCATCTCATTTTTCTTCCAAAATTTTTTTCATTCTCTTTACTGCTGAGTGCAATTTTTCACTATATTTATCTTTTAATTCATCATATTCTATTTGTGTTAAATATGCTTTTTTAAAAGAAAGATTTAATTTTTGAATTATTTTTAAATTTGATAATATTTTTCATTCTTCATATTCAAATTCTTCAAGTCTATGAAGTCTATCAACCCTTAATCTTCTCATTAAAACTGGTGTAAGTGGAGCTTTTACAAAAAGTGTAAACATTATACTTCAAATAGTTAATACCAAAAGAAAATCTCTTATAGAAAAACTATATGCCCAACCTACTGATTCTTGAAATGCTATAACTTTTGTATAATCTGGATCTCAAACTCAAGGAATTAATAAAACCATCATAAGAGCCAAAGCTCATCTCAGGCTTCACCAAGATAAAAGTATAGACCAAGAATTTGGAATATGATCTTCTATTTTGAAAAAATTATTAATCCAAACTGGAATATATACTGAAATAACTCTAGAAATCATAACTACTAATATAGTTACAAAAAGTGGAAATATAAATTCACTAAAATTTACATTTATATTACTAAGAATTAATCACATCAATATAAAAACTAGAGAATTTGCAATAAATGCAAAAAATTCCCAAAATTTATGCATATGAGCTTCTACTCTAGGAGTAATTTTATATCTACCATAATTTCAAATAACAATTGATGCAATAACAGTAGCTATAACTCATGAAATTGGTAAAAATGGGAAATGATGAGTTATCATTTCAGCAAATATAAAAGTAATATGTGCTAAAAGCATAGTTAAAACTATTTCAGCCTCTTCATTATTTTTTATAAATCATATTGCCTTACTAAACAAAACCCCCATTAATCAACCAAATATTATTCATCATCAAACCATTGAAGAAAACTTAAGTGTTCATTCAATAAAAGTTGAGCTTGTAATATCTCATCATTCTAGAATTAATCATAAAACTACTAAAAACATTGCAACAGCAGTACCATCATTAAATAAACTTTCTCATTCAAAAAGAATAGTAAGTCTTCTTGGCGCTCATAGAGATTTAAATATAGAAAGAACTGCTACTGGATCAGTTGCAGAAATCAATACTCAAAATAATAAACAAACTAAAAATGGAATTTGTAATCAAACAAATGGAAATAAAAAGAATAATGCAAATGCAATTAAAAATCAAGAAATAATTAATCAAAAAACAGATAATGAAGTTATTGTTTTCCAATTAATAATTAATTGTCTATAACTCATATTATATGCAGCTTCAAAAAGTAAAACTGGTAATAATACAAAAAATAATAAATCTGGAGTTAATGAAAAATCATTTATAAATGATAATGCTTCTATTTTTGATATTGGTATTAATAAAAGACCAATAAAAACTAATAAAACAGTATAAGGAAAATTTATTTTTTTACTTAAAATATAAGTAAATGAACTAATTATTAACAGAGTTAATAAAGATAAAGTTTGAGTTAAAAAGCTTACTGCTTCCATAATTTTTTATAAAAAAAATAATTTTAGAAACAAAGTCTAAAATTATTTTTTATTTATGCAAGTTTTTTTGAAAAAAACAATGTTTTATTTTTTATATATTTTTTTAAATTCAAAAAAATAATAAAACCCGAATATAAAGGAAATAGCCAAAGAATAAACTATAAAATCAAAATATAATCATTTTGAAAAATTTGATATCAAATAATATCAAAATAAAAATATAATAATTGATACTAATATAACTCTAACAATAAAAAATATAGGAAATTTAAAATTTATAAGCTTTTTTGTATGATAATATCAAAAAATAAAAAGTAAAATTTGAGATAAAAGAGTAGTAAATCAAGCTCACATAAAGCTATATTTTGGAATCAAAAGTATATTTCAAACTATATTAAAAATAGTAATAAATATATTTATTTTCAAAAGTTTAGATTGCTTTTCTGCAGCAACTAAAACATAAATAAAAACAAGTGATAAAAAATAAAAAAGAATAACAAAAAAAACTATCAAAAATGCATCACTAGAATTATAAATATGAGTTGTTGTTATATATTCTTCATTTGCAATTATTCTAATAATATAATCTCTAAATAAAACTCACCATACAAATAAAATAGAAGCAAAAGCAAATAAAATTCTAAAGGAAATATCAGTTAAATTAATCAATTTTTTTTCATCAGATTCTTTAAATCCAGAACTCAAACTTGGTAATAGAGAAGTCATATAAAATCATCATATAACCATTAAAACTTCAACTATTTTCATTGGTAAACTATAAAGTGCTATACTCAAATCTCATAACTCTGGTCATTCAATAAGAGATAATAATATAATATCTATCTTAAAATAAACTACACTTAAAAAAAGAGCTACTCAATATGGAAGTGATATTTTAAAAAGATGTTTTATATATTCATAATCAAACTCAAATTTAATAGAAGTAATTTTTTTAGCATAAAAATAATTAAGTAATGTATTAACAAAAACTGAAATAACTCCTGCTCAAATTATAAATAAAAAAGGTGAAAAATAATCTGAATTTTGTATAAATTCTTTTGGATACAAAAAATATGCAATTATAGCAATCAATAATACATTTACAATTTTTGCAATTATCAAACTAATTGCAGAAAATTCTATTTTCATATTTGCTTGCATTAAAGCAAGAATAGAAGAATTTAATAATTGTAATATAGTAAAAAGTGATGCAATTATAATTGACAATATTGCTAAACTTGAGTTATATCCTGGTAAGAAAAAAGCAAGTAAAGTAGAAAAAATTAATATAATTATTCATAAAATAAGTCTAAGTGTCATTACATTTCAAACTATTTTGCTTGAGTTTTCTTTATTATTTGATATTTCTCTAATTGAGATAGCATACAATCATAGATCAGCTAAAAAAACAAAAATTCAAGTATAATTATAAATTTTTGAATACAATCAATACATTTCAACTGATAAATAATTAGTCAAAATACTTATTAAAAATATGGCAATTATGGCTGTTACAACTTTTGATAAAATTTGAGAAAAAGTATTACTTGCTATTTTTTTTAACACGATTCTTTATAAATTAATAAATTATTTTTTCTAGTTTAATGTAATTTATTTCTTTGTAAATACAAATAATTTAAATTTTCTTTACAAAAAGAGCCTAAGACATAAAATTTGATAAATATTAATAACAAAATAAAAATGAAAAGTAGAATAATTATAGTTATAGTATGACTTATATTTGTATGATGAATTGCAACATATTGATACAACTATATGGAATGAAAAGACAAAAAATATAGTGAATTATTAAATGAAGAATATTCTCCTGATGAGCTAAATTGAAAAGAATGAATAGATAAAGCAAATGAAAGACTTGAAGTATTAAAGAAAAAAATATCTCTAAAATGATTAATTGCTAAATGAAATATGTATTTTGATAATATGGAATACACAACTGCATTAAGCCAATATTTACAAGTTTATAAACAAGTTCCAACTGATAGAGAAGTAAATTTAAAAATATGAGATATTTATTATGCATTAAACAAATATGACGAAGCATATAAATATTATAAAAACATCAAAACTTATCAAAACTTAGATAAAACAAAAGCTGTTTTAAGCTTGATAAACTCTACATATAATTGAACTTGAAGTTTAGAAAATTTAAATAAAGAAATAGACACTCTTCAATTAACAAAAGAAGATAATTTTTATTATAAGAACTCTCTTATTTGTATAAGTGATTTTTCTAAATGTAGATTATGATTTCAAGAACATTTTGATAAACAAAAAAATACTCCTCAAACATGAAGTTGAATTGCTGAAAAATCTATTTACATTCAAAATGTAGAAAATGCATTTACTAATTATTATAATTTCCAAATCGATGATTTAACTTATAAAGCTGCTTTAGTTACTGGTGCTTTTTACCAAAATTGAAGTCATTTTATAGCATTAGAAACTTCTAAATCTATATTGAGTCAAAATCAAAATTATAAACCAATCCTAAAAATTGCTGCTAAAAGTGCTTATGAATTATGATTATACAAAGAAGCAAAAGATTTTTTAATTGAATATAATAAAATTGAATCAACAGATCCAGAAGCTAGTTATTTTTTAGCTAGAATATATGAAAAATTAAATGAAAAATTACTTAGTGTAATTCATTATAACAAATCAATAAAAATTTGATATAGCGATTTAAATGATATAAGAAGAAGATTAATTTTTATATATTATGAATTAAATGATAATACTAAAATGTTATCTACATTTAAAGAATTGATAGAATCAAAAGATAAAAATTTAAATATAAATGATTATAATCTTGCAATATATTATCATATATTAAATGATGATTTAGAAACTGCTTTAAAATATAGTGACATAGCTAAATTAAAATATAAAGATTCAGAATTATTTTATGGATATAATTCTTGGATTATGTTACAAAAAGAAAATTTAACTGATTTTCAATTAAATGTAATAGATAACAATATCAAAAAAGCTCTTGAAATAAATAAAGATAGTCCTATGATTGTAATGGTAAAATGAATTTTTGAACTAAAAAAACAAAATTATAGTGATGCAGAAAAAACATTTAGAAGAGCAATAAGTTTAGATAGAAACAATGAATATAGTGAAACAACAAGATACTTTTTAGAACAAATTCCAAAAAAATAATGATTAATATAAAAATATGGAAAAAATTGATGCTTGAATACTAAAAGAAAAAGAAAAAATAAACCAAAAAATGATGCTTGAGCAACTAGCTTTGGAAATTTCAAAAAAATTTAATATTCAAAAAAAAGAAGTACTATCCCTTATTAGAAATAATACTTTAGAATGACTTTCAGATTTAAAAGATGAAATAAAAGAAAAAGGTAGTGATAATCTAAATAATTTAGATAATAAAGATTTAGAGAGACTATTTTTGATACTTAAATGAGCTCAAGAAATAATAGAAAAATCTTCTAAAATAGAAATAAAAATTTTAAAAGATGATATTGAAAAAACAATAAATATTGATGAATTCAAAAATCATTTAGAAAATTATTTACCTAAAAAGCTTATAGATAGAGCTAAAGATCCAAAATATATTCATGAACATATTTTGTGATTTAGTTTATGAACTGCTAATTCTATTATTTCAATAATAGATGCTCTGTACCAAATTTGAGCATGAATTATAAAAATTCCATATCATATGTACCTTGTTATTTCTTGAAAATGAGAATTTAAATCATGGAAAGATATATAAAAAAGATTAACTTAAAAGTTAATCTTTTTTTTAATATTTTTCATCTAAATAAACTATTTCTAAATCAAATTTATCTCTTAAATGATAAGCAAGTAATTTTGGTCATATTTTTTCTGTTTCATAATGACCTCAAATCAAAATACTTTGTCATAATTCTTTTGCAAAAGTCATCTCATAATGTGCTCATTCTCATGTAACAAAAGCATCATAACCTTTTTCAAATGCCTCTTTAACATTACTCAATGCTCCCCCAGAAACAAAAGCTATACTATTTATGTATTCTTTTTTTCAAAAATTATAAAGTCTTTTTGTTAATTGCATCATTTCAGCATATGGAGTTACTAAATTTGAAATATGAACTTTATGTTTAAATCTAATTCCATATCAAATACTTACTCAATGATACATTCAAAAATCTTCTATTTCATATTCTCATTCTTGTAATCAAAACATATTTATAAAAGCATGAGCTAATCATATATTATTTCACACTTCCCTATGTGCATCAAGAGGTAAATGACAAGAATAAAGAGCAATATCATTTTTAATAAGTTTTTTAGCTCTCTCATATGGAATTCAAACAAGAGATTGCTCAAATCACCAAAAAATACCATGATGTGTCAAAACCATATCAACACCTTCATCTATTGCTTTATCAAAAATATAAGTATTAGCATCAACTGCAAAACCTATTTTTTTAATTTCAGTTTTTTCACTATCTACTTGTAATCAATTTTTAGATGTATCTTTAAAATCAGATATTTTTAAATAGTCATCTAAATAAGCTACTAATTCTTTTTTGTTCATATTTTTATTTTAATTATATAATGCACTTCAAATTCTAACTATATCAATTCCCTTTTCTAATGCTATTTCATAGTCAAGAGAAGTACCAGCTGAAACAAATCAATTTTGTAAATATTTATTTCTAAGACTTAAAAGTAAATCAAATTCTGCCTCCTTTTCCTCTCTTGTAAATTCACTTTTTCAAATTGCAGAAAATCAAATCAAACTTACATTTTCCATCTCTCAAATAAGTTTTAGAAATTCTGGAATTTTTTCTTGTTTTATACCACCAGGTTTTGTTTCATCTACATTTATTTGTAAAAATATTTGTACCCATAAATCAGCTTTAGAGCAAATTTCTTCCATTTTTAATATTTGTTTCACATCATCAACACTATGAATTATAGAAGCCAATTTAACTATATCTTTTATTTGTTTTGTTTGTATATTTCAAATAAAATGAGTTATTTCTCTATCTAATTCTTTTTCATACATTCATTCAATTCTATTTTCTCAAAATCATTCAAGTATTTCTATGTAGTTTTCTTCCATAAAACTTATAGTTTCCAAAGTATCCTCTTTATTTAAATATTTTGTAACTACAAGTATTCTTGAATCTGATTCTTTAATTTTTTCTAATATTTGAGTATTTATTTTCATGAGTATTTTTTATAATTTATAAGATTGTTCTAATTTTTTACAAAAATGTTAAAAACTAGGTGTTTTTGTTAAGTAATTGTTAAAAAGATTATACATACATAAGTTTACTTCAATTTATTTTTAACCAACTTTGATGATTTTTATAATTTCATAGATTTAGTTTATCAAAGAAAATAGAAACATTATTCCAAAATTTAGGACTATGGTTCATTTCAAGTAAATGAGCTAATTCATGTACTATAACATAATCTATACTAGATTTTGGAGCCATAATAAGTCTAAAACTAAAATTCAAATTCTTTTTACTTGTACAACTTCCCCATCTAGTTTTTGCACTTGTTATTTTTATAGAATTATATTTTAAATTATTTATTGATGCTATTTCAAATACTTTAGTTTTTATATAAAAACTTGATTCCATTTTATAAAACTCTGTTAACTTTTCTTTTATTTTATTTTTGTGTTTGATATTTAAATAAAAATTAGTTCAATCAAATGCTATTTTTTCACTAGTTGTATCACTAAGCAAAATATATTCATTTCAAAGATAAAAAAACTTTTCTCAAAAATCAAAAATCCTATTTTTTTCAAGTACTTTTATTTTTGTCTTTTCAACCCAAAGCTTATTTTTTTCTATAAAATTTTGTATTGTTTTATCACTAGTAAAATAAGGAGCATTTATTACTAACTCTCCAGAACTATCAAATTTCATAGAAAGTGTTTTTCTAAAACTTTTTATTATTTTCATAAATTAAATTTCATTTAAAATTATTTTTGTAGATTCAATTACATTTTTAAATCTATCAGATTGCAAATGAACTCAACCAAAATATCTAGTAATAATAACCAATGTATTTACAAAATCTTCTCTTTGTATTTCTCTTAAAATACACATTCAAGCTCAAGTTTCTCAGTCATCATTTTTTCATTCTAATATACTTCCATTTTCTAGTTTTATTCTATATGCAAAAGTATTATGAGTTGCTTTTCTAAAATATGAATCACTTAAAATTTCTTTCATAAAAATATCAACTTCTTCTTTTGAAGTTACAAATCATAAAACAGCAGTGTATTTACTTTTTCTATCTATAATTACGTTTTGCATAATTTTTCTTTTAAAACTTGGAGTTTTTCAAAAGAAATCAAGTGATAATTTATCTGTCATTATTATACAATTTATTATGTTCTATTTTTAATTCTTGTTTTTGTTTATCTTTAACTTCTTGCCAATTATTTCATCAATTTCAATCAAATCATACTCTTTCACCAAATTTTTTATAGCATCTTTCAAATACTTTTTCTACACTAGTTATTTTTCATTCATTTTCAAGACTATGTAAAAAACATAAATAATCCCAAAATACATCTCAAAGTTCATCTTCTAAATATACACTATTATTTTCTTTTATTTCTTCTTCAACTTCTTCTAATTCTTCTCTAAGTCACTTTAAATAAGTTTTATTTCACTCATAAAAAGGTATTTGTTTCTCAATCAAATACTTAATTCTTTTAGATGATAGTTCTTTTATCTTTGTATGCATAAATATTTTTAATCTTCTAAATCATAATCATCATTTCAAGCTCATAATTCTAATCTCTCTGCTCAAGGTAAAGCTTGTCACATAAGACTTTCAAGTTCTCAATACATACCAGTAATTGCAAAAGTTGCTCTTTCTAAATCTTTTTCTCTTCTTTTCCAATTTTTTTCCATAGCTCTTCTCTCAGCATCAATTCCTGATTTTAAATTTGAAAAAACATCTACCATCATAGAAATTTTTCATGAAAATTCTTGACTAGATAAATACTTATAAAGCATTTCCATTTTTATATCTTTTCATTCTAAAGATTTTTCTACTTTAGAAATAGACAATAATTTATCACGAAGCATAGTTGCAACAGGAATAGCATATTCAGGACTACAAACCATTACATCTTCTACCATTCAAAAATGTTTAATCTCTTTTGGTAAAACACTACTTACCAAAATTGCTATATTTCAATTTGATTTTAATTTATCATCTTTAAGTTTCATAACCCAAGCATCCTGCCAAGATTTAGTATTTTTACTTTCCCAAACTATAATTCAGATACTTTGACCAAAATTATTTTTTACAGTTTGTATTAAATCTGCTCATTTAACTCAAGTTGCAACATCATCTATTTTATCTATTGGAAATGCTTGAGTTATAATATTTTTTAAATCCTCTTCTTGTATATCTCATTGTATTTGTTGACTTCATTGTTCTGCTTTTCTTTTTGCATCATCAAGTGATTTTTTTAATTGTTCTTGTTGTTTTTGATATTCAAGCTCTTTTTTTCTAAATTCTTCTTGCATACTTTGCATTTTTTCATCCATTTCTTTTTTAGAATTTTCTTTCAATTTTTCTTCTATATTTTTTTCTATATTTTTTCTTTCTTCAAAAAGCTTTTTTTCCATTTCAAATTCGAAGTTTTTTTCTTTGTCTTCTAATTCTCTTTGTTTTTTCATAAACTCCAGCTCTTTTTTCTTTGCTTCTTGTTGTTCATCTTCTGCTTTTTGTAATCTAGAAGCCATATCTTTCATTTCAAGTTCTACTTTTTGTCTTTCCTCAAAAGCTTTTTTTTCTGCAAATTCTTGTGCTTTTTTTCTCATTTCTATAGTTTTTTCTTCCAATTCTTTTGCAAAAACTTCTCTTTGAGTTTCTTGTTCTTGTTTAAGTTTTTCTTCTTGTTCTTTTAATATTTGATTATATTTTTCATCTGCTAGTTTATCTAAATCAATAGAATTATGACAATGAGGACAAGTTATTTTTTGTGACATAAAAAGTAATTAAAAATTATTAATTTTAATTTTAATAAAAAAAACTTAAATTACAAAATAAAAAAAAGAATATAAAAGTTAATTAATAGCTTGTTTTTTGCATAAAAACATAATAAATGATAATATATAAATAACTAAATTTATAAATTAAATTTTTACAATGAATAATTTCATAACTGTAGATAATAAATTTGACGATGTAAAGAAAAAAAACTTTATGATGTATTGATTTATATCATCATTTGTATGGATGTGTTTCCACTTTACTTTAGTATTCTTCTTCTTAATACAATTAAAAAGTCCATTAATTGTATGAATATTTTTATGACTTTGAAATCTAGTATCATTCTTTGCAGATAGTCCAGTTTGAGTATTTCAAAAATATTTTAAACCTAAAAAAATATTTTTATTTTGAGCTTATTTAATGCTATTCGTAGCACTAATATTCCTTTATTTCATTTATCAAACTAGTACAATTGAATTATCTCTTGATTTTTCTGTTGAAGCCTTAAAAAAATTATTTGGTTCATTTTTTAATATATTTTTATTATTACTTTCAGTATCACTTTATTGAATAATTAAAGAAATAAGTGATGTAACTAGTTACTCTTACATAATGAATAATGCTGATCCTAGTGAATATTCATTGTTATTTTCAAAAAGAAATATTTGGAGTTGAGTTTGAAGCTTAGTTTGACTTATTTCTTCATGAATTATATTAGCGTTTAATACTCTTATTGCAGTAATAATTCTTGTTATATTAATTGTAATTTTCATATTTTTTATAATAAAATATTTTGATAATTCTGAAAGTGAACTTAAATTTGATGATTTCAAAAAATTAAAACTTATTACAAAAGAATGAGTTGTAAACTCAATAAAAGACTACAAAACAAGTATTTTATCAAACAAAAGTGAATTAATAGAAAAAACTAAAAATATAAAAGTATTATTTTTAAAACCAGTAGAACAAAAAAATAAAATTGACTTTAAAGAAGTATATAATACAACAAAAGAAGATTTAAAGAGTTTCTTTGAAATATTGATGGAACCACCATATAATTATAGATTATTAATAATGTGATTTATATTTACATTATTTTGATTTTGGGATACTTTCGTAACTTCATTCTTGATTGATTTTATTGATGAAGTACTAATGAAAAATAAAGCAGACTTAGCAAGTTTCAACTTACAAAATATATTTACAGCTTATGTATTTATTGCATTTCTTGCTATACCTGCTTATTGAGCACAAATTCCTCTTATTAATTTATGAGAAAAAATTGGTAACTTAAAAGTATTAATTGCTTGAGTTTTATTATCTTGAATTTCTATATTTTTCTTCTGATTATTTGATTCTCTATTAATTGTATTAGGGCTTTGATTATTAAATAGTTTATGATATGCTGCAGGTATGCCAATATCTCAAGGAGAATTTAGTAATGAGTATAATATAACCTATGCTGATAAGAAAAAATTAAAACAAATTGATGCAAATGCATCAAGTGCACCTATAAAAATGCTTTCAAATTTAGCCAATGTTTGATGATTAATAATTTGATGAATACTAATTCAAATATTTGGTTACATGTGAACATTCTTCGTATTTGGTTGAATGCTAATATGAGTTAGTATATTAAGTATTGTTAAGAAAAAAGAATATAAACTTTAAAAGTTTATATTCTTTTTTTTAAAATAATCTTTTTATATCATCATAATTAAATCATTTTCTAAATAGTTTTTCTATTATTTTTTGTTTTTCAAATTTACCTTCAAGTTTTTTATATTCTCTAATTAAATTTTCTTGTTCTCAATCTAAAAATGCTTCTTCTAAATAAGTTTCAATTAATTCTTTTTGTTCCATTCTTTCATATAATTTTTGTTTTATATAAAGTTTAGACTTTCATTTCTCTATATAAGATCTTATTTTTGATTTTATAACTTCATCTTCCAAAACTATACTAGAAAGTTTTTCCTTTATTATAAAATCTATTTGTTCATCCGTTATTCATCAATATTTTTCTCAAAGTTCACTTTGAGGACCATATCTTTGCTTTAATTTTGATGCAAACTTTTTTGGACTTGGATAATATTTTAAATAATACCAAATTGCATAATCAATTATTTTTTGTGAAATTTGTTGCATAAATATATTTTAAACATTATTCTAAAATAATATCAACTACTTTTAACATAAGATTTTTATTTCCATTCCAAGTATCTTCACTCAAATCAAAAACCAAACTAACATTTTTTTTACTTCTTTTTATTTCTTCATAATAATCTCACATATAAAAAGCAAAAATTTTAAATCAATGTTTTGTTGTAAATCTTAAATGATCTCTTCCATTTCATATAAAATCAATTTTTTCAGGAGTAAGATTTTCAACTAAAAATAATGGTTTTTCGTTTCAAATTCAAAATGGTTTATATTTATTTACTTTACTTAAAAAGTTAAATCATAATTCTTCCAATTTTATAACTTTATCTATTTTTAATTCTTTTTTATACCTACTAAAATCTTTTTTATTAACTTCATTTATAATTTTGGTTTTAAATTCACTAAATTTATCCTTACTTATAGAAAAACCAGCAGCTTGTTTATGTCATCAATAACGAAGAAAATAATCTTTATATTTATCCAAAGTTTCTATAATAGAATAATATTCTGGACTTCTACAACTTGCAACAAGAGTATCTCATTCATCTTTCAAACAAATACAAGGTTTATAAAATTGTTCAGTTACTCTACCTGCAACAATTCAAATAATTCAATGTTCTATAGCTGGTGATATATAAAAAAGTAGATTATCAGTTTTACTTACTTTATTCATTGCATCACTAGAAAATTCTTTTGTTAAATATTTTCTTTCTTCATTTAATTTTTCAATCTCAGACAGTGTTTGATATACACTATCTGTATTATTTAATATTAAATTTACTGCTTTGTAAGCACTATCCATTCTACCTGCTGCATTTATTCTAGGACCAATTAAAAATCAAAATAAATCTCAATCTAAATCATCATTTAATTTATCTTCTAAAAGTTTTCTAAGCCCTAAACTTCTAGTTTTTTTGATTTGTTTAAGTCATTCCATAACTATAATTCTATTTTCTCCTGTCAATCTCATACAATCAGCTACAGTTCATATTGCTGCAATATCTATTGATTCAATTATATATGCTCTTGCTTCTTCTTTTGACATATATTCATATGCTAAAGCTTGCATAAGTTTAAAAGCAACTCAAGCTCAAGCCAAATTTTTATACAAATAATTACAATCAGGTCTTTTAGGATTTATAACTGCAATTGCTTCTGTTGGAATATTTTCAGGAACTGCATGGTGATCAGTTATAATAATATCAATTCATAGAGTTTTTGCATATTTAACAACTTCTATATCACGAGTTCAACAATCAACAGTTATAATTAAAGTAACTCATAATTGAGATAATTCATCCATAAAATAACTTTTCATACCATAACCATCTTTTACTCTGTGTGGAATTCTATAACTTGCTTGTAATCATATTTTTTTAAAAAAGTGCATCAAAATTGATGTACTTGTAACTCAATCTACATCATAATCTCAAAATATAATTACTTTTTCATCATTATCAAAAGCTTTTTTTATTCTAGCAACTGCTTTATCCATATCAATTAATAAATATGGATCATGCAAATCATCTATACTAGAATCAAGCATAAATTCACCATTTTCAAATCTAGCATCAATTACTTCTTCTATATTTTTATTTAGTGTATTTCTATCGTATTTAATTACATTTCATTTTAGGCTTAGTTTTTCTTGCATATTTATTACTTTTTTTTAAATTTAAATAATTATACAAATATAAAAAAATAAGCCAACAAATTTTGTTAACTTATTATTATATTTTAAATAATTCTCATCTATCAAATCATTGGAAAAGATATCATTGAAAATATTCTATTCATAAACTTTTGGCAAATTTTAACATATCTTCAGTTTCAACCCGTTCCGAAACTACTTTTATTCATACTTTTTTTAAATCACTAACATATTTTTTAAAATCATCTATATCATTTAAAGATAAACTTTGTTTTACTCATTGACAATCAAATCTATATTTATTACATAAAAACATTTCCTGCATAAACCTTCAATCTATTTTAACCATTGATAAATCAATATCTTCTCATAACAAAAAATCAATTCTTTCTTTACTAGAATATCATGAAAATAAATCATCAATTGAAATTTTAAATCATATTTCACTTAATGCTTTTAATTTTCACAAAACTATAGATTTATGTTCTTCATTTATTTCTTCATTTTCAAGTATTTCAAAATTTACATTTTCTGGATTTATATTTACTCTATTTAATAAATCATCTAAAAAATATAAAAAAAGTGGATTTAATAAATCTTGTACTTCTAAATTTATATTTATTTTTTTACCATTTTTTTCTAAATCATTAAAAGCTTTTGTACAAATTTTTGTAAAAAGTAAAAAAGTTTCTTTTCTAGCCCTTAATTCACTTAAAAAACTTACATGAGAATTATTATAATTATTTACTCTAAATAGAATTTCATTTGCATATAATTCTAAACTTGAACAAATAATAGGTTCATACTTAGCATAATAGTCTTTTCATTGTTTAAATAGTGATCTTCTAAACGAATGGTCTAAAAATATTTCCATCTAAAAATAGTAAGTTTTAAAAACTATAAATAATATAGTTACTTTTGTAAAAAATAAAAATAAATTTTTATAATTCTTTGACTTAATAATATTTATTGATATAAAGATAAGCAAGCTCCCATAGCTCAGTTGGAAGAGCGCTAGGCCGCGAACCTAGGTCTGCCGTGGGTTCGATTCCTGCTGGGAGCACCATACATATTTTTTTTATTTAAAAACACCTAAATAATTAGGTGTTTTTTTGTATTTTAAAAAAATATATGGTAAAATAAATATATATTTATAATGATTAATTTAAACTATGAAAAAAATAAAATATATAATTATATTGTTTTTCTTGTGATCTTTTACTATAGTAAACAATGTTTTTGCTATAAATGAAAATATAATTACTCAAGATTGATATTTTTTCGAAAATAACTGAGTATATTATTGAAAGAAAAAACTTGATGAAACAAAATTACAATCACTTGTTGATTCATACAATTATTCAAATTTAGCTTATTGGTTTAACAATGATCAACAAACATTAATATCAAATTTAAATTGGAATAATTATTATAGATATTATATGTATAAATCAATATACTATGATATAAAAATAAATAATATTTCAAATGTATTAAAAATAGAAAATTCCTCATGAGAAGAATTAAGTTTTAATAATGAAAATATTTCATGAATAAATAATATAAAATTATATTATAATTCTTTTTTTAATGAAAAAATTGCTACATATAATTGGGGAACAAATGACTATATATTAAAAAACGAAAACAATTATATAAATACGGCTAATAAAATTAAAGTATTTTTGGAATCATGAGAAATAATTGAATTTGATTTTAAATTTTATCTACCTGAACTAAATTTTTCAAATACATTGGTAAATAAAGATTGATATAATATGATAATATTAGATTCAAATAATCAAATAGTGTTAAACTGAAATCAAATTGATTCTAGTTCTATATCTATAAACAGTGATAATGGTTTAATTAATCAATATAATGAAAATAATATAACTACAAGTTTAGAATATTTAAACTATAATACTCCATATATAATATCATTTATAAATAATTATGATTTATTTTATAAAAATTACTCAATTTTTAATAATAATAGTTGTTCAAGTTCTTGAAGTATAGAATTTTCAAAAAATTGGAATTGAACTAATTTTTATATTTATATGAATGATAATCAAGATTCTGCAATTTTTACAGATATAACATATAGTATAAAAAAATATAATGATCAAAATTGAAATTTTGAAGAATATACAAACTTTACAAGTGAATTTAATTGATGAAATGAAGTATTTATATATCCTGAAGATAATTGATTATATAAAATAATTCTAAATGTTAATACAATGGATGATTATTTATGTAATACTTATTATAATAAAGATAAAAACTATTGAATAATAAGTTCTATTTATAATAATAATTCTATTTATTTTTTTGAAGATTGATATTTTTGAACTTATTGAACTATAGAAAAAGTTTTTCCATATTTAAATCAAGAAATAAATTTTGACACTTCTTGGGAATATAGTAATTTTTTAGATAAAATTGAAAAATTTGATTTTAAAATTACTGATGAAAATCAAAATATAATAAATGAGTGAGATAATAGCTGTCTTTTAGATTGGAATTGTACAAACAATGTAACTGAAAGTATAAATTCATATTTATCTATGAATCCTGACAGTAGAATTTTGAATTTAGATATTGTATATAAAGATATTTATTCTTTGGAAAAGACATTTACAAAACAATATAATTATCCAAAAACTCCTGAAAATTATATAGAAGAATTTTATTATTGAGATAATTTCATTTGATTATACACTCATTGATTTAATAATGAAACAATAGAACAAATAAAAATAAGTGATATAAGTTGAGCTAATAATGAATTGATTGAATTAACTGAAGCTGAACTTGATAATTTAAACAATGAAGTAAATCTATATATAAATGAAAATGGTTTATCGTATGATAATTATTATGATTATTTTGATGAAAAGCTTTTTGAATTAAAATGATATAATTATATATATAACTACAATGGTTATACATTAACTTTATTTTCGCCTAGAGATAAAATAAAAGATTTAGATAAACTTATAATAAACTCTGATTTAGAAATAGATTTAAAAACTCAAATATGAAAATTTATACATAATAATTTTGATCTAGAGAAAGTATGAAATTTATATACATACATAAATTCTTGAATAATTATTGATATAAACAGTATAAATAATTTAGAAATAATCGATAAAAATAATTTAATTATTCAAAATGAAAAAATAAATCCAGAGTATATTAATAATTATTGATCATATTATGAAATGATTGAATCAGACGAAACACTTTATGAAATTTATCAAAATAAAATAATTTATGAAATAGTTTGAGAAAAAATTCTTTTAATTGTTCCAAATTCAGTTTTTAATAATATAAAAGAAATAAGACTTAAAAATGATATTAATTTAATTCAAAAAATTGATTCTTTTGCTCAATTCTGAGAAATAATAAATTTTAATGATACTACAAAAATCTGATTGGTAAATAAAGAGAGTGATTATTGATACTTTTCTGTTAATCATTATTTCATGACACCAATAGAAAACACTTTGTTTATAAGAAAAATTAATTTATATAAAAATGCTAAAAATTGATTTTTAAAAGTAGATTTAAATTTAACTTGAACAAATATAACAACAAAAAATTTAGATAAATTATATATATGTACAAACTACATTGATAACATTGAAAATATTGATAATACTTTATGATGCTTTAATTATGATTATATAAATAATTTTTGACTATTTATAGAAAATATTAATACTGTTTACATATATTGAGTTAAATGAATTGTTAACAATGATTTTAAAACTATAAAAATAGATTTTGAAATAAAATATAACGAAATAATTTTTGAATCTTAACTATATAAATATGAAAAAATATATAATTTATTCAATTTTTATAATTATATGATTTTATAATTATAAAATTGCGTTCTCTGAGTTAGATAAATTTAATGACTCTTTTGAAATTAATAATACTCAACCAACAACTTCTAGTTCTACTTCTTGATGAGGATGATATAGTTGGACTCAATACCAAAAAGATAGTCCAAAAGAAATAGAAAAAACTACAGAATTAAATACAACTACTAAAATTGAAGATACTGTTACTGATACAAAAGAAGAAATTGAATTAAATTCTGCACCTGAAGAACCACAAAATACAAAAAATAATTGAAGTAACACAGATATTGATAGAACTACTGAAGTAAATGAAAATAATGTAGATAATAATTACTGAAACATATGAAAAACATATGTTGATCCAGAAATATTAGATGGTAAAATTTCAATTGATGATGCCGCAGAAGATTTAAAGTTACTACCAAAAACATGAACACAAGAATTACTTTTAATAATTTTAAGTATAATAATTACTAGTATTTTAATAATAAAATTTCAAAGACAAAAAACACCTAATTAATTAGGTGTTTTTTTAATAAATAAAATAAAAAGTAAATACAGTATATTTTGCAAAAACATTTATATAAATATAATATAAATGTTTATATCTAATATATTAAAAATGCATATAAAAATAATAAAAAGTCTTACATATGTTACTATAATAATTTGAATAATTTTTTCTAATTTTTTAAATGTATATTCATTTAATAATCCATATATTAATGAGATAAATCAATCATCTAAAGTATCAATAGATAAGTTAGTAGTATCTATTTCGTATAAAAAATACCAATTAAGTACTGAAAAATTTGAAGCATTTATAGAGGATATAACAAAAAAACTAAATAACTTAAAAAATAAATATTCTAATAATAATGAAATTATAGGAATAATAAATTATTTAAATTATGAATTGAGTATAATTAATACTGATGAAAAAATATCAGAAGAAGAATTAGAAAAATTGTTCAAATTGAAATTGTAAATCAAAATCAATAATTAATTCAAATTCAAATTCAAATACTTGAACAATCTACACATCTACAAATATAACTTCAAGTAATTTTTGATCATGTGCTAAATCATCAGCTAAATTTTATAAATCTTGAGAAAGTTGTATATGGGCAAATTTTGAATGTAAAAATTGAAAATACTATTGGTGAGCTCAATCATTTTCAACTGACCCTATATATCCTGAATATTGAAGTAAATTATATGATAAGTATAATTTATGTATGAATGATAATGACTTGATTATATCAAATGATGATAGTAGTAATATAATTATAACTCAAGATTCAAAAGAATGTAAATTCAACATGAAACCTTATTTTGATTTATGATTAAAAACAACTTTTTATTATTCAGATAAATCATATGAACCTGATTCAAAAGGAAATATGATTCTACCATGAAATATGAATAGCGATTTTTATGCATATAAATGAGATGCTACAAATCCACAAGTATATTTTAGATGTAATGATTGAAAATTATCAATTTATAATAGCAATTATAGCTTAATAGAACCTTTAAAATGAGTATGAAGCATAAATGAAACTTCATTAAACAATGAAAATAATGCACCTACAATTAATGACACAAAAGTTATATGTGCTTGAAATTGATGGCCTACATCAATTGAAATATCTTGAAATTGAAATTTTAACGCATTTGAAATAAAAACTAATGCTCAAAATAAATTAATTAATTTGGTAAATAACTCTACAACAAATAAATATATTGCTCAATTATCTAATGATGTTGAAAAAGTAAATATATATCCATATAATTCTTCTGAAATTATTACATCAATTGATGTAAAAAAATGTACTTCAAATAATTATGCAGCTAAACCAGAAATTATATCTGCTGTTTATAACAAAGAAACAAAAACACTTGTTATAAAAACAAAAAATGCATTAAAAAATGATTATATTGATATTTTTGATTGAAAATCTAATTGAAGTTTATTTTGGGAAAAAGATACTAATTGAACGTATACTGCTACTCTTTCAGACCCGTATTATAATTCCCTAAATTCATATATATTATCATGAAAATCATATGTATGAATATACTGAAGTTTTGAACCTAATTATTGGAGAAATTCAGTTAGAAATACAACTTATCCTATAAATATTTCAACTGAGTCAGATTTTACATACTCTCGTAGTTATGATTCAAAATGACAATGGATAGAATGGAAAACAAGCTCTAATGTATCAAATTTAGCATGGAAAAGTGTTTGACCTAATTGAACAAAATCAAGTGTATCATGAGCATTAAATTTATCTAGAGAATTTGCATCATATGATGATTTAGAAAAAAATGGATGGTTAAAATGAAATTATGATATGACTTGGACTATTACATTAAAAGATTGAAGTACAAAAATATTTAAAGAATATTTCACTATACCTTAAAAAAAACACCTAATTAATTAGGTGTTTTTTTTACATCATAAGATCTCTTTCTGGAGAATAGAAATCTAGATTGTCTTTTCAAATTTTACTTATAATATGGTCAATTAATTCTTCTTTTTTCACTTCACTTTGTTTTCCATCTAACATATCTCTAACTTGAAATATACCGTTTCTTGCTTCCATTATTCAAACCATAACAACATATCTTGCTCATGATCTACCAGCTTTAAGCATTTGTTCTTTCATAGAAGGAGTTCAAAGTGAAACTACAGTATTTATACCTGCTTCCCTTGCTTTTAATGAAAGTGGTAAAATAACTGATTTTGCTTCATCTCATAATTGAACAAAAAATAAATCTATTTTATCTTTATTTTTTAATTCTATATTATTTTCTTTAAGCATTTCAATTAATATACTTGTATCTACATAAAATCATACTGCTGGAACTTCTTTTATTTCACCTATATTTCTTGATAGTGTATTATATCTAGAACCATTTCATATTATTTTTCAAGTATTTGCTACAAATTGCCAAATAGAATTAGTTTGAAAAGTATTTTCTCAAACCAAAGTATGATCTTCTTTATAAGGAATATTTAGTAAATCTAAATATGCTTTAAATTTAGAATAATGTTCTTTACTATCTTTTTTCAAGAATTTAGCAGAAATAGAAGGTGCACTTGAGTTTAAAATTATTTCATCTTCATAAGTTGAGCTTAAAACAAGCATTGGATCTTTTTCCAATAAAGAAACAGATTCTGGAGATAAAATATGTTTTTTATTTTCATAAAAACTAAGTAATTCTTCTCTATATTTAGCCTTTTCTTTTTCTATTCAAATAGAATTAATTTTTATAACAAATTTATCTTTCAACCCAATTTTATTTAAAACAGTATATGTCATATAAATTTGAATTGCATCCAAAATAGGATCATTTTCTCAAATTATTTCAGCTCAAATTACTTGCATAGCTTTCAGATTTGAAAAAGCATCTTTTTTGTAATATTGAGACATATAATAATAATAAACTGGTTGAATTTCTCATTTCATATCATTTTCAAGATATGCTCTTAAAATAGATAAAGATGGATTTTGACACAAGTCAAAATCCCCTTCTTTTATTATAGATTCATTAACAACTAAAGATTTTTCTATAAGTTCTCTTTTTTCTAATAATGGTGTACTAATTCTTCTAAATCAGTTTTTTCTAAATTCATGACGAAACACTTTTTTTAAAAATGTTAAGTATTTGTGGTGTTCAGGTAATATATCAAAAGTTCAATCAATAGGACTATATAAATTCATATAAATTTTAGTTATTTTTATATCTAGATTTTCATTATAAATGATTTTACTCAAAAAGAAAAATTTTTTTGTTATTTTTTATAAGTTAAATATTATAATGGAAATTTAAATACTAATTATTGATAAAAAATGCAAGAAATAAACGAAAATTTACTGATTTATCTAAACTCATTAATGGAACATAACTTTATTGAAAAAATTGCTTTATGTTTTGCTGATGCACCTATTTTTTTTATTCCTCTTTTTTTAATTATAGCATGGTTATATTATACATTTAATGAAAAAAATAATGATGCAAAAAAAGGTTTATTATTTGTTTTTTATTCTGCTGTAATTGCTATAATTATTAATTTAACAATTCAAAGTTTTGTTCATCTAGAAAGACCAGAAACAGTTTTAGAATGAGTTGGTAAATTACTTTTAAGTCATATACCAGATGCATCATTTCCTTCTGATCATGCTTGAGTGAGTATGGCATTTTTAACTGCATTATTTCTAGCTTGATATAGAAAAATCTGATATTTTTTCTTAATTCCTGCTATTTTAATGAATATATCTAGAGTAATTGTTTGAGTTCATTGGCCATTTGATATAGTTGTTTGAAGTATTATTTGAGTATCTTCAGCATTTATATCTTTTAAATTATTAAGCAAATGTAAATACATAAACAATTTTAATAATTTAATATTAAAAATAATGAATTTTATAAAAATGTAGTTTGGTTTTTAAACATTTTTAAATATAATTTTTACATTAATAATAAAATTTTTAAATGACTCATTTAAGACATAAAGAAAAAAAAGTAATTGCACTTACTGGAGGAGCAACTTGATGACATGTTTTCCCTCTTTTATCAGTTTTTAATTACTTTAAAGAAGAAAAAAAATACGATTTTGTATGGGTTTGAGAAAGAGATTCTTTAGAAGAAGAAATTGCAAACAAAAATAAAATTAAATTTATTGATGTACCTGCTTGAAAATTAAGAAGATATTTTGACTTAAGAAATTTTTATGAACCATTAAAAAATCTAAGTTGAATAGTTTTTTGAATGTATTATATAAAAAAACATCATATAGATATAGTTTTTAGTAAATGATGATATGTTGCTGTTCCTCTTTGTATAGCTGCTTTTTTATTAAAAAAAGAAATATATATTCATGAATCTGACACTGTTTGATGAATTGCAAATAAATTTATTTGATTACTTGCAACTAAAGTTTTCTATACTTTTCCAAATAAAAAAACTGAATCTGGCTCAGAAAAACATATTTTAACATGACAAATATTAAACCCTGAATTACTTGATAATATTGAAAATTTAGAAATAGATCAAAATGATAGATTATCAGTTATGGTAATTGCTGGTTCTCAATGATCAACAACTATATTTGAAGCTATGTTAAATGTGCTAAATCATATAGAAGATATAGATTTTCAAGTAATACTTTGAGATAAAAATATGCATTTCAGAGAAGATTTTAAACAATATAAAAATATATTGGTTCACGATTTTGTTACTCAAAAAAGACTTGGGAAAATACTAAAACAAACTGATATAGCTATAACTAGATGATGAGCAACAAGCTTATGGGAATTAAATATGTTTTGAGTTCATTCTATAATAATCCCTTTAGAATGAAGTGCTTGAGATCATCAAAAAAAGAATGCAATGTATTTTAATGAAAAATTTTGAAGTGATATAATAGAAGAAAGTGATGATTTAGAAGTAGAAATATATAAAAAACTTCAAAAATATAAAAATTTAAGAAAAGCTTCTTTAAATCTAAATTGATTTTTTAAACCACTTCAAATTATAGAAAAAGAAATTTCTAGTGAAAATGATGATAGTATATGAGATAATGAGTAATAATTAAAATAAAATATAAATTTTATAAATGTCTAGTAAAAAAATAAAAACTCTAGGCATTTTTTTTTGTTTTTAAAAAAAATAAATGCTAGAATTAGCTTATTATTACTTTAAAAACATTATTTATGAAAATTGTTTTAAATATAAAAGATAGATATATTCAATCTATAAAATATCTGATATTAGGTTTTTCAATTATATTATGAGTATCTTATGTATACTTTTTCCAATGAGGTAACACTTATCTTTACCTATTAATTGCAACTATATTTGCAATATACATGGCTTTAAATCTATGAGCAAATGATATAGCAAACAATATGTGACCCGCAGTTTGATCAAAAGCATTAACTATTTGATGAGCACTATTAATAGCTGCTATATTTGAAGCATCAGGTGCAATTATTGCTGGTTGAGATGTAGTTGATACTATTAAATCATGAATTATAAACAAAGAAATGATTTGAAGTTCAAAAGAATTTATAAATATAATGCTAGCAACTCTACTTGGTGCAGCTTTATGGATAAATGTAGCAACATTTTTTAAAGCTCCTATATCAACAACTAATTCTATTGTTTGAGGTTTAATTTGAGCATGACTTGCTGCTGCTGGACCATCAATTGTAAAATGGTGAAAAATTTGAGAAATTGCTTCTAGTTGGATTATATCACTTATAATGTGATGAATAATTTCTGTTTTAATATTTATTTCTATTAGAAAAACAATATTAAAAAGAGATGAAAGATGAGAAGCTGCTAAACATTGGGTACCAATTTATGTATGAATAATGATGATGATATTCTCAATTTATTTATTACTAAAATGATTAAAACCTGTTTTAAGCTCAAATGAATTTTTACACAATATAATAAATCCTACAAATGCAATATTTTTATGATTACTTATTTGAGTAGCATCATATATGATACTTATAGTAATGTATAAAAAACATAAAAAATCATTCTTCAAAGATGATAAAGAATTTATAAATACATTATTTAATGTCCCTTTAATTTTTGCAGTTGCTCTACTTTCTTTTGCACATTGATCAAACGATGTTGCAAATGCAATTTGACCTCTTGCAGCTATTAATGAAACAATTAAAAATGGTTGAGCTGAAATAGTTAAAGCTGCTTGAGTTCCATTTTGGATAATGATGATTGGTGCTGTATTTCTATCATTATGATTATCTATATTTGGTGCAAGACTTATTAAAACAGTTTGAAATGAAATTACAAAATTAGATCAAATAAGAGCATTTTGTGTTGCTCTATCTGCTGCTGCTACTGTTCTTTTAGCATCTGCATTATGATTACCAGTATCATCAACTCAAATTGCTCTATGAGCAATATTTGGGATATGACTATTTAGACAATATTTAAGTAGTAAAAAATGAGAAGATAAAGAAGTTATTGATAAATCAATGATGAAAGGAATTTTATTATCATGGGTTGTAACTCTTCCAATTGCATGAGCAATTGCAGCAATAACATACATAATTTTAATGCAATTTTAATGTCATTTTTTTGACCTATAAAAAAAATTGTGATAAAATAAATATATAACAAAAAAACAAAAACAAAATTAATATATAATTATTTACGATATGCCAGTAAAATATAGTACAAAACTTAAAAACTTTAAATCTATAACTCTAAATCAATTAAATGCTACAGCTAGCTTTTTGAAAAGAATTGATAGAAAGTTTTTATTAAATTCTAAACAATTTTCAACTATTTTAGATGAACTAAAAGATAATTTTAATGTACTTGAAATTGATGGTAAAAAAGTATTTAATTATGACAATGTTTATATGGATACTGCTGATTATTTATTTTATAATCAACATCAAAATAAATTAGAATCAAGAACAAAAGTAAGAACAAGATATTATGTAGATTCTAATATTGCATTTTTTGAATACAAACAAAAAAATGCTTGAGTTACAAATAAATATAGATATGAATTCCCTTCTTCTGAACATGGATTTATGACTAGAGGTAAAAAAAGATTTTTTGATTGAGTATGGCAAAGTGTATATGGTGGAGAAAAAGCACCAGATATATCACCTGCAATAAAAACTACTTATAGAAGAATTACTATGGTAAGCAAATCTTGAGATGAAAGATTAACTATTGATTTTGATATTAAAGCTACTGATTTAAGAAAAAAATATGCTGAAACAATTGATTTAAAGAATCTAGTAATTGTTGAAAGTAAAAGTTTAAAAGAAGATTGCGATATCTGCAATATAATGAAAAAAAATAAAATTGAAAAAGCTTCTAGCTGTAGTAAATATTCTCTTTGAGTTGTATATTCTGGTCTTGCAGAAAAATTTGATACATTTAAAGAAACTATGGAAAAAATTAAAGAAATTAGAATGGAAACTATTAAAAATACAAATAGAATTACTTCTCTAAAATCTGTAACAAAAAATTCTAGAACTACTCAAAAAACAACAATAACAAAAAAAGTAATCGCTTAAGCGATTACTTTTTTTGTTATTTAATTAAAAAAAATGTACTTTTAAGTACATTTTTTTATAAATATGAATATTCTAATCCATAGTATTCAAATAATTTTCTAGATCAAAAATCTTTTTGTATATTATTTTCTAATCAAAGTAGTTTTATATATTCTTTTATTTCTTTTTTAGTTTTTGCTTCTATTTCTAAAAGTGGTGGAATAGAGTCATATTCATCTATATCAAATTCAATTTCATTTAATCTATATGAAGTTCTATATTTTTTCTTTTCTCTAGTTTGTGTCATCCCATATTTTTCTAATACTTTTTTAAAACTATCAACATCTGTTATAATATTTTCTCATTCATCTGCAACTTTTAATCAATCTTCTCATCAATCACATTCTTTATTTCTTTTTCTTTTTATTGTATATAAATGAATTTCTCATTTTTGTCTTACTCTAAAAAGTCTTTTATTTTCTTCCATTTTATTACAATCTCATTCTACAAAATCATAATAAATATCATGTATAAATCATGTAAAAGTTTCTACTGCTCAAAGATCAATTAATTTTTTAACTATTTCTTCTTTGTTTATTTCAAGTATTTTTATTTCTTTTTCTAACATCTATAAAATTTATTTTTAATATATAAAGTATTATATCATAAAAAACTATTTTTTGAAAATATATCACTCACCTCTTATGTTTTTTATCCAATTATCGATTCAAATATATTTAAGTGATTTTCTCAATCTATAAATATAAATTCTAATATTTTTATTTTGAAATAAATCATAATTTCAAAATAACTTATTTTCAATAAAATTTTGTGATAAAAATTTTTCTTTATCTAAGAAAAAAATAGAAAGTAAATATTTATTTTTTTTTGTTAAATTTATAATAATTCAATTATAATAAAAATTATTTTTATCACAATCATATAATAATCAATTATAAATTATATTATTACTTGAATCCTCTGATTTTAAAAAATTAGTTTTAAACCATTTTAAAACCCTTATTTCTAACTCTTCAAATCTAAAAGGTTTAATTATATAATCACTTGCTCAAAGACTAAAAACTTTTGCCATATTTGCTATATCGTCTATTCAACTAACTATTATAATAGGTACATATATAGCTTTATCTCTAATCAATTTTATTATATCAATTCAAGATTTAAGTTTATCTCACAAATTTATATCAAGTAATATAACATCATATATTTTTATAATTGATATTTCATTTAGAAATTGTAAATAATTATTTACAACAGTTACTAAGTTTGTATTTTCTCTCTTATCAAATAAGTATTTTAGTTTGGAAGCCAAAAATATATCATCTTCAATAATTAAAAAATTCATATGAAAAAAATATATAATAATAATTATATTTTATAGATTAATAAATATATATCAAAAAAAAGAGAATTAATTCTCTTTTTTTTGATATTTTGGAATAATAATTGAAATCATAGCTCATCATAATTTTTTAGAATTTCAAGCCTTTATAGTTCAAGCATGTAACTCTACTATTTTTTTACAAAGATATAAACCTAATCATAATCAAATAGATTTTCAATAACCTGTAGAATATTTTTCAAATATAAATTCTTGTTCTCTTTTTCTAAATCAACTTCAATTATCTTCTATTTTTATACTTATATTATTTTTAATTTCCTTAACTTCTATAGAAACAACAGGATTATCTTTAGAACAAAATTTAAGTGCATTATGTAAAAGATTTGATATTACTTGAGAAAATTGAACCTTGTCCAAATCTATATAATTTATTTTTTCATCAAAATCAAAATCTATTTTTAGATTTGAATTCAACTTTTGTAAAGAATCAATTTCAAATAATAATGTAGTTTTAAGATTTATTTTTTCTATATATAATGATACTTTTCAAATATCGTATTTTTCTATGTTAAATAAAACTTTTACTAAATCAGATATTTTATATACTTGATTTTTCAATATATTTAACTCTCATTTAATATAATTTATATCTATATTTCAATCATTAATATCATCTAAAATACTTTCTAATTGCAATGAAATAGACAAAATAGGAGTTTTAATTTCATGAGAACTAATTGAAATAAATTCTTTTAATTTGTTTATTAAGTTATTATATTCTATTGTTTTTTTATCAACTTCTGTATCTAAATTTATTGTTAAATAATTTATTTTAGAATATATTTCGATATATTTTAAATGTCATGATAAAAATCATGCAAAATCTCTTATTATCTTTATCTCATCTGTAAAATAATGTTCACTAAATGGCTTCTTTCATAACTCAAAAAATCAAAGTATTTCTCAAGAATTATTTTTCATTGGTATAACCAAATAAACGTCTGTATTCAATTCCCTTTTTAATTTTTCTAAATCAAATCTGTATTTATTTTCTGATAAAAAAACTATATCATTTATAAAAATATCATTTGTACTTTTAGAGTTAAAAAAATCAAATACTTGAGTATTTTTATATCAATTTAGATCTATATTTATATAATTAACTTTAAAATTTTCTGAAACATATTTTTTTAAATGATTTTGTAATCAATCAAAATCAATTAAAAAAGGTATTTGCTCTTTTAATTTATTTAACAACTTTAAAAAATTATCATAATCTTTATTTAAAGGTAATAAATTTATAAATGTTTTATATAAAATAAAAAATAATGTAACTGAAAATATAATATCAGTATATGTGAAAAAACTATTAATTCACCATAGATTATCATTATAAACTATATTTATTCATATATTTTTTCTATAAAATAAAAATGAAACAGTTATAAATAAAGATAATGAAAATGAAACTATTTCATTATATCTAAGTGCAAGATCCGAAAAATGATATTTGTTTAATGTATGCCAAGAAAAAATTACAAATGGTAATATAAAAAGTATAATTTCTTTTACGAATAGATAAATTCAAAAATATGGCAATATTGTTTGAAATAAAACTCAAAAAAATAAGAAAAACAAAAATGAATAAAATATATTTTTTAATCTAATTTTATTTATATACTCTAACTTTTTAAATTTAAAATAAAAAGCTAATATAATAAATAAAGACAAATATATAGTTAATGCATAATGTATAAATACATATTTTCAATACAACTCATAATATATATTATCATTTGGATTTAGCTTTACTCACTTTAATATAAAATCAGTGAAAACATATAAATATCAAATAAATGATAAAATCCCTATTTCTATAAGTTTTACTACTTTAGATTTAACTGAATTTAATCAAAAATAATTTATGAATTGGAAAAAATTATAAATTCAATAAATAGAAAATAAAAAAGCGAACTTTGAAGTAAGTAAAATATATTTTGTATCATTTAAAAGATAAAATACAAAATATAATAAAAACCATAAAGATAAAAAAATACTAAATACAAAATAATAATTTGCAGCTAAATTTTTCAAATTATTTTTTATACTGAAACCTGAAAAAATTATAAACAATATAGAAACAAAATATATTATAGTATATAAATCCATATTTTAAAATAATCTTATAATACATATACTTATAATAATTTTTTTACAATATCAAAATTATTTTATTTTATGATTTTTTACAAGAGTTCTAAAACTTACGTCATATTTAGTTTTAAAATCATTTATTGGATCTGGGAAAACACATATATCAGAATCATAATTATTACTTATATTTGAGATTAAATTTTTATCTAATCAAAGAGAATTACTTCACATCATTTGATAAATTTTATATAATGAATTATTTTTATCTAATTCTGTTATTCCTGGAATTTGTAAGTTTAAATCAATTGATTTAAAAAATGACCTTAATAACTCATATATATATCAATAACTTAAATATCTTTCATATGTTCATAAAGATGAAAAATAAAGCATCTTATCTAATTCTTTTAAACTTAATGTATCTTTTATTTTATCTTCAATTTCAGTAATAGAAAAATTTTCATAATGAGCTGATAAATCTTTTAAAAATATTGATTTAAAATCAGATATATATCAATCACAAAATCAAACTATATCTCATGATTCACTATATGATAGTACTAAAAATGCCTGTTCTTTGTATCTATCTCTAAAAGTTTCTACATTAGTTGAAACATCATAAATAAATTCTGTATTTGTTGAATTACAAGTTTTACAATTTATAGAATCTCAAAGATATATTCACTCTAATTTAGTAACAGACTCTCTTCTAACTTCATCTGATAAATGTCAAAATATATCATTTTTAGAATGAATTTTATTACAACAATTACATTTCACATATTCTCATAATCAAAATGCCCACATATCTTTTTGAACCTTTCACATCTCAATTAATTGATTTTCTCATATTCACTTTGTTTCTATTTGTTTAATCAAGACCATATTTTAAATATAAAATAATAAGTATTATTTTTATACCTAAAGTTAGTTACAAAATAGTTACAAAATATAATTTTATATAAAAAAATTAAGGTTGCGTTAATATGGAGTGAATATACTAATAATAATTAATTTTATAATTAGTACCAAAATGTCTAAAAATAGAGAAAATCTAGATGTACAAAATAATTGAGAAAAATCTATTTCTCATTTATTTTCATGAGATGTTTTAAAATTTATAGATAAAACAAAATTTGATGTTGAAAAATTAATAGATATTGATTTATTACAACTAAAAACTGAATTTTGATTAATACTATTTTTTTGTGAAAAATTTAGTTATATATTCAAAGAATTTTTAATAAAAGCAGAAAAATATAAAAATATGAATTTTTCTGTTGAAACATATATGGAACTTAAATCAGAGTTTTTAAATATACTCTATCAAAATATAGATTTATCAATTGAGTATCAAAATATATTATCATGAAAATGCGAAATAATTTTTAATGAATGACTTTTAAGAGTTAAATCTAATGATTGAGATTTTAACCATTTTGATTTTATACAAATACATAAATGAATTTGATTATGAATAAATACATTTTATATAGTTGCTGAAAAAATATTTAGAGATATAAGTGAGTGAAAAGTTGCTAGCCCAATATCTATAAATGCTGAAATATCAGATATAATGAATGATAATTTTATAAAAATAATATATGATTTAATTTTAAAATACTCTGTTCAACTAAAAAGTGAATTAATAATAATTGAAATTCTTGAAAATGAAGAAATTCCAAATACAGATGAATTTAGAGATAAAATAAAAAAATTAAAATGAATTTGAGTAAAAATAGCACTTGATGATATAGAAACAAATGTAGAAAAAATAAGAGATAGTGTTAAAAGTATTATTTTTCTATGAGATAATATAGATATAGTAAAACTTGACTGAAAAACAATACAATGAATTTATAAAATTTATAAGGAAAATAAAATTATGTTTGAATCAATGATAGATAATATAATTTTAGAATTAAAAAATTTATATAAAAAATGAATAAAGGTAGTAGCAGAATGGGTAGAAAATCTAGAATTATATAATTTTGTAAAAAATATTTTATGAATAGAATTATTTCAATGATTTTATAGTAAAAATGAAGAAAATATAAAATTAATAAAAAACTCTAACAAATAAAATATAAAAATGCATATAACAATAATTGAAGATGAAAAAATTTTATCAAACAATATAGCAAAAAAATTAAACAGAAATTGATATAATACAAAAGTATTTAATTCATATAATGAATTTATAAATGAAAATAATTTAGATTCTGATTTATATGTGATTGATATTTCATTAACTGATTGAAGTTGATTTGATATAATAAAATATATTAGAAAAAATAGAGATAATAAAACACCTATAATAATTACATCTTGATATTGGGATATAGAAAAAAAAATTTATTGACTCGATATTTGAGCAGATGATTATTTAGCAAAACCTTATTCTATAGAAGAACTTGAGGCTAGAATTAGAGCATTACTTAGAAGAAGCTATGAAAATATAAATAATTCTGAAATAACTTATAATGATTTAGTTTTAAATTTAAAAGAAAAATTAATAAGAAAAAAATGAGAAGTTATTGATTTAACATCAAAAGAGATTCAGTTTGTTGAATATATGATGTTTAATGTATGAAAAATAGTAAAAAAAATAGATTTAATAAATTCAGTATGGTGAAAGTTTGATGAAATTGATGTAACTGATAATACTATAAACGTTACTATTTCAAAAATTAGAAAGAAATTATGAGAATCATTCAAATTAAAAACTATGATAAATAGATGATATATGCTTGAAAAATAAAAAAACTACATCATTTTAATGAAAATTTAATGTGCTATGAGTATAATATATCAATTATAGTATAAATTTTTTATACAATATACTAAATTATTGGCCATTTTATCCTATTAATCAATAAAAATGAAAATAACAATTATAGAAGATGATATTAATTTAGCAGAAAATTTAGCTAAAATTTTAAAAAAAAGTTGATACATGGTTTCAATTCACACATCTAAAGAAGAGTTTTTTAATAATTATAAAAATAATAATGATATTTTTATAATTGATATAAATCTAGCTTGAAATAATGAATGATTTGATATCATAAAATGGATTAGAAAAAATAAAAAAATTGCAGCTCCTATAATAATTACATCATGATTTAATGATATAGAAAAGAAGATTTACTGACTTGATTTATGAGCTGATGATTATTTGCCAAAACCTTATTCAATTGAAGAATTAGAAGCAAGAATAAGATCATTAACTAGAAGAGAAGCAAATTTAAGAGAAAATATGATAAAATATAAAGATACACTATATGATTTAAAATCAAAAAGTTTTATTTCATGAGTTGATAAAAATATATATTTTACAAAAAAAGAATTAATGATAGTAGAAATTTTATTACTAAATAAAAATAAAATAATTTCTAGAAATAAATTAATTACTTCTGCATGGTGAGATTATGATTGAATGTGAGTAAAAGATAACACAATAAATGTAACATTATTTAACTTAAGAACTAAACTTTGAGAAAGTTTTGATTTACATACTATTGTTTGAGAAGGTTATATTTTGAGAGAATAAAAAAAGCTGCATTTATGCAGCTTTTTTTTCTATATCATTTACTAATAAACTTTCTATATACCCTCTTTGATTTTTAACATAAGTAATAACTATTTCAGCTGTTATTTCATTTGTACTTGCAATTTTTCTAGAAAAATCACTTGTATTAGTACTTCCAAACTTAAAATCTGGTCCTATATTTTGTACTCCTACATCTTTAATTATTGTATTTAGTGCAATTATATGCATCAATAATCATCTAGTAGCATGTATTAAATCTGGTAATAAAAAATCTGGTATTTGTCATAAACTAGTGTAATCTGCTCACATACATGAGTTAATAGAACGAAGATAAGATTGTTCATCAATATCTAATCTTTTTATATCCTTTATAATAGTTTCAACACCATTTCACTTAAAAACTACACTTGCTTCTCACATACATTTATTATTAGTAATAAACGTATTATATTTTACTATAATTTAACAAAAGTCAAAAATAAAAAAACTGTTTTATTAAACAGTTTTTTTATTTTCATCAGATTCTTTTTTTGCTAATTCAGCTTCATGTCTAGCTTTTAATTCAGATTCTTTTTTTACTTTTATTTCTTCTAATTCTTTTAATTCATCTTCATTTAATTCTCTTTTTAATCAAATTCTTCCTTTTTCAAGATTTATTTCTACTATTTCAAAATTTACAATATCTCAAACTTTAACTACATCTTCAACTTTTTCTATTCTTTTAAAGCTCAATTTAGAAATATGAATCATTCATGATTTTCCTTTAAAATCAACAATAGCTCCAGTTCAATCTATAATTTTTGAAATAACTCAAGTTCATTTATATCAAACTTCTGGATTCCATAATTTCTCTTTTATTTCTGCAATAACTTTTTCTCCTCATTCTTGATTAACAGCAGTTACTGTAGTCATACCATCTTCTGCTATTGAAATTCTTACATTGTAATCTTTTTCCATTCTTTGAACGTTTTCTCATCCTTTTCAAATTATAGCACTTATTTTATCAACTGGAACTTGTAAATTCATAATTAAAGGTGCATATGGTGAAAGTTTTTCATTAACTTTAGGTTGTACCATAAGCATTCTTTCTAAAATATAAGAAATTGCTCATTTTGATTGACTAAAAGCATCTCTGAAAACATCCATTTTTAATCATTTTATTTTAACATCAAGTTGCATAGCAGTAATACCATTTTTAGTTCTAGCAACTTTAAAATCCATATCTCATAAAAAATCTTCTTGTGCTTGTATATCACTAAGTATTTTATATTTATGAGTTTCTTCATCATAAATCATACCCATAGCAACTCATGCAACTGGTTCTTTTATAGGAACTCAAGCATGCATTAAACTCATAGTAGAACCACAAATTGAAGCCATAGAACTTGAACCATTACAAGTAGTAATTTCAGAAACTACTCTTATAGTATATGGAAAATCTGATAACTCAGGTAAAACGGCAATCAATGCTCTTTCAGCTAATGCTCAATGCCCTATTTCTCTTCTACCAACTC
>CALMJA010000014.1 GCA_937864295.1 uncultured Candidatus Altimarinota bacterium | reverse complement strand
TGCAATAGGTGATGTTGCAATGACAGTTCCTGTTATTTCATCACTTAATAAGGCTAAATTTTCATCTTTAGCTACCCAATTGGTAAAATCTAAGGCTTCGTGTTTCCATACTTCTCTTAGTTGAACTTTTTCAAGTTTTCAAAGTTTCATAATTATAAATATTAAGAATTATTTTTAATATAATCAAATCAATCTTTCTCTTCTTTTTCAATATAAATTTCAACAGCTTTTTTTGCTACTTCTAATAAATTTTTAGATTTATTTTTAGCTTCAAAAGATTTATTTATATTCTTTTTTATATTTTCTTGAATTTCAATATTAAATTTAGGAATATATAAATTTGTTATATCTTCATCATTTAAAGTAGGGTATGATGTTCAAGTATTAAATTTCAATGTTAATTCTAATATTGGTTTTGATTTTAGAAATATAAATAAAGTTTCTTGATTTATATTTCAATTATTCTTTAATACAGTTAAAGCTCAAGTTCATATAATATTATCATCTTTAATTATTGCAATTCATCATCTATATGTTCTGACTTTAGAAATTACAACATCTCATTTTTTTAATAGTTTTTTGTTTCATCATGGTAAAACATTTATATTCATATATGAATAATTAGTTTCTCAACTATCAATATTTATTCATCAAATTTCTAAATAGTTACAAAAATCTTCATTGTATGTTTTTATACTTCTTTTTTTATTTTTAAATAAATTTCATATTTTATCATATCAATATTTATAATTTTTTATTTTACTAATAATTTCTAAATATTTATAATCCCAGTATTCAGCATCAAATCTATCAAGTTCTTTTAAAATATTATAATTTGTTGTAGAATGATTTTCTTCAACTTCTAGTTCATAATCTCAATCAAGTTTTATGTTTTTTGTTTTTAATCAATAATCAAATAATCATAATTCATTTAGTATTAAATTTTCTGATTCTTTATAAAGTTTTTCTGATAATTCTTTTTCCTCAGTACTTTTTATTATGAGTTCTTTTATCTTTTGTTGAAAATCTTCAGATGGTATAGGTATTTTTAATTTTGCAATATCTTCTAAATGTAAATCTGGTTGGCTAATTCATTTATTAAATCTTAATAATTGAAATTGCCCATAGAATGAGTTTATAAATGTTGAAATATAGTAATTTATATTTTTATATTCACTTAATAATTTTATTAAAGCAACACTTACAAATATACTATAATCAAATGGTTTTATATTAACAACTCAAGCATGTCTTGCTCATACTCATACTTTCCTTAATAAAATATCTCATTCATCTACTTTGGCTCTCTTAATCAATCTATTATGTTCTTCATTTGAAATAAATTTATATGAATTATATTCTATTGAATTTTCTAATACATTTAGAGCTGATAAAAAGGGAACTCAATCATTTATATAAGTAGGTGTTTGATGAGTACCATCTGTTATTTTTCAAGAAATATCAGATAAAAAAAGACAATTTTTTCTATTTATTATATTTACATTTTCAATATTAAAAACTGAATAGAATTCAGCATCCATTCTTTTATCAGACTTTTCAAGTTCAGATATTTTTATACTTGAATATTCTATATCAAATAGCTTTCATTTAAAATTATATATTTTCATTTATTTGAATAATATTTTCTAAATAGTCTATATTATTTTCTAATATTTTTCTTAAAATATTATATCAGTTTTTATATAATTCCTTAGTGGTTTTATCTAGGGGATCTATATATGCGTGCATAACTAAATTTCTAACATCTTTTAATATTCAAGCTAACCATTTTTTGACTTCTGCTTGTTCACTTGCATTAAAAGATTCTGCATTTTCAAAATTATTAAATGGTTTAAGTGGAAAAATTTTATTAAAAATTAAATCTAAATAATCAACCATTTCACTTTCAAGAAAGATTTTTATATTATTTGAATCATAATCCAATGAAAAATTATTATAAAAATTTTTCTTATTTAAATATTCTAAAAAATTCTCTTTAATATATAATTTTTCTTTTTTTATATCATTTTCATTTATCTTAAATTCTTTATTTTTATCAAAAATAATTTCATCTCAAGATTTTTCATAAACTATTTTTTCTGATTTAAATTTTAATTCTAATTTATCTCATCTATATAGAATGCTAAAAACTCAATGGATATCTGCATTTTTTCTTTGGTGATTAAACCTTATATTATTTCTTATTTTTGTATCTGAAAAATCTTTATATATAGTGAAAAAGTTAGAAAATAAATAATCATCTCTTTTAGAAATTTCAAAAACATTTTTTCCTAATAGATATAAATTTTTTATATTATTAAAATCTTTTTTTTCACTAAAATTAAGTTTTTCTTTAAATGAATAGTGTCCCATATAAGCTTCCATAGCTTTTCATTCGTCATCTTTTTTTGTTATATTTTTTACAGTTGAAATAAATGCTAAATATGTTTTTATAAATAAACTTATATAATCTATTTCAGTATATATATCCCAAGATTTATAATTTGACATTTCTTATTGATTTAAAAATTTAAACATATTATCTCAATTTTTTAGATTTTCTTTTCACCAAGCTATAAAAGTATCAGCAATATCGAGTAAATCAGTTTTATAAATTAGTTCTCATTTTTTATAAGGGAAATTATCTTCTGTAGCTAATAAATCTCAACCATTTTCATCTTTTAAGAAAATATAGTTTCAAGAATTATCTTTTATAGAAACTTTATTAACTCACATAAAAATTTCATAGTCATCATTTTGATATTTTTGTCTTTGTTCTTCTGATTCCCATTTCTTTAAAAAGAAAATAGATGTTTTTGTTCAAGTATGAGGTTTAAAACTATTTCCGTGTAATCAAACAACTCATAATATACGAGCTTTATCTAATATATATTCTCTTATATATTTATCGTTTGTATTATTAAAAACTCATTGAGGTAATACAATTGCTGTTCTACCTCCAGGCTTTAACATATCAAGTATTCTTTGAATAAATAATATATGTCTATCAATAGATTTTTTATCTGCTTTATCTCAAAGTAAGTCTCTATATTGAGAAATCATATCTTTTTCTTGTATATCTCAAGCGAAAGGTGGATTTGAAAGTACTATATCAAATTTCAAATCTCTATTTTCTCTTCAAGCTATAAGTCATTCATCTTTTAATCATACAAGAGCTTTATCAGACCATTTTTTATAATCTAGTGTATTTTCATTAAAAATATGAGTTTTTCAATCTCAAGCAATAAGCATAATAGCTTTTGAAATTTTAGCTGATTTTTCATCAAAATCTATACCATAAAGATATTTTCAAGCATATTCAGATTGATATTGTTTAGCTATATTATATTTACCCCATACATATTGCATTGCATGTACTAAGAAACCAGCACTTCAACAACTAGGGTCAAGCACATATTCTTCATTTGTTGGATTTAACATTTTTACACAAGTATCTATTATAATTCTAGGTGTAAA
>CALMJA010000013.1 GCA_937864295.1 uncultured Candidatus Altimarinota bacterium | reverse complement strand
CAAGGAGTGTTTAAACTATTGGTTTCATATGCATACAATTTAAAGAAGAAAAAATTATTTATAAAAACACTAAAAAGCAGGACTGCAGACAATATTTTTTTAAGCATAGCTAATTTATTATTTTTAATAAATTTATTATAAATTTTAGTTATTTTAAGTCAATTTAGTTTTTATGTTTTCTTTACTTTGTGTATATATTCTCTTTACAAAATAATTTTATTATTTATACTACATTTAATTATATTTAAATACAATAAATGGATAATCTTATAGGTTTACATCCTAGTGTTTGAAAAAATGATACTGATTTTTATAATAATTTTATTATAAATATAGAAGAAAAAAATGAACCTTGATATAAGAGAATCGAGTTTTTTTTTCAACAATAAATTAGGTAGATTATTATGATATATAAAACTCCATTTACTTGATTTAAATAGTGAAAAAAGTATAGCCAGAATTATAGATGTAACTTCAGCATCTTGATATTTGCATCTATCTGGGATGTTAAAAGAAAAATACAGAGAAAATTGATATGAGGACTGAGTTTTTATAAAATGAAAAGCTACAGAATTTCTATGATATGTACTTAGATATATTTACGAAAAATATCCACAAAAAAATATAGTTTTAGTTTCGTGTTTAGAACAAAATAAACCTTATTTAGAACCAGTAATTGATAATATTAAATTATTGGTTTGAGATATATTAGATAAAGTAACAGGTTGATGAGATATAGTTTCTTTTACAATTTACTTAAAAAAATAATAAAATATGTGAGTAGCTTTATGAAATACAAAAACTAAAGATTTTTTAGTTACTAAATGAACTCCTGTTTCTTTAGATTGAAGAAGTGTTATATCCTCAACTGATTTTGTTGTAACTTTTCATTGAAAAGAATTGGAATTAATAGAAGATATAAAATCAAAGACAAGAAAACTAATAGGTGATGAGGAATTTTTCTTTACTGTTAGGAGTGAATATTGAGATGTATCTATATCAGCTGAACATATGCATACAATGCAATAAAAAAATACCATAAAAATGGTATTTTTTTGTGTTTATTATGGCAAGGATTACTAAAATCAATAATCACTTCTGTAATGAAATATGATTGATATATCAATACACCAAAATTATAATAAAAAATCATATTTTTCAAAGATAAAAATACTAAAAAGTGTATGATTTTTATCAAAAAGTGTGACATTTTGTATACAAAATGTATGATTTTGTATTTAAAGTGTAGACTAGTTAGTTTTTAGCTTCCAATAAGTGTAAATTAACTATTTTATACTAAAAAGTGTCTACCTAGAACTTATTGATTTCGGTTATTTTACTATTTTATACTACAATATGAGCAAAAATTTAGTAGAAAATTATGAAAATATATTAAAAATTTCAGATTTAAGAGACTATTGATTACTAAAAAAATATAAAAATATTACTTCTTGAATTATTAAATTAAATGAATTTTCAATTGGTTTAATATTAGAAAAAGATGAAAAAGAATGATATTTGAAAGTGTTTGTAAATAATAAACATATTATATTTAATAAATTAGATACTTCTGATTATTGATATGTGATTCAGTTAACAATAACTAAATGTAATTATGGTTGATATAGATGGTGGTTTATATGTCCTTGAAATTGAAAAAAATGTTCTAATTTATATTTAACAAATGATTGAAAATTTTATAGTAGAGAATATTTAAATCTAGCTTATTATGAACAAAGCTTAAGTAAAGAACAAAGATTATTTGATGAAGTGAATTGAAAATATGAAATAAAAGCAAATGAATTAAAGTCTAGTATTCAATATAAAACAAGAAAATGAATAAAAACAAGAAAACAAAGTAAATTAGAAGATTATGAAAAAAAG
>CALMJA010000012.1 GCA_937864295.1 uncultured Candidatus Altimarinota bacterium | reverse complement strand
CGATAGTCATATTCAGAGGACTCAAATTTATTTCTTCGAACAAAGTCTAGAGAGTCAGATTTCGTGGGTTATTAGATTAGTGTAGGGGGGTGAACGGATCATTGATATATAAATTTTCAAAGTTGATATTAACATTATTAGAATAATTTCATATATATAAATTACTTGCATTATTTTTAGGATTTACTATTCATGGTCATATAATTCAATAAATATAATTTCATTCTCATAGAGTTAATTCATATCAATTTAAAAATAATCATTTATTAAAAGCAAAATAATTATTTACTTCAGTATTTCATCATAATCTTATATATGAATCTATTGCTCAATTATTTTCAAGTGTATTTGAAATATATAGAGTATTTATATATGATATCGTTCAGTTATTTATTATTCATCATTCAAAATTAAATGTTACGACTTGAGTATATCAATCATTAACTCATCATATAATTCAGTTATTTATTGTTAATCATTTAACTTTTAAATAATATGAAGTATAGGAGCTTATTTTTTTTATACTTGCTCAATTATTTATTTTTAATGATCAAATATTTATATTACTATAAAATGACATGTTTGAATTAATAACTACATCATCGTCAATTCATGGTAAAATTCATCATTCCCAACTATTTGGACTTTCCCATGTTGTTCATGTACTTGTTGATTCTATTGTTGCTGCATCAACATTTAATAAAAAAGACCAAAATCAAATCAAAAATATAGTTATTTTTAATATGATTTTGGTGTAAAAATTTATATTATTTATACTTCACATAATTTTAAATTATTATTAAATAAAAAAATAATTAACAGATTTATATTAATTATTTTTTTATTTTTGCAAACTATTTTTTCTCTACTTTAAGCCAAAATAATCTATGGTAATTAATTATATTCATACCACATTAAATTTTCATTAAAATGTATATATTTTAGCTTGACGATTTAAAAAGTTATTATAAAAATTAAAAAAACTAGAAGATTTATCTTCTAGTTTTTTTAATCAACATATACATCTCTTGGTTTACTTCAATTACTTGGTCAAACTACTCATAATTCTTCAAGTATATCTAGTACTTTTGCAGCACGAGCATATCAAAGTCATAGTTTTCTTTGTATAAGAGAAGTAGATCATTTTTTACTTTCTTTTACTATTTGTATAGCTTTTTCAATTATAGCAGGATCTTCATCTTGATCTCATTTATAATTTTCCATTATACTTCATTCTAGTTTTGATTTTCATTCTGTTATTTCTGGTATTTGTAGATTTCAAATCATATCTGGATCAACAGTTAATTTTATTTTATTAACTACTGCTTCAACTTCATGTGTTTCAACAAGTACTCATTGAACTCTTTCTGGATCAATAGAGCCAGTTGGTGCATAAAGCATATCTCATCTACCAAGTAAATCTTCAGCTCAAGCTTTGTCTATTACAGTTCTACTATCAATTTGACTAGCAACAGTAAAGGCTATACGACTTGGTATGTTTGCTTTGATTAATCAAGTGATTACATCAACAGAAGGTCTTTGAGTTGCAACAATTAAATGCATTCAAACTGCTCTAGCCATTTGAGCAATACGAGCAATACTTCATTCTACTTCTTTTTTATTACCACTCATCATTAAATCAGCAAGCTCATCTACAACTATAACTATATATGGTAATTTTTCTTCTTTACTAACTTTTGCATTAAATTCTACTAGATTTCTAGCATGTACTTTTGTTGCTAAATCATATCTTCTAAGCATTTCAGCAACACACCATTTTAGAGCATTTAATGCTTTATCTGGATTAGTGATAACTGGAGTTAAAAGATGTGGAATTCAATTATAAACAGATAACTCTACTCTTTTTGGATCTATTAATATCAATTTTAATTCACTTGGTGAAAATTTGTATAACATAGAGATTATAAATCAATTCATTCATACAGATTTTCAACTAGCTGTTTGTCATGCTACAAGTAAATGAGGCATTCTAACTAAATCTCAAACTACTATATTTCAACTTACATCTTTTCATATTGCAATAGGTAATTCTAATTTTTTATTATTAAATTCACTACTAGATAATACTTCTTTTAAATATACAGCCTCTCTTTTTGGATTAGGTACTTCTATTCAAACTACTCCAAGTCCAGGAATTGGAGCTTGAATTCTTATAGATTTAGCTTGCAATGCAAGTGCTAAGTCCTTTTTAAGATTTTCAATTTTTTGTAATTTAACTCATTGTTTTGGTTTCAATCTATATTGTATAACTGTTGGTCATACTTGATATCATTCCATTGTTACTTCTATTTTAAATTGAAGTAGTTTTTCTTCTATTTCTATTTCTTTTTTTCTTATTTCATTTTTATCAACAGCTACTACGTTTCTTTTGCTATCTAAAAGTGATAATTCTGGAAATACCCAGTTTTTAAATTCATTACTTCTTACTATAGCTACTTCTTTTTCTTCTTTTTCATCATCATCTTTTTTTCCAAACATTGATCCTATAATAGAATCTTCTTTTTTCTCTATTTTTACTTTTCTTGGGTTAATTGGAGCGTCTTCTATATGTAGTTGTTTTGGTTGCTTTGATTTTGCTATTGCTTCTTTTTCTTCTTTTAATTTTTCCATCATTTCTTCAAGCTCTTGTTTTTTCTTTTCTAGTCTTTCATCATTTTTATTTTTAGTTGCTTTAGAGGTTTTTGTATTTGAACTAAATCATTCTCATACAAAAGTATCTTTTATTTCTTTTAACTTTTCAGGAATATCAAATGCTTTTCTAGCGAAATTTACAGGTGAAAATTTAAATAGTATAACAAGAGATGTTAAGAATAATAGAAAAAATGCTAGTGCTGTTGCTATACTTCAAAGTAAATCTTCAAGCATAGGATATAAATTGAATCTAGCATAATAATTACTTATAAAAAATCATAACAATGTAGAAATTGAAACAAAATATATAAATAATCAAATTGTTCTAGTTGTATTAACACTTACACTTTTATCTTTTATCATAAGTAATGAAAAAAGAATAAGAACAGGTGAGAAAATCCATTTATAATATGCTCAAAATATCTCTGTTAATCACATAGATAAATAAAATCATAATATAGAACTTTTTTCGTCTAAAAAAGCTACAATTCATATAAACATAAATAAAGATACATAAATGTATCTTTTAGCTTCTGGATTTAATGGATTACTTTTTCTTGCAGCCACTTTTTCAAAATTTATCAATTATTTTTCTTATTTATAATATAAGCTTTTTTAAAAAATAATCAAGAAAAATAAGACTTTAAACAAATAAAAAAGCCATTATTTTCATAATGGCTTTAATTATTTCAAATGAAAAAGTATTATGGATATCTATAATATAGGTCTGCATTTATATTTATAGATAAATATTTTTATGCTTTTACTATATCATGACTATCCCAGAATCATTCTGCATCTGATAGTACTCATGTAAGTGTCATTGGTTCTTTGAAATCATTTTCTAATTTTGCTATTTTATTTGAATCCAATCAAAACATTCTTGCTAAATTTTCTTCAACTATAAAGTGTGTTTCATTAGTTAAAGGTTTAGTTGCTTCTATTGTTTGTATTCTTATAGCTAATCTATCATTTCATTTTCTATCTACAATTTCTCATTTTTCAATAGTATTAAGTAATGAATTATTTAGTGAATTTTTTGTTTGTTCTACTGGATTAATTCTTCCAGTTTCAATTCATGATTGAATATTTGTTTTTGTTTCTAAACTTGTTGTCATATATTTATATTTAATTTATAAAGTTGTAATTAACCAAGGATTTCAATTAAAGCTTGATTAAATCTGTCTTCCATTTCAGAAGTAATTTGTGATTCATTTCTTAAATCAACACTGTGAAAATTATCTGTTAAGTTTCTCATATTTATTTTAAAGTTAAAAAATTATTGGTATAGTTATTAAAGATATTTGAAAGCATATATGCTCATTCTCATCTGGTTATCTTTAATTTAGGTTGGAAGTATGAATCACCAAATTGATCTTTCCATGTTATATTTTTATTAAAAATATAGTTTACAATTTTGTTTTCATCTTCATTTAAATCTTTGTATGTTTTTGTTAATTCAACATTACTTTGATTTATAATTAAATATTTATATGTTAAAGCTAGAAATTGTCATCTTGTAATTGTATTATATTTTGATGCACTTTTTTGCTTTGAGTCGATCTCTTTTAAATTTGTTGTTATAGTATTTTTTGTACTTTGATCTATATTTTGAACTTTTAATTCATTTAATGAATTTTCAATCCAAGTATATGCATCATACTCTGTTAATTCTCTATTTTCTAAGAAATATCATTTACTTATTCATGATGTAATTCATTGTTCTAAAGTAGTTAATACTTCTGTTTTATATTCGTAACTTGTAGCTAATCATTTTGGATTATTTACTTTTACTGTTTTGTTAGCTAAATTTGAACTATTGTATGTGTTTATTATTTCAAATTTAGCATTTTTGTTTAATGTTTTATAATCATATATCAATAATCATCCAACTGTATCTTTATATGTAAATGTGATTTCTTCTTTAAATTCATCATCATCACATTTTGATGTATATACTGATTTAATATTTTTTAAAGTACCTGTTTTTATACATACTTTATTTCATTCACTTGCCTTTAATTTGTATGTAGAACCAAATTCTAAGTTTACTAATTATTATTTGAACTATCTTTAAATACTGCAATTGCTGTATTTGTATCTCATATTACAGCTGAGTTTGGAGAAACTACAGATGCTGTTGTTGGATAAATAGTTACTTTTCAATTATATATTTTTAAATCAAAAGTTTTTATTGTTACAGTTCAGATTTTTACATATAATTTTGTACTTCATTCTTTTAATCAAGTAACTTGTATATCTCTTTTTCAATCTGTAAAGTAATATAGTTTAGTAGGAAAAACATTTGCAGTTTCTGTATTTACAATAAATGTCATATCTCAAGGTAAACTTCATTTAAAAGCTTTTCATTTTCTATTTGTGATATCTAATTTTAATGTTTCAGTATTTCAAACTGCTATATTTGTTCAAGTTTTTTCAAAATTTAAATTGATATTATAATTTTTTTGAAAATCTTCTACTTCTCTCTTCTCTATTTCTTCTCTTGTCATTAAACTAGCTTTACTAATTTTTTGAGTTGTTGAAGTTGTAACTGTTTGAGTATTTGTAGTTATATATGTTTTAGTTTCTTCTCATCATTTAGCTATATATGATTCATAATCTTTTTTTGTTTGAGCTCTTGTAGCTGGACCGAACCAACCTGCTCATGTTGCATTTCTACTTGCAATTACTCATTTATCTACTTGGTAATCAATTACAGATTCTAATACATCATTATAATCTGAACTTATGTCACCTTTATAGTATCATAATGCTTTATATATTTGTTGAACTTCTCTGATATCTCATGCTGAGTATCATACATAAACAGTTTTTTCAAATATTGATAAATCACTATTGTTAGATGTTGTTGTGTTTGTTTTTGTAGTATTTTTTGTACTTGAAGAAGTGCTTGTAGTTGTAATATTACTTAACGCTGCTCCTTTAGTTTCTAAAAATGCTAGAGGGTCAACAGTTAATTTTTCAAGTTCACCAAAACAAACTCATTCTTCACTTATTTTATAATAACTATATGGACATGATTCATAACTATAATATGCTGGAGGAGATGAAGTATCAATATCAATTTGAAAATGTAGGTGGTTACCAGTTGAATTTCAAGTTGATCATACTTCTCAAATTTTTGTTCAAGCTTTTACTTTATCTCATTTTTTTGCATCAATTAAAGACATATGAGAATAACTTGAAACTACTTCTTTTCAATTTATAGTATGCTTTATTGCTACAGTATTTCATAGCATATTTAATTCTGATGCTATAATTACAGTACCTTCACTTATTGCATATACTGGAGTTCATTTAGCTGTTGCTATATCTACTCACATATGTCATCCATTTCATACATCCCAACCGTAAGTATAACTTGATCACCATAATACTGTATATAATCTTGTGTAATCATTATATCAACCATTTTGAGTTGAATATTTTTGATAATCACTTGTTTTTAATATAGGTAGATCTTGTTTACAATCAGAACTTAGTTCTGAGAAATCGTTAAATCTACATTCTAATTTAGAGATTTCTTTTAATGGGTATATTACATCTGAATTACTTGAAGCCTCTAATGCAGTTATTGGATTCAATGTATTTACTAATAATAAACTTAGTAAAGATAAACTCGTAAATTTTTTTAATTTATTTGTTTTCATAATAATTTTGTTTTTGAAATAATTTAATTTATTAAAATTAATTTCTTATATATTTTGATTATTAATTAATTTTGCAGACAATTAATAAGAATATATATAAGTATTGACATTTAATAATTTGTATACTTAAATTACTTTCACAAAAATATTATGACACATTAATAAATACTTGTCAATTAATGGAATTATGTTTTAATATATTTTCTTTAAATAAAAATAACTCTTCCCTATTTCTAGAGAAAAGTTATATATTATTAATTATGTATAAGATATTACATAAGTCAATTATATTGTATAACATATTTATACAATATAATATAAAAAGGTCAAGTTATGTAAGTTTTTCTAATATTTCAGCACTAGAACTATAAATTTTATTGTTTTCTTTTAGATATTCATAATTATGTATCTTTGTAATAAAGCTACTTTCGATATCTTCAATTCAAGATATATAAACATCTATTTTATTATTTTTTAAAACTCAAATCATTTCATCAATTGCTTCAATTCAATCTATATCTATATTTCACATATGAGCTAGAGATATAATAAGTTTTTGATTATGATTTAATTTTTCTATTAATAAAATATTTGTTTCAATATTTAAATAATTTAATCAAAGAGAAAATTTTGTAAGTAATACATCTTCATGGTGTTGTGCATGAGTATATTTAGATAGAGAGATTTTTTCTCTATGTCATCATTTTCTAAATACTGTAACATAAGCATCACTATTTGTGATTTTACCTATATATATAATTAAAGTAATTGCAGTTCATATAAGTATACCATATGTTGGTTCCCAAAATACAGAAAAAAATGTAGTTATAAGAGTGATAACAAAAGCTTGTTTTTCTATACTATATAATTTTTTAAGCAATGAAATATCTATAAGTCATATTGCAATATTCATTAATATTGCCGATATTATAGGAAATGGTAAAAACTTAAATGTTCAATTAAATAATAATGCTGATATTATAAGTGTGAAAATAGCTATAAGAAATGCAGCTGTTCTATGAGTTGCTCAAGAATTTATATTTAATGCTGTTCTAACGAATACTGCAGTATTTGGTAATCATCAAACAATTCAAGTTCATATGTTTGATAATGCAAGTCATAATACTTCCCTATCTTTATCAAATTTAGTTTTTGTAATTTTTTCAGCTATTCTAGCAGATATAATAGTTTCAATTATGGCAATTATTGCAACTACTAGAGAAATTGTGAAAAGAGACTTTAATATTTCTATTAAATTTGAAAAAGAATCTATTTTTATATTTGAAAAAAATGAAAAATCTACAAGTGAAAAAGATAAACTTGGAAATTTTGTAACTAAAAGTAGCATATTTGGTAGCATTCATTTAGAAACAAGTATTCAAATACCTATTCATACTATAGTTAAAACTATAACTGCTGGAAATTTTGGAAAATATTTTTTACAAAAAATTAAAAAGCTAAGACCTAATCAAAAAGTAATAAATGATGCTATATTTACACTTCATATATTTTTGAATAATTCATATATATTCATTGCAATTTCATGATGTTGTTCTATTTTTAATGCTGGATCATTTAATCACATTGCACCTGATAATTGTCATAATGCAATTGTAACTCATACAGAAATTAGAAATCAATGCAATGCTGTAGAAGGTATAAGTGTAATATATTTTGTAAGTTTAAAAATATAAACAAGTAATATAAAAAATCATGCAAATATTGCTATAAGTGGTAATAATAGTACTCAATTTTCTGGATGCAATAATATAAATCCTAGTAAAATACTACTTAAAGCCCCTGCAACTCAGAAAACATTGTGATGACTAGAAGCAAAAAGAGATGCGATTACTCATGCCCATATTCAAGTTATTATTCATTGCATAGGTGTTGCTCATGAAGCAACTGCAAGAGATATAGATAAAGGTATATTTATCATTGCAACAGTTAATCCTGCTTTCCAATTTGTTTTTAATTTTTCGATCATATTTTAAATATATTTTTTTAATCCTAACATTTTATCCTTTTTTATTTTTTTACAATTTTAATTTTAAAATTTGCAATATTTTATACTTAAATACAATTTAATTAATATAAATAATATAAAAAAATGACAATATTTGAAATCACATTATTTGGTCTTAAAATAGCACCGACTTATTACTGACTTATGTATGCTTTATCTTTTTTAGTAGGCTATTTTATATTACAAAAAAGAAATGTTATTGATAAATCAAAAATGGATGATTTATTTTTATATATATTTTTATGAGTAGTTTTATGAGGTAGGTTTTGATATATTTTTTTCTATGATTTTAGTAATTATTTTTCAAATCCTATTGATATAATAAAAGTATGGGAATGATGAATGAGTTTTCATGGTTGAGTTATTTGAGTTATTTTAGCAATGCTTTTGTTTGCAAAAAAATTTAAAGTAGATTTTTTAAAATTAGCAGATCAAATAACTTTAGTTTTACCAATATGATTGTGATTAGGTAGAATCTGAAACTACTTAAACAAAGAATTACTATGATATAGTGATTATAATTGAGTTTTAGCAGTTTATATTGATAATATTTGATATTTCCCTTCTCCACTTTTAGAAGCGTTTCTAGAGTGATTAGTATTGTTTTTGATACTTAATTATTTTTATATTAAATGATTTCTAAAAAAATGACAAATAGCATCTTTATTTTTAATTTTTTATGCTATTTTTAGATTATTTGTTGAAATATTTTTTAGAGAACCTGATGCTCATATAGGTTATATTTTTTGATATTTTACTATGTGAGAGTTATTATCATTTCCTATGTTTTTAGTATGAATTATATTATTTTTAAGATTTAAAAATGCTAAATAATATTCCAATTTCTTTTATATTTATACTTATATCATGAATTTGTACAATTTTATGATATATATTTCCTCAAATATATATATTTTGATTAAATGATAATTTTATAGATAATTGAAATTATGTAGTTTATTTATTACAATTATTTATAAGTGTATTTTTACACTGAGATTTTTTTCATTTTCTTTTTATTTAAATTGTTTGTTAATGCAAATCTAAGATAT
>CALMJA010000011.1 GCA_937864295.1 uncultured Candidatus Altimarinota bacterium | reverse complement strand
TATCAAGCTGCTTAAGAATTCCATTTGTAGTACTTGATTTTCGTACAAATGGTAAACAAGCAACTGGAATTCTTTTTCCAGTTTATCAAACATTTTTGTTTCCTTTCTATTCAAAAATTTGATGTTTAGTATTTTAAAATAAAAAACAATATAGTCAAATTTAAAATATTTAGTTTTGATTTAATTATTTTTTTAAATAATATATTTTAAGATTAATTAATAAAAATAAAAGATGAAGATTTTGGCTTTTGAAACGAGTTGTGATGATACAAGTATAGCACTTTTTGAAGATAATAATTTGATTTTTATGGATACTGAAAGTCAGATAAAAATTCATCTTGAAACATGATGAGTTGTACCTGAAGTTGCAGCACGTGAGCATGCTAATGCTATTTTTAATGTTTTAGATAAAGTTTTAAAAAATACAAATACAACTTTAAATGAAATAGACTATATATGAGTTACTACGACTCCATGACTTTTACCATCACTTTTAACTTGAACTAGTGTAGCAAGCACTATTTCTACTGTTTTAAATATACCAATTATTGCTATAAATCATATACAAGCTCACATATTTTCAAATTTTTTAGAAAGAGAAGAGTCTGAAATAGTATTTCCACTTGTTTGTTTAACAGTTTCATGATGACATAATGATATATATGCTATGAATGATATGTGGGATATGAAAAAACTTTGAAGTTCTTGAGATGATGCAGGTTGAGAAGCTTTTGATAAAGCAGCTAAAATGATGTGACTTTGATATCCAGGTTGACCAATTATATCTAAATTGGCAAGTGAATATGAATTAGAATGATGAAAATCTATAGATTTATTTCCTCGTGTTTGGCTTGTAAAAAAAGATTTTGATTTTTCTTTTTCTTGATTAAAAAGCAGTGTAAAAAGGGAAGTAGACAAGAGAGTAGAAGAATCATGAGAATTGAGTTTAAATGATAAAAAACAAATAAGTTTCGAATTTGAAAATGCTATAACTGAAGTTTTGGCTTGGAAGCTTATAAATGCTGCAAAAGAAAATAATTTAAAAACAGTTATGCTTTCATGATGAGTTAGTGCAAATAATAAACTTAGAAATGAAATAGAAAAATTGGCTAAAAAAAATAATCTAAATTTTATTTATCCTAAAAAATTAGTTTATTGTATGGATAATGCTGCAATGATTTGAATACTTACTTATTATAAAATAAAATATAAACAAGTAGAAAATCAAATTTGAGTTATTAAAATATAAAAAAGAAACTGTAAAAGTCTCTTTTTTATTCTATTCAATCTAATTTATCTTTTATTTTTAAATTATCTTTTAAATATATATTTCAATTTTCTGTTAATATATTTTTTATAAGTTTATCTCAGAATTCTAGTCTATTATAAAAATCTTCTGTTGATATGATAGCATATTTTATTTTTCTACCATAAAATATTTCGCTTAAAAATGTTCATAGTTCCTCTTTATCTGTTTCTCAAATTAAGAAAATATCAAGTATTGATTTACCAGGATTTAAAAGTTTTGTTTTTACAGATTCATTTACAATTATAAGTTCTAAATCAGCTTTATTTTTAAAATATTCTTTTATTTTTTCTATAGGATTATATGATTTTACAAAAATACTTACAAAATCATCTAGTAGATAAAATCTAGTATTTACAAAGAAAATTTTCTTTTTTAATTCAGTTTTATTTTTAAGTATTCATAATTCAGTTAAGCTATCTAACTCTCTTTTTATAGAATTTATTTGTTCATCAAGATCACGAGATAGTCATCTCATGTGGAATCATTCATTATTCCCAGATTCGTATTCTAGGAAGAATTTCTCAAGTAGTTTTGTTCTACATTTTGATCAGAAAATTTTAGATATGTCTATTTCTCTCATTTTGAAACATTTTTTACGGTAAATAATTTATTATCAACTTTAGAATGAATAAACATTCATTCAAGATAGTGATAGTGTAAGTGTTCTGCACTTCTTCAAGATGTAGTTTGTCTAATAAATGAAAAATAACTTTTTTCTCAAAAATAATTTTTCATAAATATTTCTATATTTTTAAAATCAATTAATTCTTCGTTAGTCAATTCAGTTGTAAGAATCTTGTGTTCTATAGGGAAAACAAGTAAATTTTGCTTATATCAATAGTAAGGATATTTGTTGAATCTTATTTCCCAATATTTTGTTTTGTGAACTAAAAGAGGTTTTTCATCTTCTTCAATTTTACAAAAAGGACATATATCTTTTGTAAGATAAGGGTTTTGATCAACGTAATTTTTTCTATCCCAAAATATCATATTTTTATAAGTATTTTTTAATTTAACTAAATTTAACTAAATTAGACTAAAAATCAAATTTTTATTGATTTAATGCACTTTTTAATTATATTATTTTAAAATATTTATTTATAATTAACTAATAATGAAGCCTTTAAAACAAGAACTAGCTGATAGATGATTATTATACCAATTTACAAGTGATGAATTGTTTAAAAAATTTGATGCTTGAGAAGGGAGTTTTTATTGTGGTTTTGATCCAACTGCAGATTCACTACACCTATGAAATTTTATATGATTTATGGTTTGAGTTCATTTAATGAGAAGAGGAAATAAATATTTTGCTCTTACATGATGAGCAACAGGTATGATTTGAGATCCAGGATGAAAAGATAGTGAAAGAAATTTTCTTTCACCAGAAGCTTTGGATAATAATCAAAAGAAAATTTCAATTCAAATATCATCAATATTAACAAATTTAAAGAATTTTACATGAAATGAATTTAAATACGATTTCGTTAATAATAAGGATTTTTATGTTGGTATGTGATACTTAGATTTTCTTAGAGAAGTAGGGAAGTTCATAACAATTAATGTTATGATGAGTAAAGATACAGTTAAAAAAAGAATAGAGGATCCAGATAAATCAATTAGTTATACAGAGTTTTCATATATGCTTTTACAATGATATGATTATTGTAAATTATTTAAAGATTCTTGAGTTACTCTTCAAATTTGAGGTCAAGATCAATGGTGAAATTTAGTTACTTGAACTGAATTAATTAGAAAAAAATATGAAAGTGAAGCTTATGCTTTAACTTGGCCACTTATAACTGATTCAACTTGAAAAAAATTTGGTAAAAGTGAATGAAATGCAATGTTTTTGGATAAAACTAAAACAACACCATATTTCATTTATCAATATTTTATGAATACAAGTGATGATGATTTAGCAAAATATATGAAAATGCTTACTTTAATTGAAACAGAAGAAGTAGATGAAATAGTAGCTAATCATATGAAAAAACCAGAAGATAGAGTAGGACAAAAATTACTTGCATTTAAAGTTGTTGAAATATTACATTCAACAGTAGAAGCAAAACTTTCTGAAAAAATATCAGATTTTATGTTTGGTGATAATAATAAGTTAGAAATTTTAAAATCACTTAATAATGATGAATTAGATACTTTTAAATTTTCAATGTGATGATTTAATTTTTCTTGAGAAAATTTATTTGAAACAATTGTTACATCAAGTCTTGAATCTTCAAATTCAAATGCAAGAAATGCTATAAAAGCAGGATCTATATTTATAAATGAAGAAAAAGTGACTGATTTTAACTTAGATTTGAATGCTTGTTTTATAAATGATAAATTTATTTTACTTAGAAAAGGTAAAAAAAGTTTTAGGATAATTACAAAATAAAAAAGAAGACTTAAGTCTTCTTTTTTATTATAATTTTAAATTTTCTTCTATTCTTTCTATTATAATTTTATTTATATTATTTGAATCATTATTTATTATACTTATTAAATCATTTAAATTTAATACAATAACTTCTAAGTCTGAAATAGCACTAACCGTTGCTGTTCTTTGCTCTTCATTAAGTAAAGCTATTTCTCAAAAAATATCTCAAGGATTTAATTCAGCAACTTTTTTACCTCAAATTGATATAGTTACTTTTCATCTTTTTAAAATATAACCTTCTCAATTTGAGTCTTCTCATTCAACAATAATTAATTCTCATAGATTATATTTTCTAAGTTCACAGTTGTTTACTATAGAATCAACTATTTCTTTATCAAATCAATGAAAAATTTTTAATGAATATATACTTTCTGGCATAAAAAAAATGTTAATATTTAAACTTTTTAATATATTAACATATCTTTTATTATTATGCAATAATTACATACTATATCCATCTTTTTCATATTTTTCTCTAAAATCTCTTATAAGAGCCCAAAACATATTTTCAGTATATTTTGGAAAGTTTTTTTCATTTTCCCAAATTATTCAATATTTAATTTTGTTTCTCATAGTATTTTCTCAGACAGGACAATTACATGAAGAATAAGGTATTTCTTTTTGTTTAACAAAAGTTACTAATTCTTTTTCTCTAATATATGCCATTGGTCTTATAAAAGTAATATCTCATTTGCTCATCTTATTTACAGGAGGCATTATTTTTAATTTTCTTCACTCAAGCATATTCATCATAGTAGTAACAACTATATCATCCATATGATGCCCAAAAGCTATTTTTGTTGCATTATATTTTTGACATAATTTAAACATAGCTATTCTTCTAGCATAAGCACACCATTGACAACTTTGACCTACTCAATCATTAAGTTTTGATTCTTCTGGAAGATTTATATTTACTTTTTCAAGAGGTATATTTAAAACGTCTTCAAAGTATTTTCTCTTTTCTTCAAAGTTTATATCACAATCTATTAAAAATTCTTTAAAAATATATATTCATCTTATTTCAAATTTGTCTTTTACTACTTTTCTGTATTCATTTAATAAATATCATAATACCATTGAATCTTTTCATCATGAAACTCAAAGTAATACTGTCTCTCATGCTTGTATCATACCAAAATCCATTATAGCAGACCTTAATTTTTTTAATAGTCTTTTTTCAAGTGCGCTCATTTTTATAAATTATTCTTTTAAATTTGAGCAGATTTTAATTATTTTTGCATTTTAAACAAATAAAAAACTAACAATTTGAATTGTTAGTTTTTTATTTGTGAATTATTAATTAATTCATTTCAACTTCAACAGCTTCTTCAGTTAATTCTTCTTCAGTAACAACTTCAGTACCAGTAGCAGTTTCAACCATAGTATCAACTGTATCAACAGTAGCTTCTACTTCAACACCAGTTGCAGTAGTTTCTTCAGTAGTTTCTTCAGCTTTACCGCAAGATGCTAATAAAGTTAAAGCTAAAACACTTAATAATGCGATTATTTTTTTCATATGCATTGTATTATATATATATAAAAGCGAGCTCATTATAAATAATTTGCGAATTAATCAATACTTAGGTCCTATTTTTTATTATTTTAAGTTTACAATAATGTTAATTTATTGTATAATATATAACTTTTTATTTTTAGTAATTAGTATTGTAATTTTTAATATTTTGCTTATTATATATGTATAAATTATATTATAATGTTGTTTATAATGACAAGAAGAAGATGAAGTAGTACACTTCAAAAAAATATAAAAGATTATATTGTTCCAATTATTTGATGAATATTAGTTTTATTTTTAATATTTTCTTTATTTTCATGAGATTCTAGTGATACAAAAACTAGTGTTGAAAATCAATCATGAATTACAATAACTCTAGATTGAGAATCTTCGCAAGCAACTCTAATATATCCAGGTGATTATAAAAAAGATTTAGAAGGAGAATGAACTCTTTATAAATGAGAAAAAATATTAGTTAAACAATGAACTGCATCTTTGACTTTTAATAATTTATTAAATTTTAAAGTTAATAGATTGTGAGAATTAAAATATTGAGAAGATTCTGTTTTTACAGTTAGTTCTTGAGAGGTTTGGTTAGATGCTTTAAAATCAGTTGATTTAAATTTAAGTTTTGCTAATTTAAAAATAGATGAAAATTCACATTTATCTGTTTCTCAAAATGAAATGGGTTCAACTGTTTATTTAATCTCTTGATTTGTTGAGGTAACTAATCTTGTTTGAAAAAATACCGTACTTGCTCCTTGAGAAAAAATAACTATTTCTAGGTCAGATGCTTCAAAAAAAGATTTAGATTTAACTTTACTTAAAGAAAATATAGATCAATTTTTTATAAAATCAGATTGGTATATATTAAATAAATGATCTAGTTATGAATTAGAAGAGGGTATTGAAGAATTAGAAAATGAAGATTCTGAAACTCAAAGTGGTTCTTTATCAACTACTTCTTCTGGTGAGATTTTAAGTTTTAATAGCTTAATTGATGAATCAAATGTATCATCTCCATTAATAAATATATCTTGAACATATTCAGATTCTGAGATTTCAAGTATTACAGTTAATTGAAAAGAAGCAATATTATCAAAAACAAACAAAACATTTAAATTTGAAAATGTAGATGTTTCTAATAAAGAAAATGATTTAGTATTTAAAGTTTATGATGATTCTAATGATATAATATACAGAGATGTTTATACTGTTTATTATAATTTAGGTTCTGATAAAAATGATTCTGGTGAAAATACATCTCAGTCAGTTGATTCTTCTACTGGACCAAAGGTTCATAATTTTACTGTAGATTGATCACAATTTCTATTTACATCTCCTACAACTCAAACAACATATACTACAACTGAAAGTTTTATTACTATTAGATGAAATGTTAAAGCTGAATGAATAGATTCAATAACTGTAAATGATTTTAAATTAAATTCATTTAACTGAACAACTTGGAGATACCATGCTGATGTTGAATATAATAATCTTGCAGAATGAACAAATGTTTATGAAATTAAATATTTTTCATGAACTAAATTAATTTATACTAATTATTTCACTATCATTAAAAAGTCTTCTTGAACTACAAGTACGTCTTCTCCAGAAATTGAAACTACCCAAAGTGAAGAAAAAACTAATTAAAAAAACCTGATTAAAATCAGGTTTTTTTTAATTAACAACTACATCAGCTTCCACATCATCCTGGAGCACAACTTGAACCAGTTTCTCATCAACCAATAATACTTATAAACATAGATTTAATTTCTTCATCACTTGGTATTATTCATTCAAAAATAGTATCTCTAAAATCTATAGATTCTTCTTCTATAATTAATGCAGGTTCCTTAGTTATATTTAATTCATTTTTTAAACTTTCATCATTTGTAACTTCAATAGTTATAAATTCAGATAATCACAATTCTTCTAGAGAAGATAATACTTTATTATTAAGTTCTCATACATTTTCTGTACTTCAATAAATTTTTACTTTCATTTTTTTTAATTAATATTTAAATAAAAAGAGTATTTGAATTATATTCTAAATACTCTTTTTTAAAAATTATTTTTTATTATTTTGTTTCTTCAGTAGTTTCAGTAGCAACAGTAGCTTCTTCAATTTCTATTTTAGCTGGTTTGCTAGCAGATACAACTATATCATCAGCATGAGCATGTAGTTCAAATTTAGAAGAAATTCCTAAATCAGAAACTCTAATAACATCACCCATTTCAACTAATTTTGATAAATCAACTTCAAAAGAATCAACTAAATCTTTAGGTAAAACTTTTACATCTAATTCTTTAATATGTTCTTCTAAAATAGCACCTTCTTTAACTGCTTTTGAAGTACCAACAAAAGATAAATGAATTTTAGTATGAACTTTTTCACCTTTAGTAATAGCGAAAAAATCTATATGTTGAAAATCTCCATTAACTGGTTCTCTTTGAATATCATGAACTAATACTTCAATAGATTTTTTACCAATGTTTAAACTAATTATGTGAGATTCTCCAGATATTCTAAATAATTTTATAAATTCTGAATTGTCGATTTTAATAGCAATAGGTTCTTGATGTTTTCAATAAACTACAGCTGGGATCATTTTTGCAGCTCTAACTTCACTTAATTTTTCCTCATTATTTCTAATTTGAGCATTTAAATTTAAATTTTCCATAGTCTTGATTTGATATATATTAATAATGTTTTAAATAAAAGCCTGCAAATTCTAATCATAAAACTAAAATTTGCAAAACTTTTTTGAAAAATTGTTTTTTTATGTTTTAAAGATATATTTTTTGTTTTTATCTTCTTATTTCTTGTCTAGTTTACCTAATTATTACTTTATCATCACTTATCTCAAAAGTTAATTTATATATTCAAGATTCATTTAATACAGTAATTTCTCAATCATAGTTTACATAAAAATCTTTAATTGTTTTAGTTGCTCATTCAATTTGTCATATATAAGTTAAACTTTGAGTATTTTTATAGTTTGTAGTATTTGGTTTAAAAATCCAAATTTTATCATTTAATAACATATAAACATAATTTAAATTATTTCTAGCAATTATTTGAGTTTTTTTTCATTCCTCTAAAACATAATTTTTAGGTAATTTATTTAACATAATGGATTCTAATCTATATGGGCTTGAGAAAAATTTTACTACTGTTAAATCTTTTTTTAACATATAAAATCATCAATCTATTGCTATTGAAAGTACATCTCAAATTTGAGTTAAATCTTCTTTTTTAAGATACGATTCAGCAGCTTTAAAATCATTTCAACTAGGAGAGTGTTTATTTAATTGATTATCAATTCCAAGAGTATACAAGTTATTTGAATATGATCACATAGTTTTAATATCTTCCCATTTTGTTTGTCAAACAACATTTACAAAGTTAAAATATCAATTTTTTGTAAATTTAACTATTTTTGAAGTATTAGTTAATAAAAACAAGTTAGATTCTATAAAAAATCAATCTATAAAATATTCATTTTCACTTAGATTGTTAAAAATATATACTTGTGGTTTTGCTGTCGTAAGAATTGGTCAAATAACTCATTTTTTACTTATTACATATGGAACTAAGTTATTTTTAGCAATTTTAATATTATCACTAGAATTTATTGCATATATTAAATTTGTCTCATTTTCTTCAAAAATTTCAATTTTGTTAAATTGTTTTTTAAGTATATTTATTTCATCAGTAATTTTTGATAAATCTCATAAATATATTTCTTGTTTTTCTACTTCAGCAACTAAAGCTTCAGCCTCTTTTATATTTTTTTCAAAAACATCTGGATTTGCTATGTTTTCTGAGGCAATTCTAATTATGTTTTTAACTTCAATTAAATTATTTTTTGCTGTTTCTTTTACTTCTGTTTGAGTTGTAATAGAAACTAATGTAGAAAGAGAATAGTAAAGAAAAAATACAGCAATTGTTATACCAGATATCAAAACTATATTTTTAATAGTTTTAGATTGAGTTTTTAATTTATCAAAAGAATAAAGACATTTTCAAATAACTATTTTTGCAAATTTATTATCTATAGTTTTTGCTAAATAATTTTTTATTATTTCTTTTTTATCATTTTCTTCTGCAACAAATTTATTACTTTTGAATTTCATTGAACTAACTAGGCAATTAGTGTCAATAATTTCACTTTTTAGTATATTTTTAATATTTTTGTTAAATATTTTTATGTCTTCCGATAATATCAAGCCATCAATTAAATCACTTTTTGATAAATAATTTAATAACTCAATAGTTGAAGAAATTACTATTTCTCAATTTAGTAATTTACCTTCAGAGATATATGAAAATTCTTCTTTATTTTCTCAGCTTTCAGTTAATTCTATTATTTCAGAATTTTTGTTTATAAGATATGCTGATGATTTTCAAACGTTTGAAAAAGTATAAGTATTATCATTTAATATACCTATAATCATATCTAGTGAATCCTTTTTTTCTTCATCTAATCTCCAAGTTTTTAGATAAGAATTAAGATGCTCAAGGGCAATCATAAAATCATTGTAAGTATCATTTTTACTTACTTTATCTATTAAAAATTCAAGAGTATTATTTATTAAATTTTCTGCTAAATTTTCGTTAGAAGAACTTACTAAAATAAAACAATCTAAATTTTTATCTAGATTTATATTTCTTTTTATTATTATATTTTTCTTTTCGAAATCTACTTTTTTAACACTAATTTCAAACATTTTTATTTAATTAAAAATTATTGTTCTAACACTTTGAAAATTATATAAAAAATTTATAAATTTCAAAATTGAAATAAAAAATTTTATTCATATAATATCATCCTAAAATATATTATAACTTTTAAAAAGTGTTATTAATAAGATGAAAAAAAGAACTTTCTTGAGAAGTTAGAATAAGTGGCTCAAAAAATGCAGCTTTACCTATTTTATGAGCAGCTTTGATGTTAAATTGAAAAGTAAAATTAAATAATATGCCTAAAATAGGAGATGTTAAAACATTTCTAGATATTTTAGAGGGTATTGGTGTTATTTACAGTTGGGAAGGAACAACTCTAAATTTTGATTCATCAAATATAAATAATGAAAATTTAAATTTTGAAAAAATTAAAAAAATTAGATCTTCTATTTTTTTATTATCACCATTATTACATTTTTTTGGTAATATCAAAATTCCATTTCCAGGTGGATGTAGTATCTGAAAAAGACCAATTGATGCTCATTTAAATTGATTGGAAGCAATTTGATATAATTATACATTTGAAAATGATGAAATAATTCTTGATTGAAATTTAAAAACTTGAGAAAAAATTCTTAATTGAGGATTTTGAGTAAGTTCTACAGAAAATTTAATAGTTGCAAATGTTTTAAGACCAGGTAATACTATAATAAAATCTGCTGCAATTGAACCTCATGTTATGAATCTTATAAGTTTTTTAAGAACAGCATGAGCAGATATAAAAATAAGATATAATCATGAAATTATTGTTACTTGAGTTGAAAAATTAACAGATAATTTTGAGTTTGATATTGTTTCGGATTATATAGAAGCAGGTACATATATGATAATTTGAGCATTAGCTTCAAAAGAATATATAGATATTGCAAATGCTAGAATAGATGATTTATATGTTTTTATAGAAAAACTAAAAGAAGCATGAGTTAAAGTAGAAGATTTATGAAATGATAAACTTAGGGTTTTTAAAGCAACTTCTTTAAAAGGTATTCAAATTCAAACAAATATTTTTCCATGATTCCCAACAGATTTACAATCACCATTTGCTATTTTACAATCACAAGCAGATTGAATAAGTAAAATCCATGAAGTTTTATTTGAATGAAGATTAAACTTTTTAGTTGAGCTTGAAAAAATGAGAGCAAATGTAGCACTTATAAATCCACACGAAGCACTTATATTTGGTCCAAATAAATTAAAAGGATGAGTAACTGTAACTTCTTGGGATTTAAGAGCTTGAGCAGCTATGGTAATTGCTTGATTAATTGCAGAATGAGAAACAAAAGTTACAAATGTAGAGTATATATATAGAGGTTATGAAGATTTTATAAATAAATTAAAAAATCTTTGAGCTGATTTAGAAGAAGTTAATGATTAATTATTAAATAAATTATTATGAGAGTATTTTGATTATTTTTATTTATATTTTGAGTTATTATAATCTATAATCCTGATATTATTGCTTATTTATTATGAGGATTACTTGTTTTTATATGATTAAACTTATTTTTATTTTCAGTTTTCTCTAAAAGTAAATCTTGAAGTGATAACTATGTTAAGTTTTGAAATTACAAAATATTTAGATAATAA
>CALMJA010000010.1 GCA_937864295.1 uncultured Candidatus Altimarinota bacterium | reverse complement strand
TATGATTATGAATCTGATTTCTCTGCTTGGGAAGATTCATTTGAAAATTTTATGTCTGATTTTGAAACAAATCTAGATTCTCAAATGGAACAAATGTATGCACAAATTGATAATATGATGGAATGAATTATGTCTCAAGTTGATGCACAATTAGAAGATACTTTTGCAATGGTAGAACAATTAAGTGAAGAATTACCAACAAAAGTTGTTGATTTAATGGATACTAGACTTGAAAAATATTTTAATAATTTATGAAAATATAGTTCAGAAGTTACATTATCTAAACTAGATAAATTAACTAGTGCTATTGATAAAGTTGAATCATCATGAAAAATTAAAGATGAACAAGTATTGGATATTCTTAATTATATGTGAGGATTGACTGATATTGAAAAATGAGAAGTTATAAAAGAAGAAGCTCAAACTATAATTGATTCTGATGAAGAAGTTACAAAAGATGATTTACAAGATATTAAAAGTCTTTTTGAAGAATTAAATGTATCTGATGTACAAAACTAATTTTATTTATTAATTATTATAATATTATGAAAAAAACTATATTATCTACTATTGTTGCTTTATTATTAGTAACAAGTACTTATGCAGCAGATTCTGCAATGGAAATGTGAACATTAGGTTCTGATTCAGCTATTTGAAGTTCTAACTCAATGGTTAATCAAGATGGTTCAGTTATGACTAGTGATACTTCTGTTCAAACAAATGATGTTGTTGCTTGAAGTACTCAAGTAACTGATGAACAAGTTGTTGCATGAGATCAAGTTATTAATTTATGAGCTGAAACTACATTAGCTCCACTTAGTGAAGAAGAAGTTGATTTAAATTCAGCATGATTAGCTTGAGAAAATGAAGCAAATTGAGTAACTATGTGAAATGTTGAAGTAAATAAATTACCAACTACTTGATTAGAAGAAAGCTTTTTAATAATAGTATCATTATTAATATCTGGTGCATTATTATTTAGAAATAGATTTATTAAAAAATAAAAAAATAACTCCTTAATTGGAGTTATTTTTTTTATCAAATTTACTAATTATTTCAGCAAAAATTCTAAGCAATTTTTCATCATATCAATCTGTTTGTGTTAGCCAAGTAGATAGATTAAATGCTATTGTAGGTTTAGAATATTTTCTAAAAAATGCATTAAAAATACTTTCATATGCAGTAGAGATTTTTTTAGCATATTTTAAGTTTTCCAAACGAGATTCTAATTTTTTTATGCTTAATGCATATTTTTCAGGATCAAAATCATCTCAAAAATCTTCAGCTCTATTATCAATCTCATCTTTTATATATTTTTTAATAGAATCAATTTTATAATAATTTTCAAACTCTCATTCTAGTACTATCCAATTATATTTTTTAAATTCGTTTTCATAAACTTGTCATACTTTATGAACTTTTCTAATAGCTTTTATAATCATATCATGATCAACATAAAAATTTTCATCTTTATCTATCAATGCAATTACATTTTCTTTCCCAAATAATTCACTTGCAAATATGTACCATTCATATAATGCTCATTTTCATCAAACATCAATTACACTTATATTTTTATAATTTAAATTAAAATAATTTTCTTCTTCTTCTTTACTTAAATTCTCTTTGTTTATTTTTATGTATTTTTCCCAAGAAGTATTTTCATATATATTCGGAATTGAGATTTTTTCAGTTTCTCATTCTACAAGTATAACATAATCAGAGAAAAATATAGAAGCATTTTTAAAAATTAGATTTATCATTATTTTGTTAAATCTACCGCCAGAATTATCTATTTTTTTTGTTTTTGTTGAACCATTTTCCATTCTCACAAATACAATATCTGAAATTTCATATCTATTTTTTCTAAAATTTGAAACTAGATCTGTTGAGTGTGTAGAATAAAATATTTGACTATTTTCAGTTTCTCAAATTTCTTGTAGAAGAGAATCTATCATTTTTGTTGCGTGTGGATGCAAAAAATTTTCAGGTTGATCGACAATAAATACAGTAAAATCATCACTTTTTCTATCTGAAATACTATACAAATATAATTTTAGTAAACTTATAAGTAGAGTTGTTTTTTTCTCTCATGATTTATCGTTTAATTCTTTTAATTTATCTTTTGAATATCTTTCTTCTTTTAGTTTTTTTTCTTTATTTTTTAATATTAAATCTATAAGTTTTAAGTAACCATCTTCTTTATTATCTTTATTTATTTTTCTATCACTAGGAATATAAATAACATTCATTTTTTCTAATAATTCTTTAGTTTTTTCATTTTCAAATCTATTATTTATTATTTCTTTTCAGTCAAAATATGATTCAAGTTTTACACTTATATCTTTTCATTCATATAAAATTATAGCTTCTAAACTTAGATTTTTTTTAGTATTTTTAAAATCTTTTTCTTTGATTTTTTTTGAATTTATAAGTTTTTCTATAGCTTTTAAAATAACAGTTTTTCAACTACTATTTTTTCAAACAAAAACTGTTTTATTTTCTCAAAAACTTATAGTTTCATTTTCAATACTTCTAAAGTTTACTATATGTATACTTTTGATTTGAATCATAAATTTATATTTATTATATATTACTTAAATTCTACCATTTTATAGATGAAAAGTAAAAAATAATAGCTAATTTGTTGGTAAAAATTCAAAAAATTATATACTTTATGAAAATACTTTAATTTATGATTAAATATGAATAAAAAAATAGATTTTTATGTAGATGTAATAGATAATTTTTGAGATTTAGGATTCGCTATAAATTTGATATTTATTATGTTAAAAAATGATTCTAAATTAGAAATTAGATTGTTTTCAAATGATGAAAAACTTTATAAAAATATGGTTAAAAACAATATTTTTATAAAAAATATTGTTTATTTTGATTTAAAAGAAATATATAAATTTGAACCAAATAATTTGATTTTCAATTTTTTTGATAGAAAAATAGATTTTGAATTTTTAAAAAATAAAAATTATGAAATAAAACTTATTAATTTTTCATATTTTTTGATGCATAAATGAGTTGAAAATTTACATTTAACTAGTTATAGAGATAAAAATATAGAAATTACTCATTTTGTTCCAAGTTTACTTAAAAATACTTGATGAGTTTTGATTAATAAACAGGTTCAAAAATATAATAAAAAAGATTTAATTTTATTTTTAGAAAAGAAATACAATTTAAATCTTAAATTAAATTTAGAAAATAAATTTATATCTATATTTGTGTACTCAGATACTTTAAATGAAATATTAAGTAGTTTTACTGATGATAGAACGACTTATTTTATTTTTTGATATACTAATACAGATATAAAAAATAAAAACTCTATAATTATGCCTTTTATGGAATTAGAGGATTATAATAATTTTTTAAGTATTTGCGATGTAAATTATGTAAGAGGGGAAAATAGCTTAATTAGTTCTCTTATATATTGAAAGCCAACTATCTGGGATATTTACAAAGAAAATAATAATGCACATATAGAAAAAATAGAAGATTTTATAGATTTTCTAAGATTATTTAGTTCATTTAATGAATCATATTTTGAATTATTTAGAAATTTTAATAAAGCATGACAAAAAGAGATGACTTTCAATGAATTTTCTAATAATTATTTTTTTTATAAAGATATGTTTTTTGAATTGTGAAAATATGTAAATAATGAATGTGATTCTTATGAAAAAATAAAAAAAATCCTGAATTAATTCAGGATTTTTTTTATTTTGCTCTTTCTTGATATTCACCACTTTCAGTGTTTATCATTACGTATTCTCCAGATTCAACAAATCCAGGAACTTTTATAGCATAACCAGTTTCAAGAATTGCTTCTTTAGTAACTCTACCATCAGCAGTATTTCATTTTACACCTGGTTCACATTCAGTAATTAATAATTTAACAGATGCAGGAAGAATAACTCATACAAGTCTTCATTCATATCTTTGAATATCTACAATTAAAGATGGAGTTATAAAATTTACAGCATCTCACATATCTTCAACATTTATTTCTATTTGTTCATATGTTTCTTGATCCATAAAGTAATATTCTCAAGCTGATTCATATAAAAATTCAAATTTTGATCTTTCAAGAACTATATCTTCAAGTTTTTCTTCACTATCAAAAACTTTATCTACAGTAGTTCAAGCTATTACATTTTTAAATCTAACTTTTATGTTAGTAGCTCATCTACCACCTCTATGAATTTCTTTTTTAAGAGTAAGAAGTAAGTCATTACCTATTTTAATAACTCAACCACTTTTTAATCACATTGCTGTTATCATAATATTATTTATAATTAATTTTTAAATACGCCACTATTTTATAAAAAAAGTTTATAAAAGCAAAAAATTTTAACTATATTGTCTTTTTATAGGCAATTCTTGCTAGTTTTTGTGCTTCATTATGATTTACAATTATATCTTTATAAATGAGTAAATTATCTATTGGATTATGAATTCTATCAGCTTTTTCATATTCTAATTCTTTTATATATTTTTTTATAAATTTTGCTTCGCTATCAAATTTTTGTGATTGTAAACAAGGATTAAAAATACGAAGTGGTTTTGGATCTGCTCAAACTGAAGCTGACCATTGCCAGTTTCAAAAATTTACATTTTCATCATAATCAAGTAAATGTTTTTTGAAAAATGCTTCTCACCATCTCCAATTTATAAGTAAATCTTTTGTCAAAAAACTAGCAACAATCATACGAGCTCTACCATGCATCCAATTTGTTTCAACTAACTGTTTCATTGCAGCATCTACAATAGGATAACCAGTTTCTCAATTGCACCATTTTTCAAACAAAATTTCATCGTGTTTCCATTCTATATGTCTTTTATTTTCTTGAAATTCTATTTTTTTTGTAAAAGGGAAGTAGTAATTTATATGTTGCCAAAATTCTCTCCAAGCAATTTCTGATACATAAACACTACTTTTTTCTTTTGCTACTTCATATATTTGCCTAACTGAAAATATACCAAATCTTAAATAAGGTGATAATTTTGAAGTTCAGTCTCTATCTAAATCATTTCTATAAGTTTCATAATCACTTCTTATATAATTTTCTAGTCTATTTTTTCAAAAATCTATTGTAAAATATGGATGTTTTTCTCAAGGAATTTTTTCATCAAGAAACTTATTTATATCAAAATCTATATCTATTTGTTTAAAATTAACTGGAGCTTCAATCTTATATCATTTTTCACTAAGCTTTTTTTGCCAAAGTTTGTAATATGGAGTAAATACCTTTCTTTGTTCTATTTCTTCAGGTTCAATAAGTAAAAAATCATTAGAACTTAAAAAATCTATATTATTTTTTAGACAAAAAGTAATTATATTCTTATCTCTATTTTTTCAGTAAATAGAATATGATTTATTTGTAAAAATAGTATTTATCTCATGTTTAGTGCAAATTTCAGGAATTATTTTTTCAGGATAGTCATGATAAATTGTTAATTTTCATCAAATTTTTTTTAATTCTAAATCCAAGTTTAACAAAGCTTCTTTTAAAAAAAGAAACTTTTTGTCAGTAAATCACAAAAAATCTGGAATTATATTTTTATCCAGAATAAAAATTGGTAAGAGAGATTCGCTATTATTAATAGCTTCAATTAATCATTTGTTATCAAATGTTCTTAAATCTTGTCTAAACCAAAAAATTGATTTTTTATACATATTTAGTTTTTAGGAAACCAAGGTAAAAACATGTTTGTTTTTTGTTTATATTCTAACCAATTTTCTTTTTTTTCTTGTCTTTTTTCTTTAAGTGGAACTCCTGAAACAAATAAAAGTAATAAAGTAATAGTTATATATCAAACAAAACTAAATAAACTTATACTTGATCAAATTATACTTAATCAAAGCCAAAAAGTACTCTCTCAAAAATAGTTAGGATTTCTAGAATATTTATACAATCATCATGTAAAAACTTTGTTTGTTTTACCATTTTTTTCTATAAATTTTTTTACTTGAAAATCAGATGCTACTTCAAAAATTAGTCATATAATTGAGATACTTATTCATAAAATAAATAAATAAATGTTTATTTCATTTTGTGAAAATATTGAGTAAATAGGGAATGATATTATAAACATCAAAACCATTTGTAGCATATAAACTTGGAAAAAACTTCTAGTATAAAAGTATTTCCATTCTATCCTCCAATTAGCATATCTAGGGTCTTCTTTTTTTTCTTTTAGTTTTCTTTTTCATATATAGTAACTAAGTCTCAATCACCAAAATATTATTAATAATAAACTCAAACTTTGAATTAATCAAAAATTTTTATTTAAAAAATACAAAAATATGGATATTATAACAAATCAAGTTCACCAAAATACATCTACAATAGAATTATCTTTTATTTTTATACTTATTCAAAAAAGTATTAAATATAAGAAAAATATTATAAAAAATACTTCCATTATTTTATAAAATTATAAAAGTAAAAACTATTTATTGCTATCATAGTACATGCAAAAGTTCACCAAAGTATATCAATAATTGTAAATTTCAAAGAATAATTATTTATAAATGTTAAATTTGTTAAATCATACATTGCATAACTCATAAATCAAAGTAATGCTCAATATATAGCTATTTGTCATATGTTGTCATATTTTAGTGTTACAAATGTAACAATCATAACAGATATGATAATCCATGCGGTTAATCATGCAATTAAATTTATTTTTATGCTTCAGTTTTCTTCTATACTAACTAAATTTCAAAATTCTCTAATTATAAAATCTTTAGTTATATATCATAGCCATATATAATCTAAAATTAATAGAGTAATGAATCATATAAAATAAACTCAAAAAATTTTTATTATTTCCATATTTTTTTATTTAAATTCTAAAATACTTTGTTTTTTAATGTAATCTTTATTATATTTTATACTTAATTCTTTTAAATAAATGAATAATTCATTTATTTTTATATTACTTTTATTATATTTTTCTATTAAAAACTCTAATTTTTCTTTTTCTTCATTATCTAAGTCATTTTTAAAATATCAAAACATATGAGATATTGCATTTATATATTTTCAGATAGTTATTTCTTCTTCTATTATTTTAAAGTATAGGTCTAGATATTCTTTTTTTATAATTTCAAAATTTGTTTTGTTATATTTTGAAATTATATTTCATAATATTTTTTGTTTTTTTGGAGAATAAGCCATAAATAAGTATTTATTTATGGCTTGAAATTCTATTAATTCAGTTATATTTTTGAAATTTATTTCCATAATTTAATTCTAGTTTGAGCTAAAATCCAAATAATTATTACTATTATCATAGAAGGGTATATTTTCATAGGTGAGTATTCTGCTGCTATTATTCATCAACAAATAAAATAGAAATAACTACTTCTTTGGATTCTTTTCCACCATATTCAAAGATTTTTTTGAGAAAAATTATTTGAAGTTATAAGTAAAATGATAGCTGTTACTTCACTTATTCTAGATATTAGTGGATAATATATTCACCATTTTATACTTGAAAAATAACTTGTAAATTTTGATAAATCTAAAATCATAGGTCATATTAGATTTACTACAATTATACTTGAAGATAATATTCAAAATGCTTTTCTTAAACTTACAAGTTTGTTTAAAAATCAAAGTTTTGGAAATAAATCAGCTAGTGGTCTGATAGCCATAACAAAAATTACACTCCACCAACTTATATCAAACATAAATCACATGAAATTATTTATAAATAAATAATTTCAATATAAATTATCATTTAATTTATTATAAAACCATGAAAAAGGAATAATAGTTAAAGAAAATATTATTACAATCCATGATAAAAAATTTATTCAAGGGATATTTCAGTTGAAAACTATATTTTTACATAATCCTGGATAAATTCTAGAAATTGTAAAACTTTCATTGAAAATTAAATCTATTGGATGTCATCTATTTATAAGTCACTCTTTAACTGCGTCAACCATTTCTGGATTTCAGCAAATATAAACTTCATCATCTAATCATATTTTATTTAAACAATCTGTTACTCTTCAAGTTTCTCATTTATAATTATTATCAGGTTTAGAAACTTTTATTATAACTTTTGTATTTGGAAAATTTTCTAATTTTTCTTTATAATAAATATCTTTTTCAAATCTAACTCAAAAAATAATTACTTTTTCTATTTCTTTTGGGCAAGATTCAAGCATAGCTATCATTGGTGCAAGTCATGTACCTGTTGCAATAAAAACTTTTTTATTTTGAGTATCTTTTAAATAAAAATTTCATAAAGCTCATAAAAAAGAAATTTTATTTCATAATTTTAATTTTTTTAAGTAATTTGATCCTCTTCATTTATTAAGTAATTTTACATTTAAAGTAAAGCTATTTTTTGAGGCATTTGCAATAGAATACGATCTAGAAAATTTTCAAACTAAATCTGAAGCTTGAAGTGAAATATATTGACCTGGTTTAAAAGAGAAATTAGATGTTTCAAAAGTTATTTCTAAAACATCATCGTTTAACATAATTTTTTCTTTTACAATAGCCTCTTTGAAACTAAGTTTAAAATCTCATATTTTTTCTACTTTTATAACGTTTACAGGACACATAAGTTCTGCTTGAAGTATATCTGATTCTTTTCATTCATAATTATGGTTTATAACCTTTGAAGTTGGATTTACTTTAAATATACTTGGACAAACTGTTTCACAATTTCTACAACTAATACATCAAGGTATTACTTTTACTTCTTTTATCATATGTCGTTTAACTTACAATTAAAATTATTACTTTTATAAATATTTCATCATTTATCTATTATTAATCATTCTAATCATTTTATACTTCATAAAATTTTTACAGATTCTTCTAGTGGAGTAACAAATAGTGCAGTTGAAAAAATATCAGAAAAACTTGAAAGTTTATGAGTAATAAATAAAGCTATTTTATCATTTTGAGACTCATTATTTTTTGGATTTATTAAGTGGTGTCATAATTTTGTTTTTCTTTTATTTGGGCTAGAAGATGCTATAGAACAATTTTCTAACTCTATCTCTCAAATTATTTTTTTATCATCAAAGGGGTCTTCTAAATATATTTTATGTTTACCTTTTAATCTTATGTCTCATCCAAAGTTTATTATATAGTTATCATATTTTTTGTCTAATATAGTATAAATTTTGTCTATAATATATCATTTACCAACTGCTCATAACTCTATTGAAACTCAATTTTTTAAATATATATTATTGTTTTCTATTTCTATATTTTTATATCAATAATTATATTCTAATTTTTTTTCTTCTATTCAATAACCAATATTTTCTAAAAAGGGAAGTATAGTTATATCAAAATATCAAGAAGTAATTATTGAAACTTTTTTGCATAATTCTAAAATAGAAAAAAGTTCTCAATCTATTTGAGAACTTTTTTTCATATTCAAATTATATAAATAATTTCATTTTATAAATCTAGAATATTTATTCTCAAAATTTTGAGCTTGTATAAAACAATTCTCAATTAATTCAGTATCTATATTTTCTGAATTAATTGTTATATCAAGTCTTGATCAAAATAAATTTCTAGAGTATTTCATATAATTATTTTAATGCTTTTTTAAATGCTTCATTAGTTAATGATCCACCAGCAATATCAGCAGTTTTAGCTTCTTCTAATGTTTTACCAATTAATACTTGAGCTGCAGTATTGAAATCCTTTAAATCATAAGTAGTAGCACTTACATCAATAGTTTCAATTTTTCATTCACTATCTAAAGTATAATCTATAACCATATCAACTTCTCAAGCTGGATTTGTATATTTCGCGTCTAATCTTGTTACTTTACTTGTATTTGCAGCATCTTCTACTAGAGTTTCTAATTCAGCATTAATTTGATTTGATATTTCAATTGCGTTTTCATCTTCAACAACTTTAGTTTCATCAACTTTAGCTCCACAAGAAGCAATAAAAACAGTTAGTATTAATAAATATAAATATTTCATATTTAAAACGTTATAATATAAATTTAACAGATGTATTTTATTTTTTAGATAAGAAAAGTCAAATTTTTTACTATAAAAAGTATAGTAAAAAAAGAACTCTTATTAAGAGTTCTTTTTTTATTTTTGAAATAATTATTTTACTTCAACAGTTGCACCAGCTTCTTCTAATTTAGCTTTAATTTCATTAGCTTCATCTTTAGAAACACCTTTTTTAACATCACCACCATTATCAGCTAAGTCTTTACCTTCTTTTAATCCAAGACCAGTAATTTCTCTAATAACTTTAATTACACCAATTTTTGAAGCACCAGCATTAGTTAAAACTACGTCAAATGAAGTTTTTTCATCTTCACCAGCAGCAGCTCCACCAGCAGCTACCATAACAGGAGCAGCAGCAGATACACCAAATTCTTCTTCCATAGCAGTAACTAAGTCATTTAATTCAACAATAGTTAATTCTTTAACTAAGTCCATAATTTGATTAGCATTTTTTGATAATTCAGCCATTTTGTCTAAAATTATAAATATAAATATATGTTTCATTGTAGAATTTATTTCAATATCTGTTAGATTCAGTTTTCTTTAACAGACACTGAATCAGTTCCACAATGATTTCTAACTATTAATAGTTAGTTTATGACTCCCTAAAATAGGGAATCATTATACCAAGTATTAATTATTCAGCATCTTTTTTAGCTGTTAATTCACCAACTTTAGTTTTTCCTTGAGCTTCAACTTCTTTAGCCGCAGCATCAACGAATCTTGCAAGTTTTGAAATAGGTGATTTCATAGAACCAACAAGTCTTGAAAGTAAAGTTTCTCTTGAAGGCATAGAAGCAAGCACTTTTGTTTCTTCTTTTGATTTAACTTCTCATTCAAAAATAGAAATTGACCAAGCCATTTTACCAAGATCACCTTTTTTACCATTAACTTCTTTCATATAAGCATTAACTTTTCCAAGTCCAGAAACAGCATCTGTATTTGAACAAATAGCTCAAACTTGACCTTCTAAAGATGAAACTTCAATGTCTATATTTAATGCTTCTTTAATAGCTTTAACAACAATTGTTTTTTTAGCTAATGTATATGATGCATCAACTTCTCTTAAAGATTTTCTTAAATCTGAAAATTCTTCAACAGTCATTTTGTTAGTTGTAG
>CALMJA010000009.1 GCA_937864295.1 uncultured Candidatus Altimarinota bacterium | reverse complement strand
GATATAAACCACAATTTTACTTCAGAACTACTGATGTAACTGGTGATATTGAATTACCTGCTGGTGTAGAAATGGTTATGCCTGGTGATAATATTAAAATGACTGTTAAATTACAATCTCCAATCGCGATGACTGAAGGTTTAAGATTTGCAATCAGAGAAGGTGGTAGAACTGTTGGTTCATGAGTTGTTGCTAAAATTATAGCATAATTAATGTAATCTGATAAATCCAACATTATTGCTTGCAATAGTGTTGGGAAATTAGAAATACATTAAAGTTTATTAATTATAAAAAAATATTATGGCAAAAAAAGCTACAAATAAAATTAGAATTAGCGTAAAAGCATTTGAACATAAATTATTAGACGAAGCTGTTAAAAAAATAGTTAGTATCGCTAATGATTCAGGAGCTAAAGTTGTTTGACCAATTCCTTTACCTACAAAAATTGAAAAAGTTACAGTTAATAGATCAACTTTTGTTAATAAAGATGCAAGAGAACAATTTGAAATTAGAAGACATAAAAGATTAATTGATATTTTAGAACCATCTGCTCAAACTATGGAAATGCTTCAAAGTTTAAGTATACCAAATGGAGTTGGAATAGAAATTAAAGCTTAATAAAAAATTATTTAATTAAATATAGAACCATGTCAAGAGTTTGTGAAGTTACATGAAAAAGAACTGCTGTAGGTAATAATAGATCTCATTCAATGAGAGCTACAAAAAGAAAATTTTACCCAAATCTTTTTTATAAAAACATAAAAGATCCTGAAACAGGAATCGTTTACAAAATTAGAGTTTCTGCTAAAGGTTTAAAAACTTTAAGAAAAAACTGATTAATATAATATAGTTTACTCTTCGCTATGCGAAGTTTGCCCAGGTGGTGGAATAGGTAGACACGCAGGACTTAAAATCCTGTTACTTCGGTAGTGCGGGTTCGATTCCCGCCCTGGGCACCATACTTAAAATAAAATAAAAAACTTAATAATTAAAAATTATATTTATAAGTTGATGGTTATTGAGCTAAAAATATAATTTTTGGTTTTAAACTCTCAATTTAAAAAAAATAATTTATACTAATTTATAATTTATACCTTGATATATGTTAAAAATAAGATTATCTAGAGCTTGAAAAAGAAATATGCCTTTCTTTAAAGTAGTAGTTACTGAACATACAGCAGCTGCTAAACACGGTTACAAAGAAGTTTTAGGATTTTACAATCCAATCTCTAAAGAATTTAAAATTAAAGATTTAGATAAAGTAAAAACTTACGTTTCTCATGGAGTTCAATTTTCTCCTAGAGTTGAAAAATTAATGAAACTTAATAACGTTTCTTTATAATTATAAATCCTTCAATAATTTTTATTTGAAGGATATTATTTTTTAATATAAATTAATATGGATGAAGTTAATTTCTTAAAATTTATAGTTGAAAATATAGTTTCAAATAAAGAAGCTGTAAATATAGTGAAAACAGATGATGAATTAGGTACACTTTTAACACTATCAGTTGACAAAGCAGATATGTGAAGTATTATTGGTAAGTGATGAAATAATATAAATTCTATTAGATCTTTACTTAGATTATATTGAGTAAAAGCTAATAAAAGAATAAATTTAAAAGTTTTAGATTAATATTAATTATTAAGTTATGATAGTAGAAACAGCATATGCTATAGAAGCTGGAACTTCATTATTTTGAAATAATATGGAGTTTTGAGATTTTGTTTTATTGGCTATTTCAATTTTCGTTTTAGCTTCAGGAATGTTTTCAATTTTATTTATTCTTTGGGGATGATTATTATTGATTTTATCAGGTGGTAAAGATGAAAAAATTAAACCTGCTATAAATACAATTAGATATGCGGTTATATGAATAATCGTAACTGTATTTACTATATTTGTTTTTCCTATATTTTGAAGATTATTAGGCTTAGATGTAGAAAAATATGCAGAACCAAAAAGAATTTTTGAAAAGATAGAAGAGATATGAACTAAACTTTTTTGAAATTCATCATCAGTGGATACTGTAAATACTATAAATGATATAGATACATTACCATCAGATTTTTCAGATTTATAAAAAAACAGAGGATTTATCCTCTGTTTTTTTATATGCTTATATCTTTATTAAATAAAAAATAAATCCATTTTTGAAATATAGTCATTTCTTTTGTATCTGTATTATTATTGTTTTCAGTTTCAATTATATCTTTTACTTCTTTTCTATATTCTTCAATTTCTTTTGTAAATTTATTATATTTATCTTCACTAGTTAAATATATTACTTTTTCTCATCTATTTTTGAATCATTGTTCTTCTTTTAGTATTTTATTTTTGTATGCAGTTGATGTTTTGTATTCTATAATTTCAGTTGCTTTAATTATTTTTGTTTCAATTTCTTTATTTAGAGTAGTTATATAATCTATATGAGAATTTATTTTATATTCATTATATTTGAACTTTCAAATAAGTATTAAAATATAGAGTGTTATAACTATCATTATAAGAAAAACATATTGTTTTTTCATATTTTTTGAGTTTTAAGATTTTTTATATAATATATATGTGTTTACTATCTTATAATACTTATAATGCAAAAAATAGAAAATAAATTTATATATTTTATATTGATTTTACTTGTTTTTATAATTTGATTTTCAATATATATATCTTTATTCAAAAAATGAGTTGATAGAAGCTCATATGTTGAGTTAATAGAATGAGAAGCTTATGTTAATGATATATTTTTAGTTAAAAATCAAAAACATAAACTTACTTTAAATGATGTTGTAAAAACAACAAAAGAAGATTCATTAGCTATAATAGAATGGTGAGATTGAAGTGTAACAAGACTTTGATGAAATACATCAATTCAAGTTAATGAACTTTATGTTTCAAATAATAAAGAAAAATTAAATATTTCTTTTGAATTAATGAATTGAAAAACATGGTCAAATGTAGTTAGTTTTGTTCCAGAAGATTCTTATTTTAAACAAACATTTGCAGATACAGAAGCTGCTGTAAGATGAACAGTTTTTAATGTAGATCTAGAAAAAGATTATTTATATGTAGTTGATCATAAAGTAGACTTAACAAAATCAACTTGAGAAACTATTGAAGTTGAAGAAAAGAAACCTATTTCATTGTCTAATTTTACATTTATACAATTAGAAGAATTTATAAAAAATATTAGAGATAATGCTTTTGATGAATTAAACAGAAAATTTGATATTGAGTTAATTAATAAATTAAAATTAGAATTACAATCAAAAATAAACAACTTAATTGCACTTAGCAACACTAAAGTTGATAATTTATCTATAGAAGATAAAAAAGAATTATATAATGAATTATTATCTTCATATCAAGAATTAAATTTCGTTTGATCAGAAGATGATTCACAATTATTTGATTTGAAACTTTCTATTAAAGAAAAGCTTTTAAATATAGCTCCAGAAAATGAAAAACAAGCTATTGTAGAGAGTTTTATATATGATTTAAAGGATTCTATAGGGACTAAAAGTTATGATTCACTAGAGTGAATTTTAACAGTAATTAATTCAAATTCTCAATATGTTAATATAAAAGAACAAGTTTTACCATATTTAGAAAAAATTAATTTATGAGATAGTTTAAAAGAATCACTTTTAAACAATATAAATTTATTAAAAAGCACATTTTGATCAAAAGATACTACTGTTATAGAAAAATTATCTGAAGTAGAAGATGCTGCTAAAACTGTTATATGAGATAAAATTAATACTTTAATTAATAATTAGTATATTTTGAGTAATAAATTTTTACAAAATAGAGTTTTTTTAACTATATTTATTTCAAGTTTTATATTATTCTTAGTTTTGATATTAAGTAATCCTTTTTATGTAATAAATGAAAAAATTAAATCATTTATTATAAAAACTAAGAATGAAATATATATATTAGATGATTCAAAGGTAAATCAACTTATAAATAATGATATAGTTGTAGTAACTTTTGATGAAAAAACCCTAGATAAATTATGATTTCCAATTTCTAGAAGAGATTATAAACCAATAATTGAAAATTTAAACAATGCATGAGCTGAAATAATAGGTTTTGATATTATTTTTGCAAATAACAATAATTTAGATCCAGAATGAGATGAAATTTTTGCAAATACTATAAATGAAGCATGAAATGTCATTTTATGATGAGCAATTATTTCAAAATCATTTAGTTGACAGACATTAGGTGTTATTGAAAAACCACTTGATAAATTCCTATCAGGAGCATTATCATTTTGATATTATCAACCAAATGTAGACACTAAGACAAATGTTGTTACTAGTTTTAGACCATCTGCTGAAATATATAATAATGATAAAACAATTTCAAATTATAATCACTTTAGTATTGCAATATTAAAGGCATATTTTTCTAAACTTTATAATAAAGATTTTATAAATTATGAATTTACTGATAATGATTTTTATTATGTAAGACCAGATTATAAAATACCATTTTTGCTTTCATGAGATAAGGATGTATTAGTAAATTTTATTCCATTACCATGAGCTAGTGAAAATAAATATTCTAAATTTCCATCATATTCTTTTTTAGATGTTTATGAAAATAAAATAAATCCTAAAGATTTTGAATGAAAAATAGTACTTATTTGAGCTACTGCTAAGTGAATTAAGGATATATTTCAAACACCAAATGGTATTGAATATTGAGTTTATGTACTTGCAAATATTGTTAATACTATATTAACAAAAAATTATCTTTTATTTTTAGATAAAAATTTAGAAATACTTTTAATATTTACACTTATATTATTATCTGTTTATTCTAATTTATCACGTTCAGGTTATGTACTTGTTTTTAGTAATATTGCTATTACATCTATATTTTTAGTTATATTTCCAATAACTATTCTTATATTTACATCATATCTCTTAAACCATTTATTTGAGTTATTTTTTGCTCTTGTATTATCTCTTACTATTTCAAATACAGTAAAATATATAGTAGAAAATAAAAATAAAAATAAATTAAATAAAGCACTTTCAGAATATGTTTCAAAAGCAATTGCTGATGAAGTATTATCAAATTCATGAAAAATAAATTTAGACTGAGAAAGAAAGAATTTAGCAATATATTTTTCTGATATTGAATGATTTACTACAATTTCAGAAAAATTTGAACCAGAAGAACTTGTAGCATTTCTTAGAGAATTTTTATCTGAAATGTCAGATATAATAATGGATGAAAAATGATTTATAAATAAATATGAATGAGATGCTATAATGGCATTATGGTGAGCATTTACTCCATATGATAACTCAGCTTATAATGCATGTATTTCAGCATTGTATCAACAAAAAAGACTTTTAGAATTAAATGAAATATGGTGAAAACGTGGTTTTTCTACAATAAAAGTTAGAATTGGTTTGCATGCTTGAGAAGCAATTGTATGAAATATATGATCATCATGAAGAAAAATGGAGTTTACAGCTCTTTGAGATAGTGTAAATTTAGCATCACGTTTAGAATGAGTAAATAAATTTTACTGAACATACATTTGTGCTAGTGAATCTATTTATGAAGAAGTTAAAGATACATTTGAATTTAGATATCTTGATAAAATAAGAGTAAAATGAAAAAATAAACCTATTAAAATATATGAATTATTATGATTAAAATGAGAAATTAAAGAAGAAATTTTAAATATAAAAACTTTATTTGAAAATGCATTAAATTTATATAATTCAAGAGATTTTGAGTCTGCAAAAAAATCATTTTTAGATTTAATAAAATTATGAGATAATCCAAGTAAATTTTATCTAGAAATGTCAGAATTTTACATAAAAAATCCTCCTTTAGCTGAATGGGATGGTGTTTCTGAAATGAAGGGTAAATAATATAAAAAATTAGTCAAAAAAAAATTTGACTAATTTTTTTTTTACATATAATTGGTTTTGCAATAAGAAATGAGCGGCTATCGTCTAGTGGTTAGGACATCGGGTTTTCATCCCGGTAACCGGAGTTCGATTCTCCGTAGCCGTACCAAATACTTATTGCTATTTTTTTTATCGCGGAGTGGAGAAGTGGTATCTCGTCGGGCTCATAACCCGAAGATCATAGGTTCAATTCCTATCTCCGCAACCAAATTGAAATGAAAATAAAGCATTGTTATAAAAAATAACGATGCTTTTATTTTGTCTAGGAATTGAAAAGGAGGTTTTTTACGAAGTAAAAATTTTATTACGACGAATAGGAGTAATAAAAACGGGTGTCCGACCCATAGGGCGACAATTCCGTTTCAATGCAACCAAATTAAGTATTAAAAAAGAAAGTGAAATTAATTACACTTTCTTTTTTTGTTATAAATTTTTTATTTATAAATCCATGGAGCAATTATTTGTAGTATTGGACCACTAAGTAATAATAAAATTAATCATATTAGAGTAGCAACAATTCTTTTTTTAGAATCATCTTTCATAGATTGGTCAATTCATCACATACTATATAATATACCATTATATACAATAAACAAAACTCAACCTAACAATGCTAAATATGTAAAATATTTTATTATATTTCATAGCATTAATACTATTTGTTTAGCTCATTTTTCAACATTACAATCATATAAATTAGGAACAGATTTTCAACTATTTGTTCAACTTTCATATTTAACATCTTCACATAAAACTCATGGCACTTTTTCAGTAACTCTAACTTTTACTGTACCACTTTCTCAAGCAAAACTATATTCTATTTGAAATAATAAACCAGTTATTATAAGTAAACTTAAAATTATTTTTTTCATATTAAAAATTCATTAAATCATATAAAAATATATAAGAAATTAGTAGAATTGCAGTCGCAAGTACTGTATTTACAACTATGCTTTTTCATTTTTTTGCTTTTTCTTCATCTCAAGCAGATGTTATATAATAATATCATGCTAATGTTAAGAAAAATATTGCTATAGGTCAAGCCAAGAATAATGCTAAATTAGCAATAGTTTCAAAAATATCTTTTCAAGCTGATATTTCTCATTTGTAAGCAAATTTTTGCCAAGCTTCTATAAATCATACGAATATCAGTCAAATAATAGACCATATAATTTTATTTTTAGCTTCTGTTACTTGATCTTCTCTTCATCTAGAAGTTAGTATTTTTAATCATGCTATGATTATTATCATAATAGCTAATCATACAAGAATAATTTCTAAAAATTTGATAACAGTATTATTTAAAGTTATAACAAATACATCTGTATTTATAAATAAATTTGTTGTTGATGTTCATATTTCATTTGTCCATGAACTTCAAATTCATCCATTTACAGTTGTTTTATCTCATTTTACAGCATTGTATATTGTTCAAGGCATATTTATAAAAAATAAACCTATTGCACTATACCAAATTGATCTTTTTGCATTTGATAATTTATCGTCATCTGTTCACATTGACATAATCATTTGCGCTCATGAGTATACTAAAAATATAAGTAAAACTCAAGAAAATACATATTTAATTTTACCTAATATGGTAAATGTAACATTTGAAACAGTATCTGATATATCAGAACTTGATCAACTTATTGCAATTGATTTTTCATTAGTTATTCAATCTAATCATTTTACATTTGCTGCATAAGTATTTGTTACTATAAAAATGCTGAATAATGCAATGATAGTTAGAAATATTTTTTTTGTAATTTTCATATTTTTAAATTATATTAAATAATTGCTTCTGGTCTTAATAAGAATGTTAGTATGAAATAATTCATGATTAGAATAGCTATTCATATAACTATGTAAATAATAGAACTTTTTGCTTTTCCTAATTTTTCTTCATCTCAAGCTGAAAATAATACTTGAACTCACGCATATACTATCATTAATATTACAGCAATTCATACAAATCAATTCATCCAATTTATTATTTTTACTATAATTTCAGATAATCAAGCTATTTGGTTGTCAGCGTTACAATTACTTCAATTTATTTGAAAAATTCAAAGTATAGTCATTTCATTACAATCAACTTTTCAGTAACTTGCATTTACTATTTCTTTTGCTAATTTTATAACTATAAATCATATTAATCAATAGAAAATACTCATTTTTCCAGTTTTTACTTTTTCTTCATCTCAATTAGCAGTAATTATTGAGTAAAATGCATATATAGCAATTAATATAAAGAAAAATGAAGCAGCAGTTTCTAGAATTTTTATTATAGGACTTATTAAGTTTTTTGTTAGATTATTTGCTAGAACTCATCATACGTCTTTTGCATAAAGAGTATTAATAGCAAAAAATGATATTTGCATAACTACTATTCAAATAGTTATCCACATAATTCATTTTTTGAAGTTTCAAACTTCTTCTTCAGTATTTTCAGAGAATAGTAATTTAACAACTAGTATCAAAAAGTATAAACCTGATAAAATATAGAAAATTGCTTTTAAATCTTTACCAACTGAATATAAAAAATAATATATTGATCTTTCTCATTCAGTTCATACTTTTATATCTCAATTACTTCATAATTGATTTAGGTAGTCATTTGATATTCCATTTCATCCACTATTATTTCATACTTGAACATTGTTTGCAGTAGGAACATAGTTGATATCTAAAGAGTAAGCACTATTTAAATTTATAAATAAGTAACTTGAGAATACCAATATAGTTATGATTAATTTTTTCATGAATATTTATTAAAAATTATTATCTATATTATAATATCACAATAATTTTTAAAATACAAAAAACAGATAGTTTTATCTATCTGTTTTTTTATTCTGGCATAATTCAAAGTCTTGCTTCTATTTCCATATCTACATATTTCTTTTTTCTACCATATTTTTTCCTACTATATTCTCTTATTATATTTGCAACATCCAAGTTTTTATAATTATTATCCCATATTGTTTTTAAGTCAAATGGTCTTGTTGTTGCATTATCTATATTTAATTTACAATAAGCAGTAAAGTTAGCAATTCATATAATATCTTGTTGAGATAATAGAGGAGCGTATTCTTTCTCCATATATTCAGCATCGTCAGCACCCACCTTAAAACTCATAATTGTTCAGGCATTACCAAAAACGGCATCTTTAATACTAGGTTTATCTCATTTTTGTCAGCTATTACCTCATATTTGTGCAATAAATTGGTGAGCCATAACTAAAGCTAGATGATATTTTCTGGCTTCTGATAATATTTCTCAAAATGTTTCAGTTGCAAAGTTTTGAAACTCATCAACATACATATAGAAATCTTTTCTCTCAGGTTCAGGTATATCTGCTCTAGACATCGCTGCCATGTTTACTTTAGATACAAATATCAAACCAAGTAATTGTGCATTTAATGCTCAAATTTTACCTTTTGATAAGTTTACTAAAAGTATTTTTCTATTATCCATCATTTCTCTTATATTGAATGCAGATTTAGGTTGCCCAATGATATTTCTAATAGTTGTATTAGTAATAAAAGGACCAAATTTACTTGAAAAATAAGGAATCATTTCTTGTTTTTCTCTTTCTCAAGTATTTGCATATTCATGTTCCCAAAATGATTTAACAACAGGATTTTTTACTTTAGACACTTTGTATTTCATAAAAGCATCGTCTACAAATAACCTAGGAACATCTATAAGTGTACCACCATCTTCGACATCCTCCATAAGTGTCAAACATCCATTTCTAAAATAATGTTGTATTCTAGGACCAAAAACTTCATCTCAAAATATTTTTATAAATATTTCAGTTGCATCCATTGCAGCTCTGTCCATTTCTCTTTTTCTGATTTCAGGGTCTGTCGATATTACTTCCAACATGTTTAATCACATTGGTCTTTCATCATCACTTGGATCAAAAATAATAACATCTTTTGCTCTTTCTTTAGGTGTAAAAGCAAGTACATCTTCGACAAGGTCTCCATGTGGATCAATTACACAAACTCAGTCTCCATTCCGAACATCTTGTCTAGCAAGATATCATATAAAAACAGATTTTCAACCTCATGATTTTCAGATTATATAATGATGTCTACCTCTGTCTTTTCTAGAAAAGTATACAGGAACTTTTTTATTTCTATATTCATTCCATCATAATAATACTCAATCTTTAAAAACTGGAAATCATCATAATTTTCTATGAACATCAATTTCTTCATAAATTACTTTTCAATTTTCATCAACTCAGATTTCTTTGTAAATTATTTTTCCATTTTCATCTTTTCAAATTTCTACTTTTTCTTTTAAAATTGTAGGATCTTTTGGAAATTTTACATTATGTGGAAGTGGTAATTTTTTGTATTCTAACCAATTAATTATTGGAGATTTATTATATACTATATCTGGCATATGATAAAGTGTTGATACTTCATCAGCTGAAAACCAAGATACATTTTGAAAAAATCATACTAATTTATGTTTAAATCAAAAATGTCTCATAGGTGTAAAAAACCAAGGAAGAGCATCTTCAAGAATTTGAGGATTATCAAGTGCATTATTATATTCATCAGTATACATAGACGCAGCAGCAACTATAGCATGAACTCAATCTTCAGAATTTTGTTTATTTTTACTTGAAACAATTATTCTTATTGAAGACTTAAACATTGGTTGAGCCGCTGTTTCTCACATTACTTTTTGACTTTCTGTTTCTGCTTGGTTAAATATTTTATATGCATCTCATTCACTTGCTCAAGGAGCATTATTTCAAGCAACCATACTATCTGGTCATTGAATCATTGCTACTAATGGATTCCAAAGGAAACTTAAAAATCAAAGTAAGTGTTTTTTTTCTTTTTTATATTTTCATTTAGCAACTAATCAAGCAGCTCTTATAGCTTTTTTGTTGTAACTAGAAGGTTCTGGTTTTATTACTAATTGAAAAACAGCTTTATCATCTTTTGCTAATCATCCAAATACATTTGTAAAATTGTTTAATGGATCATCTTCTAAATATTTAAATATTTTTATAGGGAAAACATCATCATTTTCTTTTCATAGAGATGCTCATCTCATATGATATCATTTTTCTTGTAAATCTACATATCAACCTTCTTTTGGATCAATTATAAGTATTTCAGCATCATTATAAGTTGAAGTAAGATGTTGACTTATAAGATTTACATAATTTTTAAATGTAACTATAAAAAATGTAACTTCACCTTTATCATAAACTAATTCAAGTGATATTTTTGAATGTCAAAAAATAGAATTTATAAGTGTATCTCTTAATCAAGCCTCACTTAATTTATGTATAGCTTTATAAAACATACTCATAGTACCTATTTTTTCTTTGAAATCTTTTTTTGTTTCTTTTTCTTTATCTAGTTTTGAATCGGCTCTAGGTAGTGTAATTCTTAAATATCTAAGATTTTTTGCATACCAAACCTCAAACATTAATTGAATAGTTTTTTTAACTATTACAAATGTAAAAAATACTCATATTATAATTATTGCCCAAGTAGCTAAATCAGTTAATAATCAACCCTCACTTATATCAAACCAAGTTCATTCTAACATAGATTTTTCTGTTTGAGTTGTTTTTGTAGGGTCTACTTTTGTTTTTGTATTAGTATTGTTTCATGTTCATAATACTCAAGCAAATGTTTGACTTAAGTTTATAAATAATCAAGCTATGATAAAAAGTATTTTTTTCATTTACGTATTTTTAATAATTATCTTCAAATATTTTATCATATATTTTTTTAATAATAAACATTATTTGATTGACATACTGTTATACTTGTATTTAAAATAATATTTTTTATATTTTTTGATAAAAAAATAAGAAAACATAACTTGTTTTCTTATTTTATACCAATCTCATCAGGACTTCAAATAGATCATTCTATTACCCATTTATCTTTAGGAATTCATTTTACAATTTGAGTAAATCTGTATATTTCTTCAATTGTATTATTGTTTGCTATTGCTTTTTCTGTATTTAAAGTATTTCAATCTAATTTAGTTCATTTATAAAGAACTTCACTATCTCTTGCGTTTCAAAATAATTTTACTTCAAATATTCTTCTAAAATCAACTTTTCAAGTTATTCAAAGTTCATTTTTATTATTTAATAATTTAGTAATTATTTTTCACATTTCTTCTATTCAGTTTAAATCAAGAGGAATATTTAATTTTTGATTTCAAGAGACAAAATAAAATCTATCATTTTTTTTATCATATGTCATATCTATATCAAAATCAGGAATTTGAGAATCTATGATTTTTAACATACCAAGTGCTTGGTTCGTTTTAGCAACTTGCTCAACATTTTTAATTCCTTTATTTATTTTAGGCTCAATTCCAGTTTCATTATCTATTGACATTAATTTTTCTGAAGGGTTCATATTTTTATAAAATTATTTAATATTTAAACTTATTTTAACATTAAAATTTAAAATATGCAAAAAAATGAAAAAAAGTAGATAAATAATAAAAAATAGATACAATAAATTTAATATTTTAGATATAATAATAGGTTTAATTTATGTTTGTACACTTACATAATCATAGTCATTATAGTATTTTAGAAGGTCTTCCTAAACCAAAGGATTATGTGGCGAAAGCTGTTTCATTTGGTATGAAAGCAATTGCTATAACAGATACTTCAAATATACACGGGTGTCATGAACTTTACAAAGAAGCTAAATATGCTGGAATTAAAGCTATTTTATGAACAGAAATTTATGTAGAATCATCTCTTGATTCAAAAATAAATCATAAGTTAGTATTATTAGCAAAAAGCTTGAAATGATATAGAAATATTATATCTCTTGTTTCAAAGGCCAGTTTAGATAATCCTGGGACTATTTCGAAAATAAAATTTGAAGATATAATATCTTTAAAACAAGAAGTTTTAGATCTAGAAATGGTATGTTTATCAGGACCAATTTCATGAGAAATTCCATATTATATATTATCTTGAAAAGAAGATAATCAAGTTCTTGATAGAATTAAATTATATCAAGAGGTTTTTTGATTAGAAAATTATTATCTAGAATTAATTTATCATGATGATATTCCAAAGCAAAGATTTGTTACAGATAAACTTATAGAAATAAATTCTAAATATTCTATTCCAGTTGTTGCAACTAATAATTGTTATTACATTGATAAAAGTGATGCAAAAACTCAAGATGTAATTATGGCTTTATCAACAGGTCATGAACTAGAAAATCCAGACAGACCAACACTTAGAAATTGAGATTATTCTTTTTTGAGTGAGGAAGAAATGCAAATGATGTTTTGATTTATTCCCGAAGCATTAACTAATACAGAGAAGATTGCTGAAATGGTTGATATTCATATAGAAACTTGAGGTATTTTAATCCCAACTTATGAATTACCTGAAAGTGATAAGCAAATATATAATGATTCATTAGAAGTAGAAAAAGAGGATTATTATGATGAATCAAAATGAGGAAATAAAGAAGACTATGTAAAAAAATTAACAAGTGATGAATGGTACCTTAGATATCTTTCTTTTGCTTGATTAAATTGGAGATATAAAGCAAATATATCAAGAGATATACTTTTTAAGCTTGTTCAAAAATTGGATAAACCAAGCTTAACTAAAAAATTAACAGAAACTTCTCCAGAAGAATTAAAAGCTTTATCGCTTGTTTATTATAGTGATGAAAAAAAGGAAATATTAAATAGTTTAAGTCAAGATTTACAAGATAAGATTGAGAGATTAGAGTATGAACTTGTAGTAGTAAATGAAATGTGATTTAATGCATATTTTTTGATAGTTGCAGATTATATAAATTGGGCTAGAAATAATGATGTACCAGTTTGACCTGGTAGATGATCAGCGGCTTGAAGCTTGATGGCTTATTTATCATGAATCACTGATATAGATCCTCTTCCATATAAACTACTTTTTGAGAGGTTTTTAAATCCAGCTAGAGTTTCAATGCCAGATATAGATACTGACTTTGCTGATACATGAAGAGATAAAGTAGTAGAGTATTGTAGAAATAAATATTGAGCAGATAGAGTTGCTCAAATTTGTACATTTGGTACATTTGCTGCAAGAGCAGCCGTAAAAGATGTATGAAGAGTTTTTTGAATACCATTTTCTGAGATGAATGAACTTGTTAAACTTATTCCAGAAAAACCAGGTACAAAATTGAAATGAGCATTGGAAGATAGTATAGAATTTAGAGAAGCCTATGAAACTAATCCAAAATATAAAGATATTATAGACAATGCTTTAAAAATTGAGGGTAATGTTAGACAATTATGAGTGCATGCTTGTGCTGTTATTATTGCACCAGAGCCAATGACTAACTTTACAGCACTTCAACATCCACCAAAAGATTCTACAAGTATAGTTACTCAATATAGTGCTTATCCTTTGGAAGATTTAGGTCTTTTAAAGATGGATTTTTTGTGACTTAGAAACTTAACTGTTATAAAAAGAGCTACAAAAATTATAAAAAATCATAAAAATGTAGACGTAGATATTCTCTGAATTGATTTAAATGATCCAAAAGTTTTTGAAGTTTTTGCTCTTTGAGATACAACTTGAGTTTTTCAATTTGAATCTGATTGAATGAGAAAGTATTTAAAAGATTTAGCACCAGATAGTTTTGAAGATTTGATAGCGATGGTATCATTGTATAGACCAGGACCACTTGCTTATATTCCAACTTATATTGATGTTAAATATAAAAGAAAAGAACTTAAATATTTAACAGATGATTTGAGAAAAATTCTTGAATGAGCTTGATATAGCGAAGAAGAAATACTAGAAGAAAAGAGAAAATTAGATGAAGATCTAGCTCCTATTTTGGATGTATCATATTGAATAGCTGTTTATCAAGAACAATTGATGTTTATAGTTCAATATATGGCTTGATTTTCTCTTTGAGAAGCTGATTTACTTCGTAGATGAGTTTGAAAGAAAAAACATGATGTAATTGAAGCATTAAAAAAAGAATTTATAGAAAAGGGTATTAATTATAGACAATATAAACCAGAAACTACAAATTACATATATACTGAAATGATAATGCCTGCAGCAAATTATTCATTTAATAAATCACATGCTGCTTGTTATGCTTATATTGCTTATCAAACTGCTTATTTAAAAGCGTATTTTCCTACTGAATTTTTAACTGCACTTATGGTAAGTGATGAAGAAAATATGGAAAGAATTGTTTTGGAAGTAAGTGAATGTGAAGCTAAGTGAATTTCAGTTTTACCACCAAGTGTAAATGAATCTTTGAAACATTTTACATATATTGATGACAAAAATATCAGATTTTGACTAAAAGCTATTAAGTGAATTTGAGATTGACCAATTGATAAAATTATAGAGTCAAGATGAGAAAATAAATTTCATGATTTAGAAAATTTTGTAGAACTTTGTTGAAAAGAAGTAGTAAATAGAAAATCACTGGAGTCTCTTATTATGTCTGGTGCTATGGATGAGTTTTGAGTTAGAAAACAAATGAAAGTTTCGGTAGATGATATTATAAAATATTGTCGTCGTGATGAAAAACAAAAAGAAACTAGTCAAATATGACTTTTTGATAATAGTAGTGATTTTGAAGATAAATTAGAACTTGTAAAAAGTGAAGAATTTAGTTTCGAGGAAAAATTGGCTGGAGAAAAAGAAATGATAGGTTTTGCTGTTTCATGACATGCACTTGATTGATTAAAAAGATATTGTGCTAGAAGATGACAAAATACAAAGAAATTAAAGATGAGTTTTGAAGAATTGTTAGAACTTGATAAGCTAAAAAATCCAGAAAAATATGAACCACCAAAGGTTTTAGAAATGTGAATAGAGTCAGAAAAGAGTGAAGTAAAAAAAGATAATGTAAATCCAAGAGAAAAAGAAGAGATAGTACAAGCAATTTGAGTTGTTATTGATGCGAGAAAACTTATTACAAAAACTTGAAAACAAATGATGTTTTTAAAATGTGAAGGTTTTGACTATGATTTTGAAGTTGTTATTTTTCCAAAAGATGTAGAAACTTACAAAGATAAAATTTTGCTAGATAGAATAGTTATAGTTACAGGTTCACTTGATATAAACTTTGAATATAAAAGAAAAAGTATAAGAGCTCGTGAAATCAAAATAGCTACAGTTACTCAAGTAAGAGAACAAGCTACAGATTTATGATTATTTGATAAATCAAAAAGATTTATAAATATGAATTTAAATGAAATAGTTGAAACAGAAAAAGAAGATATTGCTTGTGATACTTGAGATAATGAAAATTGTATTGTTTTAAAAGAAAATTTCGATGAAGTTTTAGAGGAAAAAATAAATGAAAATATATGAATTGTGTGAGCTAAAATTATGGATGATAAATTTGTTATAACTATTCCATCTCATGCAAAAAAAGAAGATTTACATGATTTAAAAGAATTTTTACTTAAAGAAAATAGTTGATTTATAAAAGTATTTATAGATTTAAAATGACAAGAAATAGATACAAAAATCAGTTTATTTGATTTAGTTAATTTGAAATCTTGGATTAGAAATAAATGGGGATAATCATAAAGCAAAAAAATATGGAAAATATAATTATCGTAGATAAGCAGAAGTTTGAAAAAATTCTTTCAAATATTAAAAAGGATTGATATACTAAACTTCATATTTTATCAGATTTTGATAAAACACTTACTAAAGAATTTATAGATTGAGAGAAAAGACCAAGTCTTATTTCAATTCTAAGAAGACAAAATATACTCTGAGAAGAATATAGTAAAAAAGCATATGAATTGTTTGATTATTATAATCCTATAGAAATAAGTCCTATTATAGACATAGTTGAAAAAAAGAAACAAATGACTATTTGGTGGGAAAAACATCTAGATTTGCTTATTCAATCTTGACTTAAAAGACAAGATGTAGACAAAGCTATTAATTCTGGAATTATAAGATTTAGAGAATGAGTTACCTCTTTTTTAAATCTTATGAATAAAGAAAATGTTCCTGTTGTTATAATATCTGCAAATGCTCTATGATCAGATTCAAATTATTTATTTTTAGAACAAAATTGAGTAAATATTTCAAATATAAAAATAATTTCAAATAGTTTTATTTGGGATGAAAACTGAATTTCAATTTGATATAATAAACCTGTAATCCATGTTTTTAACAAAGATGAAACAGTATTGAAAGATTTTCCTCAAATATATGAAGAAATTAAATCAAGAAAAAATGTAATTCTGCTTTGAGATAGTTTATGAGATCCAGGTATGATTGAATGATTTGATTATGATAATTTACTTAAAATCTGATTTTTAAATGATAATATTGATGAGCTTTTAGAAGAGTATAAAAAAAACTATGATGTTGTTATAGTTTGAGATTGAGATTTTGGATTTATAAATGAAATTTTACAATAAAAAAAATAGAGATTTAAATCTCTATTTTTTTTATACTAAACTAATTACAGATTTAACTAATTTTTTTATCTTTTCACTAGCTGATTCTATTTTTCTACTTTTTAAATCAATTAACTTTTCTCAAGTTAGGATACTAGTTATATCATCAGCAATATCAGTTATTATTATTGATAAAGTTCAATTTTCTATACTTATAACTTGTATATTCATAGGATGAATACTTTCAGGAAAGTTCGCAATTCAATTTTTTTCTCTTATTGTTCTCATTATTTCTTTTAAAATAGGAGAATCTTTTTTAATTCCATAATTAATTAAATTTTCATATTTAGATAATGGTATGAATGAAATTGATGAATTGTTATTTCCTATAACATTATTTTCTGGTAATTCCAATATTTTAATATCTATTTTTTCTATTTTTTCACCATTAATTTCTCAATTATAATTTAGGGTATATTCTTGTTTTGCAATTTTATTTTGAAATTTATGATAATTAATTATTTCATTTTTATTCAGATAAAAGTAAATTTTCATTATTATATCTTTTCACTCTAGTAAATATACATTTGAATCAGAAGTTAAATTATAATTTAAACATTTTTGGTCACCAATACTTCAATCTTCAAATAGGGGTCTACTATAACTCTCTAATATATGTGCTATATGCAAAGGTTTAATATTTTCTATTTTTATTATTTTTTTTATTTTTTTTTCAGCATCTTTAAAATTATCAACTTTACTTAAGTCTACATTTCAACTATTATGTTTAACTAAAGTTCATCACAATAATTTTATAATCCATAATAATTTTTTATGATTATTTAAACTATTATTAGGGAAAAGTGATAAAAATTTATTTAGATTTCTTTCTATATCTTCTGTAACAACTCAACTAATATTACTTTTATTTAAAGAATCACTCATTTGAAAATATTTTTTTAATTAATATATAATATAATATTATTATAAAATAATTTAAATTACAAAAAAAATAGAGATTTAAATCTCTATTTTTTATTGTTTACCAAATCTTTTTCTATCAGTTTCAGATAAGTATTTTTTTCTTAATCTTATTGATAATGGAGTAACTTCTACATATTCATCAGCTGATATATAGTCGATAGCTTCTTCAAGAGTCATTAATTTAGGTGGAACTAATTTCAATGCTTCATCTGTACCAGATGCTCTTACGTTTGTAAGTTTTTTATTTTTAGTTGCATTTACTGCTAAATCTTGACCTTTACTTGATTCTCAAATAATCATTCATTCATATATTTCAGTTGCAGGTTCAACAAATATTTTACCTCTATCTTGTAAGTTGAATAGTGAATAAGCCATTGTTTTACCATTTTCCATAGAAATCATTGATCATACAGCTCTTTTTTCAATTGGACCTTTGAAAGGTTCAAATTTATCAAATGAACTTGATAATAATCATTCACCTTTTGTAAGTGTAGTAAATTCTGATTTAAAACCAAGAAGACCTCTAGTTGGAACTCTAAATTCTAAACTAACGATTCCATTGTTTTCAACCATATTTGACATTAAACCTTTTCTTTTACCAAGTTCAGCAATAACTGATCCTTCGTTTCAAGCAGGAACTGAAACAGATACGTTTTCAATTGGTTCCATTTTTACACCATTTTCTTCATGCATAATTACAACTGGAGCTCAAACTTGTAATTCGAATCATTCTCTTCTCATTGTTTCAATAAGAACAGATAAATGTAATTCTCATCTACCAGCAACTTCATAGTTATCACCACTAGAAAAATCTATTTTTAATCATACATTAGTTTCAAGTTCTTTTTCAAGTCTATCTCTAATTTGTCTTGAAGTAACAAATTTACCTTCTCTACCAGCAAATGGAGAATTATTTACTAAAAATTCCATTTTAAGAGTTGGTTCATCTATATGTATAGCTGGCATTGGTTCAGCTCATACTACTCATGAAACAGTTTCACCTACGAATATATCAGATATTCAAGCAATAGTAACTATATCTCAAGCAATTGCTTCTTTTGTTTTTAATTTATTTAATCATTGGTTTGTAAGAATTTCAGTAATTTTACCTTTTCTTTCAACTCATTCATTAGAAGTTATAAAAACTTCTTGTCCAACTTTAACTTTACCTTCGTAAATTCTACCAATACCAAGTCTTCCTAAAAAACTATCATATCATAGATTTGCGATTTGCATTTTAAAAGGAGCTTCAGTATTATTTGGAGCTTCAGGAATTTTATTCATTACGAAATCAAGAAGAGGAGAAATATCTTTTCTTTCAGGATTTTCATCAGTCCAAGCTAAACCTTCTCTAGCAATAGCATAAACTGGTTCATTTAAGTGTTCTAATTGTTCATCAGTTGCACCAAGTTGTACAAATAAATCAAATAATTGATCAATAACCCAATCAGCTCTAGCTGAAGGTTTATCCATTTTGTTAATAACAACAACTGGATGAAGACCTAATTCAAGAGATTTTTTTAATACGAATTTAGTTTGAGGCATAGGTCCTTCATAAGCATCAACTACTAGACAAACACTATCAACAGTTCTAAGTACTCTTTCTACTTCTGAACCAAAATCAGCATGCCCTGGAGTATCAACTATGTTAATTTTATTACCTTTGTAAGTAATACCAGTATTTTTTGAATATATAGTAATACCTCTTTCTTTTTCTTGAGCATTTGAGTCCATTACACAAACTTCAATACCAACTCTTTCGTCGAAATTATCATCTGCTTTAAGTAATTCATCAACTAATGTAGTTTTACCATGATCAACGTGCGCAATAATGGCGATGTTTCTAAAAGACATAAAAAATATGTTTTAATATTAAAATAACAAATTAAGTTCAGTTTTTGACTGAACTTAATTTTACGCAACAGAGTATATAAATAAAATATAAAAAGTAAAGTTTTTTAAATATAATCCTTGACTTTAATAAAAAAAACACTCTAGTTAAACTAAAGTGTTTTTAAATAATTACCCTTCGTAATTTGGATCAAAAGATTTAACAAATGGTAATAAAGCCATAATTCTAGCTTTTTTAATAGCATTTGATAATTTTTTTTGATTTTTTAAACATACACCACTGTAATATCTTGGAGTTATTTTACCAAATTTAGTAATGTATTTTTTTAATAATTCAACATTTTTATAATCAATGTTTTGTCCATCTAATGGGCAAGTAGTTTTTGTCATAATATTTTAGTTTAATATAATAAATTTTGGATTTAAAACCAAATCAATTTTGATTTGATAATTTATCAATTTTAATTCATTTAATGGATTAAAATTTATCTTCTTCTTCTTCAATATCTATTTCATCAATAATTCCAGCTTCTTCGAAGTCTGATTTTTTATTTAAGAAAATAATATTTGAAACAACAACTTCTGTTTTATAAGATTTAGTTCCGTCTTCTTTTTCAATAACTCTAGTTTTTAATCTTCCTTCAGCATAAACTAATTTACCTTTAGTAAGAAATTTTTCACATCTATCAGCTAAAGTTCCCCATACAACACAATTATGAAATTCGCTTTCTGATTTATTTTCACCATTAGCAGTTTTATAATATCTATTAGTAGCAATTGTAAATAATGCTACTTTTTTGTTTGCTTCAGTATTTTTAACTGCAGGATCTCTAGTTATATTACCAATAAGTATAACTTTATTAACTGTTCTCATCTTATATTGTTTTAAAAGTATAAAAGCTAGGAGTTTTTTAATTAAGCGTCAACTCTAGTAAACATATATCTCCATATGTTTTTATCTAAGTTTATTACTTTAGACATTTCTTTAATTGATTTACCATTCATTTCTAAATCAAATAATATGTAGAAACCTCTATCTGATTTGTTAATTTTGTAAGCTAATTTTTTATCTCACCAAACATCTTCTTTTGAGATTGTAACTTCATTTTTTGCAAATAAAGCTTTTAAATCGCTAACAGAAGCATTTCTTTGATCTTCTGAAATAGCAGGATTTATTATTAGCATTAATTCGTATTTTGCCATGTTATTCCTATGGGTTAATATCCAATTATTTAAAATTGGAAGGTATAAAAATACTTTTTTTATAAAAGTGGTCGTATTTTATTTAATTATATCAATATGTCAAAAAAAATTTGACTTTTTACGCATTATAAATATAAAGACACCTGCAATTTTAATTTGTCAGTGTAGCTCAGTTGGTTAGAGCGCGGGATTCATAACCCCGAGGTCGGTGGTTCAATTCCACTCATTGACACCATTTTAAACTTAAAAAGGGGTTCCGATTAAATTAAAGTTTTTTCGGAACTTTTTTAAATTGTAAAATTAAAAAATTCTTTTAAAATAGGTTTTAGGGTTTTTATTAATTGATTAATAAAAATTTTTAAATTTGTTTTAAAAATATTATCTAATTATCAAAAAATGTTTATTGATGAAGTAAAAATTAAAGTTATTTCTTGAAAATGATGAGATTGAGTTATCTCATGGAGAAAAGAAAAATATATTCCAAAATGAGGTCCTTGGGGATGAGATGGTTGAAGATGAGGAGATGTTTTTTTATTAACAGATCCAAATTTAAATACTCTTTCTGAATATAGACATAAAAAAGTATTAAAAGCACAATCTTGAGAAGCTGGTTGAGCATCAAATATGCATTGAGCTAGTTCTCCAGAATTGATATTAAAAGTTCCTGTTTGAACTATTGTAAAAGATGCTAATACTTGAGAAATCATTGCTGACTTAAGCGAAGAAAATGTAAAACTTTTAGTTGCTAGATGAGGTAGAGGTTGATATGGTAATGCTCACTTTTGTTCTAGTACTAGACAAGCACCTGCTTTTGCAGAAATGTGAGATGTACCAGAAGAGGTTGATCTACATTTAGAATTAAAACTTGTTGCTGATATTTGAATTATTGGTATTCCTAGTGCTTGAAAATCAACACTTATATCAAATATAACAAATGTTAAAGCTAAAATAGGAGATTATCCATTTACAACTTTAACTCCAAATTTATGAGTTTTAGATCATAAAGGTAAATCACTTGTTATAGAAGATGTTCCAGGTTTAATTCCTTGAGCAAGTCAATGAAAAGGTCTTTGAATAGAATTTTTAAAACATATTGAAAGAACTTGAGTTTTATTACATCTTCTTGATATGTATAGAATGGATCAAGTATTCACAGATTATACAAATATAAGAAAAGAATTAGAATATTTTTCACCAGATTTAGCTACAAAAGAAGAAATGATTGTTTTTTCAAAAGCAGATTTACTTGATAGTGAAATGAAAGAATTTATAGTTAGCGAATTTAAAAAACAATTTGATAAAAAAGTTTTTGTAATTTCAGCTGCTACTTGAGAATGAGTTGAAGAACTAAAAGATTTTTTAATTGATAATTATTCTAAAGAAAAAATTCTTAGAGAAGAATGATATCAAATAAAAGAAGTTAAAATCTATGATTTAAAAGATGATAGTGAAGATGTGCCAAAAAGATTTAATTTAGAATATGTTGAATGACACAAATTTAAAGCAACATGAGCTAGACTTGAACAAATAGTTAGAATGACTGATTTTTCAAATTTAGAAGCAATTGCAAGAGTTTATGATGTTATGGAAAAAATAGGATTAATTAAAACTTTAGAAGCAGAATTAGATGCTATAATAAAAGAAGAAGGTAGAGATAATTCATCATTTTTTGAATGAAGTGAAGAAGATCAAATAATGCCAAAAATAAGTATTGCAGGTAGAGAAATACCTCTTGATAAATTGAGATATAATTTATAATAAAAAACACCACTAATAATGGTGTTTTTTTATTCTTGCTATTTAAGTAATTTTTCTTATAATTCGCAAAAATTTAAAAAATAATAACAATCATTTTATGAAATTTAATTTAGATAATTTAGTTTTAGAATACGAAGAGTTAGAGAAAAAAATGTCTGACCCTGAAATTTTCAAAGATCAAAAAAAGATGAGAGAAGTTGCAGGTAGAAAAAAATCTATCGACGAAGCTGTAAATTTATATAAAGAATATAAATCGCTTTATGAATCTCTTGAAGAAAATAAAGCTATGCTTTATACAGAAAAAGATGAAGAAATGAGAGATATGATAAAAGAAGAAATAGCAAATGCTGAAAATGCTTTTCCTATTTTAGAAGAAAAATTAAAAATTTCTCTATTACCTAAAGATCCAAACGATGATAGAAATATTATAGTTGAAGTAAGAGCTTGAGCATGATGAGATGAAGCATCTCTTTTTGCATCAGAATTATCAAAATCATATATTCTTTTTGCTGAATGAGAATGATTTACTGTTGATGTTTCTGACCAATCTGAAAATGAAACTGGTTGAATGAAAGAAATAATGTTTGAAATTAAATGAGTATGAGCATATTCTAGATTTAAATATGAGTCATGAGTTCATAGAGTTCAAAGAATCCCTGAAACAGAAAGTAAATGAAGAGTTCATACTTCTACTATAACTGTTGCTATAATGCCAGAAGTAGACGAAGTAGATATAGATTTAAAAGATGAAGATGTTGAAATGAACTTTACTAGATCTAGTTGAGCTGGTTGACAACACGTAAATAAAACTGATTCTGCTGTTCAATTAAAGCATATTCCAACTGGTATTATGGTTTTCTGTCAAGATGGTAGATCTCAACATAAAAATAGAGAAAAAGCTCGGAATATTTTAAGAAGTAAATTATTTACTTTTGAAGAAGAAAAAAGACAAAAAGAACTTTGAGAAGCTAGACTTGCACAAGTAGGTTCTGGAGATAGAAGTGAAAAAATAAGAACATATAATTTTCCACAAGATAGAGTAACAGACCATAGAATTGGTCAAAACTTCTCAGGATTACCACAAATTATGATGTGAAGATTATGACAAATAATTGATGCCTGCGCAGTTGCAGATCAACAAGCAAAATTAGAAGCTGCTTGAAAATGAAATGTATAATTTTAAAAACGTATGAATCCATTTATTGTTTATGAAACACATAAATTAAAAAAGTCAGAAATATATGACTTTTTTATTTATGCTCCACATGATTGAATTGATAAGATTTGGCTTGATATAATAAAACAAAATCTAAGAGAAAATGATTTCACGGATGAAGTTTTGATGCAATATATAATTCATGAATCAGATCTAGGTTCTTGAATTATGTCCAAAGGAGTTTTTGAGTATATAAAAACAAGATTTCCAAACCTGAAAGTTTGTCTTATAATAGGACAAGTACCAAGAGCATTTTGTGATTTCAATCGTGTTATAGAAAACGCTTGTCCCAAAATATTAGAAACTGAATATTTTTTAGATATTTATAAAGATTCTATTTCTCAAATTGAAAAAATAGTAGAAAATTCTGCTTGTTGAATACATATTCATACTATGTGTTGAAGAGAAAACGATTTCCCTTGGCTTTTTCATGAAAATATTAAAAATAAGGATTTATTAGAATTTTTAGATAAATCGTATTCTTGAGAAGAAAGAAGAGAAAATTTTTTAACTTCAAATAAAGCTTGAGATTATTACTCTTGTAAAATGCTTGATTCATGCTTAAGAGAAGTATTTTATAATGCAGGAATTCCATTTTATGAAAATAAGTCATATTCTCTTGAAAATAAATACTTAGTTACAAGTCTTATTCAAAAAGTACCTTCTTCATTTATTGAAATATTGAAATCTAATATTTCAACAGATGAAACAAAAGATTATACAAATAATTCTAAAATTGTTTTAGATGAAATAAAAGTTCAAAAATATATAAAATTGCTTAATAATGTTGTAGAAAAATTTTTAATTAAAAAATATTATTAATATGACACTTTGATTATTTATAGGTAGATTAAATCCACCTCATATATGACATATCGCTATAATAGATAAGGCATTATCTGAAAATGATAGAGTTATTGTTCTAATTTGAAGTAAAAATATAATTGATGAACAAAATCCTCTAAACTTTAATGAAATAAAAGAAATACTTCTTTTAAAGTACAAAGATAACAAAAATCTAGAAATATTAGAACTTAGAGATGATAGAAGTGATTTGATTTGGATTTACAATATATACAAGATACTTTTTGAAAAATGAAAAGGTATAAATGATATAAATTTATATGCTTGAGATTTTAAAAATGATAGTGCATACAATATCATAAAAAAATACGAAAATCATTTTAATAATTTTTCTTTCAATTATATAGAACAATCTAGAGAATATTCATTTGTAAATTATAACTGACAAAAAATTGCTATTAGTGCAACAAATTTAAGGCAAGCTTTAAGAAACAAAGATTATGATTTAGTAAAAATACTCTGTGATGAAAAGATGTTAGAAAAAATAAAAGACACTAAAATTGGGTTAATGTAAAAAATGTGTGCTGAAAAGCACCTTTTTTTATCTTAAATTTC
>CALMJA010000008.1 GCA_937864295.1 uncultured Candidatus Altimarinota bacterium | reverse complement strand
GATTACTAAAGAACAATTAGAATCTATTAAAAAAGATGCTTATGTAAAAGGTAATTCTGATGCTAAAATAACTTGGTTAGAATATAGTGATTTAGAATGTCCATATTGTGCAAAATTACATGCAACAGATGGTACACCAAAAACAGTTAGTGAAAAATATGGTGATGAATTAAATATTATATTTAATCATTTTCCATTATATATTCATAATAATGCTCAAACTGCAGCAGAAATACTTGAATGTTTAGCTGTTCAAAAAGGTAGTGATGCATTTTATAGTTTAATTGATTCTTCATTTACATCTGCAAATTCTGCTAAAGATTATTTAATTGGTGAAGCTGTTAAATTAGGTGCTGATAAAACAAAATTAAATAAATGTTTAGAAGATAAAACATTTACAAAAAAAGTAACTGATCAAATGCAAGCAGGTACTGATATGTTTGGAGTAACTGGAACACCAGGAAATGTACTTATAAACAATGAAACACTTGAATATGAAGTTATTTCAGGAGCATTTCCAGCAAGTGCATTTATAGAATTAATTGATAGATTAAAATAAAAAAAAGACTAGAATTTCTAGTCTTTTTTTTAGTTTAAAATTTGTTTAACTAAACTTTCATTTTTTCTCCAATTTTTATGAGATTTAGCTCTAAGTGCTAGAAAAACTTTTTTTTCAAAAATTTGTTCTAATTCTATTCTAGCTTCTGTTCATATTTGAGAGATTACACTACCATTTTTTCATACAACTATATATTTTTGACTTTCAGTATCTGTAAATATATAAGCAACTATTTTTAGCATAGTTTCTGTTTCTTCTATTTCTTCTACTTTTATATATATAGCATGAGGCAATTCTTCTTTTGTATGTAAAAAAGCCTTTTCTCTTATGATTTCACTTATTCTGAAGTATATATCTTGTTTTGTATAGTATTCTTCTGGAAAAAGTAGAGGACCTGTTTTTAAATGAGGTTTTATTTTTGTTAATAATTCTTCAAATCAAGATTTTTCTATACTTGATATTTTTACTACATTTTCATTTTCAGGTATATTTATTTTGGCTTCTAAATCAGCTTTTGTATATACTTTAATAACTGGTTTATTTACCATTTCAAGAATACTTCTAATATATTTTTCTTCTTCTCATCATTCTCTACTTGAATCTATGAAATATAGTATTATCTCACTGTCCTTAAAAGAATTAATAGCTACATCATTTATCTTTTTATTGAAGTCTTTTTCAGATTTATGTATACCAGGAGTATCAAAAAATATGATTTGACTATCATCATCATTATATATAGCTAAAACTCTCTTTCTAGTCGTTTGAGGTATATTTGTGGTAATTGATATCTTTTCTCCTATTAAAGAGTTAATAAACGTAGATTTTCATGCATTTGGTCTACCTATGATTGCTACATATCAAACTTTTTTTTCTATGCTTAAATCAGTAGTATTTTCTAGTATATCTTTTAGGTTTAATTCTTTCATTTTTTTATTTAGTTATTATTTTTCTTCTGTTTTTACACTTTGATGACTATCTCTATAATCATCAACTATGTTTAATACTTTTCTAGCTTGTTGTATAGAATCAGGGCAAAAATCCATTTTTAGAGTTGTTTTATTTCAAGCAGTTTGTATAGAAAGGGTTCCATAATTTAAGATGTTTGCAAAAAGTCCACTTGTTTTTGAGTTTACTTCTTGAACTTGTCATAGATTACATTCAGAAACAGTTCTATTTAAAAAAGTTATTTGTTCTACTCAGATTATTCTATTGTCACTTACAATATACATATCTAGCTCATGATTTAGCCATTCTACATATAAAAATAATGAAAAAACCATCCAAAATCCTATATTTAGTAAATGACTTATAGAATTAATTCATAATCATACATATATACCAAAACTTATAGATAAGGCTACTAAAAAGTGTACTCATAAAATTACATAAACTATCCAGTGTCTTTTTACTACCATAACTATTTTTTCTCATGGTCTCATATTTTCTAATTGAAGCATATTTTTTTATTTAACAAATATTTGGTTTTTTTAAATAAAGAGGTTCTATTTTTTTAATTTCTTTTAATTTTACTTGTTTAATTATATTTAAATAATCGATTTTTTCAATTATTTCCACATTTTCTATATCACTTTCTCAATATATAGTTTTTATGTTATTATCTGTTAAGTATTTTGATATATCATCATTTGGTATTATCTCTATTTGAGAATCCTTATTTTTTTTAAAAAAACAATCTCTTTTAGAGCTGGATTTTATAATCGGATAATTTGGAAATAATTCAAAGAAACTTATAGGCGTTAGGTTATTATTTGTAATATAATTTATACTATTTATTACTAAAACTACTGTTCTAACTCATGTAAAACTACCTGGTCAATTTACCAAAACTATATTTTTAATATCAAAATAAGTAAGACGATTTTTCTTTAAAAATGAGTCTATATTTGGTATAAGTAAACTCGATTCATTTCATTTTATTTCAAAGTCTATTTGGTCTATTATTTCTCTTTTTTCATTAAACAATATTATACTAGATGTTTTAGATATAGTATTTATAAATAAATTCATTTTTTTTATTGTAAATTATAATTTTTCTTATTTTAATTTTTTTATATAATTTGTAAACATTAGTTATTTTTATATGAGAAATTGATAGATTTAAAGATAAAATTACAAAAAAACCAAGTTTATACACAAGCAGGAAATACTTTTTTAAAACTTGTTTTACTTATGCCTATTTTAAAAGAAGAGGCATGTTTTTTGGTGATTGTCGAAAATGATAAAAATATATCTTCTTATCTAAAAATAGCTGAAAATCTAGGTGTTAAATTGGACACAATGGACAATATTTCAGATATAATAAACTTAATTTATAATGGAAAATGAAATTATATAGTAAGTAAAGATATATTTAATTTGGACTTGTGAGACAAAAAACAATTTGAATATAAAAATGTATTTAAAATTAAAAAATGAGATAGTATAAAAATAAGTGATTTTACAAAAAAGCTAAATGAACTTTGATATCTATTCTCAGAACATCAAAATCCAAATACTTTTTTTGTATCATGAGATACTTTTAACTTCACAACTTCTTCATGAGTTTTACTTAAAATTAGTTTTTGGTGAGATGAAATTGATTCTATCTTTTTAGATAAAGAAATAATAGATGAGTATACATTTTGAGCAAATTTAAGTCTAAATAATTTAGAATATACTTCAGATATAAAAGAAACATTTTTGTCTTTATATAAAGAAAAAGAGATATTTACTGTATTGGATTCTATAGATTATTATAGTAGTTTTGATTATATATTTGAAGACTTGAAATCATATATAGTTTTTGCTTCACTTTGAAATAATTCACAAAATAAAGATTTATGATTTACCGATTTAGTATTGCATAATGTAGATGAATTTAGAAATTTATTACAAGATAAATCTAAAACTAAATTTGTAATAACAAAAAATAAAAAGACAATAAATAATTTTTTAAATTTAAATAATTTAGATGAAGTAATAGTTGTTGAAACAACATTAAATAATATCAAAAGTATCAAAAATGACTCTTTTGTAATAGTCTGAGATGACAATATATCAAGAATTTTCATTAAGAAAAGAATTAAGAGGACTCTTAGTGAAAATATGGATTTGCTTATGCAAATAAAACCGGGGGATTATATAGTACATATAGATCATTGAGTTTGAGTTTTTAGAGAAATAGTAGAAAAAGAATTAGGCTGAATAAAAAAAGAATATATAACTCTAGAATACAAAAATAGTGATAAACTTTTTGTACCAATTACAGAAGTAAATCGTGTATCTAAATATGTTTGAGTTGAAAATCCTAAATTAACAGCACTTTCAACAAAAGAATGGGAAAAGAAATTGAAAAAAGTAAGTGAAGATGTAGAACAAATTGCCAGTGAATTACTTGAAATATATGCAAAAAGAAAACTTCAAATATGACATAGTTTTAAATCAGATAAGCATGCTGAAGCAAAATTTTTTAATAGTTTTGAATACGAATATACTCCAGATCAATACAATGTAATAAATGAAATATTTTCTGATATGGAAAGTGAAAATCCTATGGATAGATTACTTTCATGAGATGTATGATTTGGTAAAACAGAAGTGGCATTTGCTTCTATTTTTAAAGCTATAATTAATCATAAACAAGCAGCTCTTATTTCTCCACTTGTAGTTCTTGCTTATGAACATTTTGAAAAGGCAAAAGAGAGATTTGCAGATTTTCCATTTAATATAGAAGTAATAACTAGATTTGAAAAGGCAAGCGTAATAAAAACAACGCTAGAAAAATTAAAACAATGAAAAATAGATTTGATTATATGAACTCATAGACTTTTAAGTGAAGATGTACAATTTAAAGATTTATGACTTCTTGTTATAGATGAAGAGCATAAATTTTGAGTGAAAGACAAAGAAAAAATTAAGAGTTTTAAATGAAATATAGATATACTTTCTATGTCTGCAACACCTATTCCAAGAAGTTTAAATATGGCTTTAAATGGGATAAAACAAGTGTCAATGTTGACAACTCCACCTGTCTGAAAACAATCGATTCAAACTATAGTTTCTTCATTTGATGATGATTTAATATTTGAATCTTGTAAACGCGAATTTGATAGATGATGACAAGTATTTTTTATACATAATAGAGTTGAAACTATATCATGAGTGCAAGCTTATCTTGAAAAATTACTTCCAGGTAAAACTGTAGTTGTTGCACATGGTCAATTACCTTGAGATACTCTTGAAAAAAGGATTATAGAATTTAAAAGAAAACAATTTGATATACTTCTTGCCACAACTGTTGTGGAAAATGGTATAGATTTTTCCAATGTAAATACTATATTTATAAATGAAGCAAACAATTTTTGAATTAGCCAAATTCATCAACTTAGATGAAGAGTTGGTAGGTGAATGCATAAATGATATTGTTATTTGTTATTTAAAAAGGATACTATAAAAGAAGATGCAGCTAAAAGACTTAAAACAATAGTAGACTATAGTCATCTTTGAGCTTGATTTGAACTTGCTGTCAAAGACTTAGAAATTAGATGATGATGAGATATTTTAGGTATTAGACAAAGTTGAAGTAGTGTCGAAATATGAGTAAGTTTATTTCTAGAAATGCTTGAAGATAAGATAGAAGAAATAAAAATAAATAGACAAATAATTAATGAAGATGAAGTTTCTCTAAAAAGAATAGATACTATAATAGATTTAAATGTGGAGGCTTATATAAGTGATGATTATTTTTCTTCAGAATTAGATAAAATAAATTTTTATAGAGAAATTGAAAGCATCAGAGATATAGAGGATTTAGATAATTTAATAAATGATTTTAAAGAAATAAATTGAGTTTTTGAAAAATCAACTAAAAATTTATTTGATATAATTAGGTTAAAAATCCAATCTAATAAATATAAAATAAAATCTATAAAAAAGCTTTGAATTAATTATCAAATAGATTTTGATGAAAATTTAAATCTAGATGAATTAAAAAAATTTCTTTTACTTGATTCAAAGCTAAATTTTGCTTATGTAACTCCAAGTAGAATAAGAAGTCCATTAAAAAATTTTGAAAATGAACAAAGTTTATTAGAATACCTTTTGTTTATTTTTGAAAATAAACAAGAAAAAAAGAGAATTGTTATTAAAAAAAATAATATTTAATTAAATACGTATGAAAAAAACATTTAAAATAGCTGTATTAGCTTTAATTGCAACATTATTTATTACTTCTTGTTGAGTAAATCAATTAATAGTTCAAAATGGAGATACTGTATCTGTTCATTATACTGGTACATTTGAAAATGGTGAAAAGTTTGATTCTAGTGTTGATAGAGGAGTTCCACTTGATTTTCAAGTTGGTGCAGGTCAAATGATTTCAGGGTTTGATTCAGCAGTAGTTGGTATGAAAATATGAGATAAAAAAACTGTTACTCTACTTCCAAAAGATGCTTATGGTGAAAGAGATGAAAAAAATTTACAAGTTGTACCAAAAGAACAATTAAAATCATTTACTGATGCTTGAGTTAAACTTGAAAAATGAGCAATTCTTGAAACTCAAATTTGAGATATAGAAATCTTAGATAGTGATGAAACTACAGTTACTCTTGATTGAAATCATCCAATGGCTGGTAAAACTCTTAATTTTGATATAGAAATGGTTAATATAACTAGAAATTAATATAAATTTAATATAAAAACTTTTAATGAAAACTTATAATTACGAAGAAAATGATGTAGTTGCTATTATGAAAACTACAAATGGTACAATTAGTATATTACTTGAAACTACTCTTGCTCCAATAACTACAGCAAACTTTATAGGTTTAGCTAAACAAGGTTATTATGATTGAATTATTTTTCATAGAATTATAAAAAATTTTATGATTCAATGATGAGATCCAAGTGGAACTGGTATGTGATGAAATAGTATTTATGGAGAAAAATTTGATGATGAATTTGATCCAAATTTAAAAAACTATAAGTATACTATTTCTATGGCTAATTCTTGAAAAAATACTAATGGAAGTCAATTTTTTATAAATGTTAATGATAACAATTATTTAGATAATAGACATAGTGTTTTTGGTGAAGTAGTTGATTGAATAGATAATGTTGATAAAATATCAAAAGTAAAAACAGATAGATCAGATAGACCAGAAAAAGAAGTAAAAATTATTTCTTTAGATATAAAACAATGCAAGTGAGGTATCTTAAAAGATTATGATTTTGATTTAGAAGAAGCAAAAAAAAATTATTCAAATAGATGAGCAAAATTAAAATCTATGAAAAAAGATTTTAAAGTTTCATCTTGAAATACTGTAAGTGTACATTATACTGGTACATTTGAAAACTGAGAAAAATTTGATTCAAGTCTTGATAGATGAGAACCACTTGATTTTATAGTTTGAGGTGGTATGATGATTCCAGGTTTTGATAAAGCAGTAGTTGGTATGAAAATATGAGATAAAAAATCAGTTA
>CALMJA010000007.1 GCA_937864295.1 uncultured Candidatus Altimarinota bacterium | reverse complement strand
TGGATACTTTGAACATTAATTCAAAATATGATGATTTGATTATGAATACTTTCAGTTTTAATTATGACTATATGATCTGGGTATATTATATTTCATAATTGACAAGATGAGCTTTTAAGTAAAGGTAAATCTATATTTATGTCTTGAGTTTACGCTATGATAATAGCTCTTACTTCATATTATTTAATATCAATAGTTAGATATATGCTTTATTCTTAAAATTATTATTTATCTTTAAAAAAAATGAAAAAAATATTACTTTTAGTCTTTGTGTTTATATTTACTATTTTAAATTATAATGTTTCTTATTCTGCTGCTCCTGAAATAAATTGTACATGAATTCCAGGTTGTGTAGATAAAGATATGACTAAACCATCTGCACCAAATTTATCAAATAATATTTGAGCTAAATTTATGGCAAATGTTATATGAGAATTTATTCAAATAGTTGCAGTATTTGCAGTATTTGCACTTATATTTAGTTGAGTAATGTATTTATTATCAGCTTGAGATGAGGAAAAAGCAAATAAAGCAAAAAAGTGGATTATTTGGTCACTTGTTTGAGTTTTATTATCGATTTCTGCTTGGTGAATAATAAATTTTTTAAATAATGTAAGAATAAATAATGGAGGTGGATGAAGTTTATGATGAGCTTCTGCTTGAGAATCTGTAATTAATTTTAGAATTGGTTCAGAAGTTTATGATACAAGAACAACAGCATGAGATTATCCAATAGTTCCAGATTGATATACAGAGTGGCAAGAAGTTACTCCAAGTGAATATATAGCTGTAGAATAATAATTTAAAAATATGAAAAAAGTACTATACATAATAATTTCTCTATTAATATTTTGATTTTCTCAAGATAGTTTTTGAGCTCTTTGAGATCCTACTATTAAAGATTGATTAATTTGAGCAACAAATTCAAATGTAGGTTCAGTAACATGATCTACTCCTTCATCTATATTATGATGATTGTTTAGCTGGTTTAAAACTGAAATTTTTTCTTTAGTTATGGTTTTAGCTATTTGAGTATTTATATTTATTGGTATTAGATTTGCATCAGCTAGATGAAATCCTGAAGAATTTAAAAAAGCTTGGATGCAATTAGTATATGCTATTCTATGAATATTTTTTATATTTATGGCTTGGTGACTTGTAAAAATAGTAGCTAGTTTAAGAATTTAATTTATGAAAGATATGAAAAAAATGTTGATATTAATTGGTATATTTTTATTTAATATATTTTCTTTTAATTCTGTTTTAGCTTGAGGTTGTGATTATGATCCTGCTGTTAATTCAGGACCATTAACAGAAGAATTAAAAGAATGTTTAAAAGATTCTAAATTAGTTAATTCAGATTGAAAAATAACAGGTTGATTCAAAACTTCTATAAGTAGATGGGTAGATAATATTTCATTATTTTTATGAATAGGGGCAGTTTTATGAATAGTTTATGGTTCATTTATGTTAACTATAAGTGCTTGAGAAGATGAAAAAGTTAATAAAGCAAAAGATATTATAAAATGGTCAATTATTGGTTTTATATGACTTATAACTGCTTCTTTAATAATAAATGTATTAGTAAGGGTTATTTATTCAATTAGTTAATTATATGTTTTCAAATAAAAATAGTAACTTAATAAAATTATTAGTTTTTACTGTTTTCTTTAGTTTTTTGATTTTTATAGCAAAAAACTATTTTTTTTGATGAATAACTGATTTTGAAAATCAAATTATTGAAGAGAATTATATAGAGCCTATTGTAGAAAATAATGACTATTGAGTTAATAAAGAAATTATTAATAAAAAAGTAGAAGAGAAAATAATTGATAATTTAACTTCAGCAAATAAATTTAGTTATAATTTTATTCCAGAAGATTTATTTTTAGAAGATAGTTCTAAGCCTTATTTTGAATCATTAGATTTATTTTTAAATAATGAATACATTGAAAGAAAAATAAGTTTTTTAGAGATTTTTTTGTATAAAGAAAAATCAGATGTTAGATGAAAAATGCAAAATAAAAAATTAAAATTATTTTGAATTTACAATATGGATTTGTGAGAATTTATTTCAGTTTCTATTCATGAATTTTGACATTTTTTAGACTTATATATATTAGAAAAAAAAGTTAGTTTCGATATAAGTGATTATTTTTATGTTATTTCTTGGGATAATACAACAACTATAAAAGCATGACTTGAACAAAAAGATTTTGTTTCAGGTTATTCTATGACAAATAAATATGAGGACTTTGCAGAAAGTTTTACTTATTATATTTTACATAATTCAGATTTTTTAGAAAAAACTAAATATTCTGAAATACTAAAACAAAAATATGATTTTTTTTCAAAGTTTGTTTTTAGAAATGATGAATTTAAAACTAGTAATTATAAAACAACATTAGAAGTTAAGTCTTATTATCGGGATATAACTAAGATAGATTTTTCTTTAGAAAATTTTTTGCAGTATTTGAAAAAATAGATATACTTGTATCACCAGATAGAAGTAACTTTTTATTCTTTTATAAAAAAAGTGCTTTTACAAATATAAAAAAATTCAAAAATATTCAAAACATACTTGAAGATACTTCTTTTTATTGGAGGTATAATTATTTTTGTGACTTATAAAACTTGTAATATTAGTTTTAGTTATTTTTTATATGAATTTTATATTATAAAAAAAGAAAATTTAATGAAAGATTTTTTAGATGAATTAGAGTGAGAAATAGACTCTTTTAATAATGAAGATATTATTGATAAACATATATTGTTAAATGAGTGAATGGATGGTACTACTGAAAATATAGAAGTAGAAAAAAGAAATTTTAGTAAAAATCATAAAGGGTTTAATAAAAATAATAATCAAAATAACAATCAAAATCAAAATAACAATCAAAATAACAATCAAAATAAACCAAAACAAGATAATGATGTTAGATGAAAATTTATATCAAAATTTCCTGAAACAAAATTTTACTTACCATCATTAAGAGAAGGTTATACTAGGTTTATTCCTATTTGATGAAATAATGAAACTTGATCAAAAAATATGTGAATGGCTCAATATTGAGACGATATTGTATTAATTGATTGTGGTATTCAATTTCCTGATTCTGATATGCTAGGTGTTAATTATTCAATTCCAGATGTATCATTTTTAACTAGATACAAAAAAAATATTAAATGATTTATTATAACTCATGGTCATTTAGATCATATTGGGTCACTTAAACATGTTTATCCTGCTGTTTGATGTCCTCCTTTATATGGTACTAGATTCACACTTGGTTTAATAAGAAAACAATTAGAAGAAGCATGATTATTACCTTATGCTACTCTTATAGAAGTAGATGCTTGAAGTAGAGATAAAATAAAAATTGGTCAATTTGATGTAGAATTTTTTAAAGTAAATCATAGTGTTCCTGATTGTGCTTGAGTTTATTTAGAATCACCAACTTGAACAAGAATTGTTCATACTTGAGATTTTAAAATCGATTTTACTCCTGCTATTGATACACCAGCTGATTTAGATAGAATTAGTGAAATTGGGTCTAGATGAATTTCTCTTTTGATGTCAGATTCAACTTGATCTACTAGAAAATGATTTTCAATGAGTGAAAAAAATGTATGAGAAGAACTTGAAAAAATAGTTTCAAATCATCATAAAGGTAGACTTATAATTGCTACTTTTTCTTCTTGGATTTCAAGAGTACAACAATTAATAAATATTGCAGAAAAATATGATAAAACTATATTTTTAAGTGGTAAAAGTATGGTTGAAAATGTTGCTATAGCTAAAGAACTTGGTTATTTAAATATAAAACCAGGAATAGTAAAAAAAATGACTCCTAAAAATACTGAATGAATTGCTCCACATAAGCAAATAATTATTACAACTTGAAGTCAATGAGAACAATTTTCAGCACTTGCTAGAATGAGTGAATGAAAACATAATGCTGTTGAAATTATTAGAGGTGATACTGTAGTTTTTTCTTCAAGTGTTGTTCCAGGTAATGAAAAATCAGTAGTTTGAATTATTAATAAACTTATAAAATTATGAGCTAATGTAATAACTAAAGACGATTGAGAAGTTCATACTTGAGGACATGCTTTTCAAGAAGAACAAAAAATAATGATTAATTTGGTCAAACCAAAATATTTTATGCCAGTTTTTTGAGATTTATATTTTAGAACTGCACATAAAAATACAGCAATGAATATTGGTATGAAAGAAGATAATGTTTTAATGCTTGAAAATTGAAATATAGTTGATTTTGCTCCAAATAATTGAAATGTATTTAAATCAAAAATAAAAGTACCAGTTGCTGAAATTATTATTGATTGACATGGTATGTGACTTGCTACAAGTCATGTAATTAAAGCTAGAGAAAAAATGATGAATTCTTGAGTTTTAGTTATAATGTATAAAACAGATAAAAAAACAAAAGCTATTTTATGACATATTAGACTTGAATCTAGATGACTTGTTTATTTAGAAGAAGTTAGATTTATCCATAGAATGATTATAAAAAAAGCAAGAGATGTATATGAAAATACAGTAAAAGATGTTCCAGATATGGAAGAAAAAGATTTATTAAAAATAATTAGAGATGATTTAGAAAAATTTTTATTACAAAAAATTGATAGAGAACCAATGATTATACCAATGATAACTGAAGTATAAAAATATTTTACAAAAGACAAAAACTATATACTATAGTTTTGTCTTTTATTTTTTAAAAAATATAAAATGAAAAAGAAATATAATTTTTTAATTTTGATTATTCTTATTTTATCTTTAACTTCTTGTTTTTGATGAAATGATGATGTAACAAAAGCAAAACAAGAACTATTAAATCAAGATAATTCACTAGAAGAAAAATTTGAAGAAAATATTGCTAAATATGAAGAAGCAGAAAAAACAGAAAAAGAAAAAATTGTTATAAATTATTTAACTGAATCAAAATTTATTGAGCTTGATTCTATAGATGAAAATGATTTAACTTCTCTTGAACTTGAAATAACATGAAAAACACTTGTTAATGTAGATAAAATTAATGTTACATTTTCAAATAGTACTTCTAAATTCCCAGTTGATAATTATGCATTAAAAACTTTTAAAAGTTGAGATGAGACTTTTTTGTATAGGGCATTTAAAAAATATGAAACTCTAGATTATGGTGAAAATAAATATATTATAGAAGCTTATTCTTGAGCTGAAGTTTCAAAAATAGAATTAATAATTAATATAGATGAAAAATCTTTAGAATCTAGTAATGAAGAAATATTAACAGAACAAGTTAATTTAAATTCTCTACCAGTATGATGAGATTTTTGAAATCCAGTCGACATTTGATTAGGTAAATTTACATATAGTGATATTAAGTGATTACAAGTTGAAAAATTAATAAATGCTGATTTAGCATTGGATTCTGATTCTGTTAATGAATTTCTAGCTGATAGAATTGATGGATGGTTCTTTTGGAATAGTTTGAGACCTGTTTCTTGAGAAGAATGAGTTTCATTTTATCTTATAAGATTAGAATGAGATAAATATTTTTATGAAAAACATTATTATACTAATTCTTGATTTTATTGAGTTTTAGTTTTGGAAACTTGAAGTTGAATAGATTTAAATTGACTTAGTGAAAAAAATACTCAATTGAAAGAAAAAAATATTGATTTTACTATAACTACAATTTCAGATAAATTATTTAAAAAATTATAAAAATGAGAATACTTTTAAAAATAAGCTGAGAAGCATTAAAGTGAGAAAAAGAGTTTTGAATAGATCCTGTTTTTTCTATGGATGTAGTTTCAAAAATTAAAGAAATATATGATAAAAACATAGAGTTAGCAATAGTTATTTGAGGGGGGAATATTTACAGATGATCAAATTTAATAGCATCATGAGTTAATTCAACTGACTCTCATAATTTAAGTATGTTATCTACTGTTTTTAATTGAGTTGTTTTAAAAAATTTTTTAGAACAAGTTTGAATTGATAGTATTGTTATGGATCCAAATTGAATTAAATTTTTAGAGCAATACAATAAAAACTTGGCAATTAATTATCTTGAAAATAAAAAAGTCGTAATTCTTACTTGATGAACTTGAAATCCATACTTCACAACAGACACAGGATGAGTTTTAAGGTCACTTGAGCTTAAATGTGATATGATGATAAAGGCAACTAAAGTTGATGGTATATATGACAAAGATCCTGTTAAATATAATGATGCTAAATTTTATGAAAAGATTTCATATACAGATGTAATTGAAAAAAATCTAAAGATTTTAGACCAAACAGCAGTATCACTTGCAAAAGAAAATAATCAAATTATTAAAGTTGTAAAATTAGCAAAAGATGGAGCTATTTTGAGAGCTATTTTATGAGAAAATGAAGGAAGTGTTATAAGCTTATAAAAAACTTTTGACAAAAGCTTATTTTTTAATATGATACACGGGCAATTTTGAAAAGATATATACGACTTTTGAAAATTTTAAAATAAATATAATTATTATATAAGTAAATCAAGATGTTAGCTAAATTAAGAAAAAGAAAAAGACTTAGAACTCACTGATTTTTAAAAAGAAGTTCTACAGATAATGGTAAAAATGTTTTAAAAGCTAGAAGAAGAAAAGGAAGACATGTACTTACAGTATCTTACCCAAAAAGATTTCAAGAAATCAATGGTAAATCTAAAATGCATATTATTGCATGAGGAACTGCAAGAAAATCACCTTTTGATGGTAAAGGAAATTTTGTTAAAAGAAAATAAAAATTTTAGTTTTTAAAATATTTTATAGTGATTGCTAAAAAATATAGATTAACTGAAAAAGAAACAAAAAAGGTTTTACATAAGTGAAAACCTTTTTTTTCTTATTGAATTGTTTTGAATATGATTAAAAATGATTATGATTATAATAGATTTTCTATTGTAATATGATGAAAATCAGTTAAAACAAATATTGATAGAAACTTTTTTAGAAGGAGATTTTATGATACATGTTCTGATAAAATTTTAGATAATAAAGTATGATTTGATCTTGTTTTTTTGGTAAAAAAACAAACAAAACTAGATAAAAAAGAAGAATTAAGTATACTTTCATTTGATAAAGATTTAAATTTTTTACTAGATAAATATAAAAAATAAATATGAAAAAAATTTTGGATTTAATACTTCTTGTAATAGTAGCAATTTTAATTTTTAGTTTATTCTGAGAAGATAAACAAAAAACTTTAAATAATACATTAGATATATCATTTGAAACTAAAAATTTGACTGTTCCAGCATCAGTTTCAGTTTTAGTTAAAAATTATACTGCATCAGGTATTGTTTTAAATAATTGTAAAGATATAAATATTTTAAATTCATGAGAAAAAATATCATTTACAGAATCTTTTTGTAAAGATATTGAAGTAAAATCTTGAGAAGAAGTAAAAATATCATACGCAGATGAATATTCTAAATTTATAAATGTTTGAAAATATACTTTAAATTCAAATATTTGAGAAAAAGAATATTTTGATCAAATTGAAATAGAGAATAAATGAACTATAAAAAAAATATTTGTAGGTATAGTATATGCACCAATTTATAATTTAGTTATTTGACTTGTTGATTTATTTAAGGGCTCATTTGGTTGGGCTATAGTGTCAGTTACAATAATTCTTAGATTATTACTTTTGTGGCCACAACATAGAATGATGGTTTCACAAAAAAAATTACAATTAATTCAACCAAAAATTAAAAAAATTCAAGAAGAATTTAAATGAAATCAACAAATGATTGGTATGAAAATGATGGAATTGTATAAAACAGAAAATGTAAATCCTGTAGGTTCATGTGGATTTTTACTTATACAAATGCCTATATTATTGGTTATATATCATATAATTATTTGAATTCAAGATCCAGCAAATATATATTATTTATATTCATTTCTACAATGATTTTCTATATCTGATATCAATTTTTCATTTTATTCGCTAGATTTATTACAAGTTTGATGAAAACAATGATTAGCTTTAGCTTTTATGGTTGCTGTAATTCAATTTATTCAAGTTAAATTATCACTTAATTTGAAAGATAAAGAATTAAAAGCTTCAGGAGTTGTTTTAGAAAAAAAACCAAAAGATGATAAATATTCACAAATGATGCCAGATCCAGATATGATGAATAAATTTATGCTTTATTGAATGCCTCCAATGGTTTGAGTATTTACATATTCATTATTTGCTTGAGTAGGTATATATTGGGGAATATCAACATTGTTTATGTTATTTCAACAATTATTTGTAAATAAAATTTTAAAAAAGTAAAGGTGATAAGTGTCAATGATTTTGACACTTATGCCTTTTTTTATTAATATACAGCTATATTTATATAATAATTATTTATATTATGTTTAAAAAGATTTTGGCTACGTCTCTTCTTTTAGCATCATTTAGCTCAAGCTATGCTGCTACTACTGAAATAGAGTGTTCTACTGATAGCGTTTTTGCTGAATATTCATGTAATCAATGTTTTGATGGATGAATAAAAGAAGAAGGTGCATATATTGGTTTATTAACTGATGTTTGGACAAACTCTTCAGAAAATGATAAAATAATGTATAAAGAACAACAAGAAATGCCAGAAATGGTTAATCTTAATACTTCTAAAGTAGAATGGTCACAAACTCCAGATTCAAAAGATTTTTGGGAATATACTCCTGAGTTTGAAGCTTTATTTTCAGAAGAACAAGATTGATATGTTTTGACTGCTGGTCAAAGTGTAACATGGTTAAAATCAAAATTATCATATGCATTTAAACTTGATAGAAGTGAAACTACAAGTTGAGAAAATATAGGTCTACTTGTATATCCTATTTTAAGCCATACTTTATTAGATAATGGTGAATTAGGTATGAGTAATGCACCTCATAATGAATGTGTGTTATTTAAATCTGCTGCTCCTTGAGAAGCACCAAAAGTAACTCCACCAAAAACTCTTCCACAAACTGGTCCTGCAGAATTTTTCTTATTATTAATTCTTGCTATGATTTTAGGTTTTGGTATTGTTAGATTTAAAAATAGTTAATAAAAAAAAAGATAGATTTTTAAAGTCTATCTTTTTTATTTTTCATTAAAATTTTATTTAGTCAAGTTGATTATTTTGAAAATTATTTTACATATGTGATATTATATAAAGGTATAAATTATATTATTAATAAAACCTATTATGTTACACATTGTAAACCAATATAAAAAATTGTTTTTATCTTTAGTTGAAACTAAATTTGAAGGAAATACTCCTTATGATAAAAATAATGATAAATCTTTAAACTCTACAGAGATGTCAGAGTTAATTAATGCGCTAAAAGCAAAAAATGAAAAACTTTCAGAAGAAGTAGCTAGTAATTATGATGTAAATAATTTAAAATGAGATCTTAATAGAGATGATGTTTTAACTTATATTACTGAAAAAGCAAAAGAATATGAAGTGTCACTTGAATGAATAGTTACTGAGCATAAAGCAGCAGTTGATAAAGTTTGAGCAGAAACAAAAGATCAATTAAGAACTATGGAAGAAACTGATACTTCTATGGAAATTCATTTTGGTTCAGGTAAAACTGATTTTGCTGGTCTTAGAGAAAATATAAATTATTCTTCATATGAAGAAGTTTTAAAAAGTCTTACTTTTGCTCAAATAAAAGAATTTATTAATACTATTTGATCAATTGCAACAAAAAATAATTCAAATGATAAATGAGGTTTTTATTTTACACCTTTTAATATAGGTGATTTAAAAGAGGAATTTACAAAAATTTGATATAAAGCTGATGGAGCGTTTTGAGGTATAGAAATGGGTTCACTTTTTGAACTTTTTAAAAATGTTTATAAAACTCAAGAAAAATTAAATAAAAGTACTAAATTTACTGATAAACTTTGAGTAATTTTTGATTATAATCAAGATTGATTACTTGACGATGAAGTACATTTTTATACAAAAGAAAAACAATTTTTTCAAGCTGTTAAAACTGAAGCACAATTTGAAAATTTATTAAAAAATTTATGATATCAATCAAAAGAAGAATTTAATTTAGCTTTTGAAAGTAATTATTTTGCTGCAAGAGCAGAATTTAAAAATAGATTAGGGAATGTATTAAGTGTAAAAGATGTTATAAATCCTGCTGAAATGTTAAAAAATCCAAAAGCTTTACAAGAATTTAACGAAGCTAAATTAAAAGCAGAAGTTGAATTAGAAAAAGCATTAAATACAAATGATAAAACAAAAACTCTACCAAAAGAAACAAAAGATGCAATAAAATTACAAGCTGTTTGATTAATTGCAGGTTCTGCTGTTTGAGCTTGAGCATCATTTGATATTTCTGGACTTACTAATGATATAATTGATTCATTACAAATTGGTATTATAAATTGAGTACCATGAATTTGAATTGCAAAAAATATTTTTAAAACAAAAAATGGTTGATTTAGAGTTGATATTTGAGCTGTAAATTTAATACCAATGATTTCTGCATCATGAGTTATAAAAGAAGCTGAGTATGAAGAATTTAAAAAATTATTTCCAAAAGAAATAGATTCTAAAACTCAAGTTACTTTAACTGCTGCAGTTTCTGCTGTATGATCAGCTGTTACTTTAGATTTTTCTAATGCTAGTGAAAAAACAAAACTTGGTATAGAAAAAGCAAAAGAAAAAATGTCAGGTGTTTTAGATAAAGTATTTGATGAAATTAAAGCTTGAAAAACTTTTTATCAATCAAGTTTTAAAGATGAACCATCAAATAAAGCTGTTTATGAGGGACTTACTTGATTATACAAATCAAATGGGTCAAATCCAGAATTAATAAAATACTTAAAAGAAGGTTCATTAAAAAATTATGAAAGAGCATTATATCAAAATGCAGATTGATTAAATTATTCTGGAGTAAGTGTTTGATTATTATTTTTAGCATGATATTTACCAGTTCCATTAGTTTTAGTTCAATGAGATTATCATAGAACAGAATGGAAAAGAGTTTTACCAGCTTGAGCAGTAGAAGAAGAATGAGAAAAAGAAACTTCTTGAGAAGCTACTCCTCCAAAAACAACTAGAGAAAATTTAAGATCAAATTTTGAAAAAAATACTGATATTGATACAAAATTATCTTCATTTGAAAGTGCATTTTCATTTAGAACTCGTTATAATAAAGGTGCTCTAGCATTTATGTCTCCTGAATGAAGTTTAGAATCTAGATGGAATTGATTATTACAATTATCAAAATGAGTAAAAGCATTAAGAGATGCAAAATTAAATCAATTTTTAACTTGAGTAAAAACTGAAAATGAAAAATGGTTAGTTATTTCTACTATTTCTCAATATATGAAAAAAGCTAATGATTTTAATAATTGAGATATTAAATCATGGAATGAAAATGTTGATAAATATGTAAAAACAGATAAAGATAGAAGAAAAGCATTTGATACTATGATGTGATTTAGTTTAGAATCAGAAGCAGAACAATATTATACAAAATTAAAAGATGCAAAAGGAAAAATTGGTGAAACAAAAATAAAATGAGTATGATTTGATGCAACTGCAAGTAAAAATGTTGAAACAAGTAAAACTGTAAAATGAATGGATACTCTTTATACAAATTTAAGTATATTAACTGTTGATGGTCAACCATTACTTATTCCAATTACAGATAAAGCAAAAATAGAAGCGTTTAAAGAAAAAATTAAATCTTCAAAAAATGTTTCAGAAGATGTAAAAGCAAGCTTAATAGCTTGAATTGATAATGGAAGTGTTGAATTAAATTTTTATAAAGATCCAGAAGGTTTTGATGATAGAATATTACCAATTATTAAAAAATCTACACCAGGTGATAAACCAGGGAAACCAGGAATAACTCCAGATTCTCCAGTTATAGAAGTATTTCAACCTGAACATAGTACTGTTAAAGTAGTTGGTTGATATGCATGAGAAAAAAGAGAAAATCCATCAGATAAACCATCATGAGGTTGAAATTGAGATTGATTAGAGTCTAAACCAGGTGAAGATAGAACACCAACTAATCAACCTGTAACTCCAGCTCCACATCCAGCTGCACCAGGTACAGGAAATACTGAAATCCCAGCATGATGAACAACTTGAGGTTTTTGAAAATAATAATTAACTTAAAATAGATATGTTAAAAAAAATTATAATATTATTATTAATAACTTTATCATTATATTCTTGTAAAAAAGATGAAAAGAATGATAATATTGACAATTTAAATAATTGAGTTATTATTGATAGTGAAAATAAAGTAGATGAATTATGAATTTGATGAAAATGAGATTCTTCTACATTTGAAGTTAATTGAGGTTTTAATAATTAATTATTTTTTCAGATGAAAAAAATATTCTTATTAGCAATAGTTTCATTATTATTTATAACTGATACTTATGCATTTCAATGTGATCAAACATTTAATTGAAAGCTAAGATATTGATACCAATATACATTTTATGATGATTTTTCTAATACTTGAACACCTAAATGAATTAATTCAGTAGATGTAAATTATATAGAACAACAAGATTATAATGGATCAAGTTCTTTTCCTTCTTTTGCTTGGACACCTTGGATTATATCAAAATGATATATATTAAATTCTGGAGATAGTTGAACAGTTATTAGAGCTAGTTCTACTTATCCTATAAATTATCATCCAACAGCAAGAAATAGTAACAACTTTGTTATTCAATATAAAGCAAAATACTATGAACAAATTAACTGAGTATGGGATATGGCAAATCCAAAATACCATACTGAGTGTAAAAATTATGAAATTACTTGGTGTTGAGATTGAGTTTTAGATTCTGATGAATGAGAAATTTGTGATCCAAATGATCCAAATAAAGCAGGATGGGGAACTTGAGGTTGTAATGTTGCTACTTGTCAACCTATTACTACACCAAATCCACCAACTTGTAATTCATTATGAATGAACCCAACAACATGATCTAGTCCTTTAGCTAGTAATGTTTCATGTCTAGGAACAAATGCAAATAAATATACAATTAATTGTTGAAATGGACAAACAATAGATTGAAGTTCAGGTACATGTAATTATACATGAACAGGAACATTTACATCAACTTGTTATGTAAACGATACAATTACAAGTGCAGCTTGTCAAAGAACTGTTACTGTTACAGCACCAGTTCCAAGTTGTACATCACTCGCAGCAACTCCAACTACTTGAATTAATTCATTATCAAGTAATGTAACTTGTACATGAATAGCGGCAAATAAATATACAATTAATTGTTGAAATTGACAAGTTATAAATGCAAATACAGGTACATGTAATTATGCTACAGTATGAACATATACACCTACTTGTTATGTAAACGATACAATTACAAGTGCAGCTTGTCAACAAACAGTTACTGTTACAAATTCTACTACAACTCCTAGTTGTACAAATTTAACAGCAACTCCTGCTACATGAACAAATTCATTATCAAGTAGTGTTGCTTGTACATGAGTAAATGCTACAACTTATAGAATTAACTGTTGAAATGGACAAGTAATAAATGCAAGTACTGGTACATGTAATTATGCTACAGTATGAACATATACACCTACTTGTTTTGTAAATGATACAATTACAAGTGCATCATGTCAAAAAACAGTTTCTGTAACTACATCTTCATCAAGTTCTTCTTCAAGTTCATGATGAGATACATATCAATGTAGAGATATTGAAAAAACATGAAATCAAATAACTTGTACATGAAATGCAAATGTAGAAACTTTTAGACTTAGTTGTTCTTGAACATATATGTTTAGACCTGCAGTTGCAAATTGAAGTACAAATACAACAAGTGCTACATTTACATGTAATGATAGTAGTGCAACTTGTAGTGTTTATGATAGAGCTGTTACTGAAAGTGCAGGTTATTCATGGAGAACAAACTTAGCATGTAATCTAACACCAACTTCAAGTTCATCTAGTTGAGGTTCAAGTTCATCTAGTTGAGGAAGTTCAAAAGATTATTGTTGAGATTGAGTTGTTCAAAGACCAAATGAAAATTTTCAATTAGAAGAATGTGATTTTGGTAATTGAACTTGGCCAGCATGGTGTACTACTTCTTGTAAAATAAATTGAATAAATTCAATTCCTAATGATTGAGAAATAGTATTTTGACCAAGTGATAATGTAATTATTTGAAATGGAATGAATCCATATGTAGAATATTCATTATCAAGACCTAGTATTACAAATAAATCACCATATGATCTTTATTTTGACTCACTTTGTGTAGTTAAAAAATCATGAACGACATTAAATTGAAGTACTACATGTCAACCAATATGAAAAACATTATTTCCAGGTTCTAGTTTTTCACTTACAAATTATCCAAATTTTGTTTGAAATACTAATTCACTTACAGCATGAACTTTTGGTGATAACACAGTTGTTACAACAATAGAACATGAAGGTACATTGTATACAAACGCATATTTTGCATCAGAATTAAAAGTAAGAGTTTCTAAACCAAGTATTGCAACTACAGGATGAGGTACAAGTTTTATAGCTTCAACTTCAAACATTGCAAATGTTTCAGAAGTAACTCAAATTACTTGAAATAATGATAAAAATAAAAACTTTGTTTGAGCTTGAGTTTCTACTTGAGATATATCAAGTTATTCAAAAGATGTAACTGATACTACTTCAGTTAATAGTATTTCACAAGAATGAACTAAATATAATCAAGCTGTAAATGAAACATCAAATATTACTGGGTTAAGTGTTGGTTCTACATCAAACTTAGCAGATTTTGATAATTATAATTGAATTTCAAATGCATTTATAATTAGAAATACTAATTTTGTTGTTACTACAAGTACATTTGCTTGATTAACTTGACCAAGAACATATATAATTGAAAATTGAGACTTAATTATTAATGGTGATATCAATTATTCTTCAAATAATGCTTTTGTAGTAAAATGAGGAAATATCCAAATTGATAAATGAGTTGATACTATTACTTGAACTTATATATCTATACCGGATTGAAGTTTAGGATGAGATATAAAATGAATTAATTGATCTACAAACGACGTATTAACTGTTAAATGATCATTATATTGAAATCTTGAAAATTTAGTAAGTCAAAGAACTTATGTAAAAGAAAACTCTTCAGGATTACTTAGTGTATGAACAGTTGTAAGTTTTGGTTCTTCTGTATTTAGAGATCCAGCACCACTTACTTCTACATTTATAAATGAATATTTAGATGCTGTTAAAGTTTCGAAATAAAAATAAAAAAACCTTAATTTAAATTAAGGTTTTTTTATTGTATTTTCAACTCAAGATTTTATAGATAAATAAATACTATGAAATTTTTCATCTTTTTCAATTTCTCTTATAAATTCTTCTAATTTTTCTACTTCATTAATTATAACTCAGTAAAAATTAGTTCACATTATAGAATCAAATTCTTTAGAAATTTTGGGTTAATGTAAAAAATGTGTGCTGAAAAGCACCTTTTTTTATCTTAAATTTC
>CALMJA010000006.1 GCA_937864295.1 uncultured Candidatus Altimarinota bacterium | reverse complement strand
GTGATTATTTTAATATATTTTGGAATAATTATATCACAAATAAAATGATTAATGATAATGAATATAACAATGATGATCCACTAAGAGTAGCAAAAATAGGAGAAGTTGAAAGATGATATTTATTTTTTGATCTGTTTTCTAAAACAGAATTATCTTTAAGTTATAATTTAAAAATAATAGAGTTTGATAGAAATGCTTATGAAAAAGAATACACTCTTTTACCAACTGCTATATATGAAACAACAAATTTATCTGATAATTATTGATATCTACAATTAAATTGAGATACTATGTCTTTTTCTAGATATAAAACTTGAAATGAATTTGAATTTGATTTCAAAAATAAAGATTATTCTATATATTTTACAAATAATTTAGAAACAAATATGGCAATAAGAATTACTTGAGAAGAAAGACCTACTTCTTGAGATCCACTTACAACATATTGAAGACAAATATATATTAATCCAATTGATGATTCAAAATCATGACTTATAGAAACAATTGCAAATCATATAATAATTGGTTGAGAAAAAAACTTTATCTGAGAAAATTTTAAAGTTATTTGAGCAAAATAAAAAAGAAGCCTTTGGCTTCTTTTTTATTTCTTTACAAATACACTTTTTTAAATACAATGCTTACCAATAATTTTTAATATAATATTTACTAAAATGGATCCTCTACTCGTACTTTTGTTTATATGTTTATTTGCCTTATCTGCGTTTTTTTCTTGAAGTGAACTTGCTTTAATGTCACTTTCTATCCATAAAATAGATTCTTATGTAAAAGAATGAAGAATATGAGCTGCATCGTTAAAAAAAGTTAGAAAAGATAGTGATAAATTGCTTATTACTATACTTATTTGAAACAATTTAGTAAATACTTTCACTGCATCAATTGCAACTACTATTGCTATCTCTATTGCTAGAACTTCTTGAGCATCTTTAAATGAAGCTACAGCAGTGTGAATTTCAACTTGAATTATTACTTTTTTGATATTATTATTTTGAGAAATAATACCTAAAAGTATAGCTGTAAAAAATGCAACTAAAATTGCATTATTTGTAGCACCAATATATAATTTTTTGATTTTTATATTATATCCTTTGATTATTATTATAGGATTTATTGTAAGAATATTTTCAAAGTGATCTCATGTAGAAACTATTTCAGAAGAAGAAATAGAGAGTTTTATAGATATGTGAAGAGAAACTGGTTGAATAGATGATGATGAACATGAAAAAATAAAATCAATACTTGATTTTGATGATACTACAGTTGAAGAAGTAATGACACCAAGAGTAAAAATAGATGCTTTAGATATAGAAACAAAAGTTTCAGAAGCTATGGATTTTTATTTGAGTCATACTCATTCAAGAATACCTGTTTATACTGATACAATTGATAAAATTGATTTTTACTTAACAGGTCGTGATTTAATTAGAGAGTTAAATTATTGAAATAAAGATAAAAAATTAAGTGAAATTAAATTAAAAAAAGTTTTAAAAGTACCACTTACTCAATCAATTCAAAAACTTTTTGAAACATTGCAATGAGCACATAGAACTATGTCTATAATTATAGATGAATATGGATGAGTTTCATGACTTGTAACTATGGAAGATATTATAGAACAAGTTTTTGGTGAAATTAGAGATGAAACAGATAAGGAAAGTGAAGAATTTATTAAAAATGGTAAAGATTCGTTTATAGTTGAAAGTGATGTTTTAATTGAAGAAGTTTTATATAAATTTGATTTAGAGCTTTCTGATATTTGACTTGATGAAAGAGAATTTGATGGTGAAACTCTTAGTTATGTTATAACTCATTTACTAGAATGATTTCCTTCTAATTGAGAAATAATAAAATTTGAAATAAAAAATGAAAATAAAAATAAAGATAAAGATTTAAATGAAATTTTGACTTTCAAAGTATTAAGTATTGATAATGCTAAAATAGGCCAAGTTGATGTAACTATATCAAAAAAAGAAATATTAGATTAATCTAATATTTCTTTTTTTATTTCTTCTCTTATATCATTATTGTGAAATTTTAATAAATCATCATTGATTATAACTCAATATGGTTTTCAAATTTTTTCAAAATGACTTAGCGTTTTTGGTAAAAGTAATTTTTTAACTATTTTGTCTAATATAGTTATTATTTTGTCCAATATTAATCAATTTTTTGTATTTTTTTTGTATTGTATAAATTTTTTATTATTGTTTATTATATCTTCATATTCATTTATCTCTAGCCATTCTTTATTTAACTTTAGAAAAATTTCATATGTATTATCATAGTCTAATATAGGTTTCATATAAACTATCCAAAAGTATAGATATATGTCATTTTCTATTTTCCAATTTTTAAATTTCATTCAATCAAGAGTACTAAAAAAGCTTAAACAAAATCTACCAGCATGATTTTTATCATTTTTTCTAACTCACATAATTTGAAATAGAAAAGTAATAATTATTCTATTTAACCACATACTATTTCTAGTTGTAACTATATATAAATCTATATCACTTTCACTATTTGCATTGTTCATAGCTAAACTATTTCATATAGATATCATTTTTAATCATGGAATCCATTTTATATAATTTACATATTTATATGTCTTTTTAAAGAAATCTTTTTCTATGTCACTTTGATTTTCTTTTATATTAAAATATTTTTTAAGTTTTTCATGTATTTCTTTTGAAAATTTTTGTTTCATTATTTGTTTATTTCATTATAATTACTAAAATAATACCTTTATATATTAAAAATCAAGAAAAATGAAACATTTGTCTGTAAATTGTAGTTATATTTATGATGAAGCTATTTGAGATAGTTGAGAGGGATTAGAAGCTTGAACAAAAATAGAAGATATAATTTCTTGTCCTGTTTGTGATGAATATGATACTTTTCATTTTATAAGTGAGGAAATATCTTATTTAGATGATAATCCAAGAGATAAATTTGATGTTGAACATTATATACAAGTTAATCATATTGATGATACATTTGAAGTTATCATAGGTTGAAACACTCATCCTATGTGAGATGACCATAGGATAGCTTGGGTTTGATTATTTGATGAATATGAGGATTTGGTTGAAGAAAGATTTTTAAAAA
>CALMJA010000005.1 GCA_937864295.1 uncultured Candidatus Altimarinota bacterium | reverse complement strand
AATCTAAAAGAGATGTTTTACCATGATCAACATGTCACATTATAGAAACAACCGGAGCTCTTGGAATTAATTTACTTACATCATCTTCAGATAAAAATGAAGTTATGTCTCATAATATAATATCCTCAACAGATGCTCATAGAGAATTTTCTCTTTCGACTTTTATTTCAAATGCCTCTGCAATTATAGATGCAGTTTCAAAATCAACTTTTGAATTTATATTAACCATCATTCAGTTTTTCATAAACTCAGCAATAAGTTTAGGTAAAACTATACCGATCTTTTCTGATAATTCTTTAACTGATAAAAAATCTCAAACTTGAACAATTTCTCATTTTCTTTCAGTTAAATTTTGTTTTATATCTTCTGCTTTTTTCTCTTCTTTTTTAGATTTTTGCATTTTATTTGATCTAGTAAAAGTCAAATCTTCATCTTGTGTAAATCTAAATTTACCTCTTGTTTTACCAAAAGTGTTTAATTTTGGTTTTTTTACAACTTCTTCATCTTTTGTTTTTTGTTTTACTTTTGTACCAAATTTAGGAGCACCAAAAGATTTTTTAAATCAAGAACCTTCTCAAACTGAATTGTTTGAGTTTGTATTTGAACTATTATTTGATTTAAAATCACTATTATTTGATTTAAATTCTGGTCTTGTTCAATTAGATTGAGGTCTATTATTAGAAGATGTATTAGTACTTGAGGTTCAAGAGTTATTTCTTGGTTTATATTCTCAAGAACCTTGATTTTTATTATAACTTGGTTTATTATAACTTGGTTTAACAACAGTAGTATTTTCAGATGGTTTTCTATCAGCTCTTTTAATTACCTCTATTTTTTGAACTATATTTTTTGATTTTTTTTCAGCTCATTCTTTTTGTTTTGGTGCATTTTTTGCATCACTAATTTTTTTAGCAGCAGCTACTTCAGCTTCTGCTTTTATATCAGCAGCCTTTTTAACTACTATTTTTTTCTTAGCAGCTATAACTGGTTTTTTAGAAGCATCCTTTGCATCATCACTATTTTTTGAATTAATTTGTGAATAATAATCATCTACAATTTTTTTATCTGACATTTAAAACTTGGTTCATATAAATAAAGAAAATATTTGATAGAAGATAAGTATTTTTTATAAAAAGTCAAAAAAATATAAAAACTTGCAACAAAGCTATTTTTAATTAATCTAATAAAAAAATATAAAACTAATTTTTTTATTATGGAACAAAAAATAAAATCTTTAACTTCTACTTTTTTTGATAATTTTTGAATGAAAATAAATTCACTTGAAGTTATAAATGAAGAAAAAAATATTTTTCTTATAAAAATAAAATCAGATGAATCTGGTTTACTTATATGACCTAATTGAAAAAATTTAGATCATATTTCAAATATTTTGAAATTAATTCTAAAAAACAATATAGAAGAAAATGTAAAAATTCACGTTGAAATAAATGATTACATTAAAAGTAAAGATGATAGACTAAAAAGTCATATTATATCTAAAATAAAATTTGTTGAAAAAACATGAAAAGATTTAGTACTACCTTTTTACTCTTCATATGATAGAAAAAAAATCCACTCTATTGTTTCTGACTATAAAAATGATAAAATTTATACAAAAAGTATATGAGAAGGAAATGAAAGAAGATTATATATATGTAAAATAAATGATAAAATAACTATTGATTTAGACTGAGATGATATTTAATATTAAAATTATGTTAAAGAAAATTATTATAATATTTTTATTATGTACATGATTTTTTAGTTTTTTCAAAATAAATGAAAAAAACTATGAAAAATACAATGAAATTAAAATTAATTTAATTAAACATCCTGAAAATTTACCTAATAAAACAACAGCAAAAGCAACTTCATTTTGATTTGAAAATCTAAAAGCAGATATATATTGGTTAAAAACAATACAATATATATGAGCAAATGCATTTCATAGTGAATATAAAAAATACTTATTTTCAATTTTAGATTTAGTAACAGAATTAAATCCTTATTTTGAAAAACCATATATTATTGGGCAATTATTATTACCTGGGTATGAAAAAAATTATGAGTATATAACAGAGGATGAACAAAAAGTACATTTAGAAGAAGCTGTTAACCTTGGTTTAAAATGAGTGAAAAATTTTTGTAATATTGAAAAAATAAAACTAATAGATGATGAAAATGATTTACTAAAAATATGGAATAATAATGATTATAAAAATCCTTGTTTAAGCTATAAAGTACCTTATTATTTAGCATATATTTACTATTTTTATAAAAATAATCCTTTAGAATCTGCAAAGTATTATAAAATAGCAAGTGCTAATACTGATTCTTTAGAGTGAGCTAAGACTATGGCTGCAATAATGCAATGAAAATGATGAGATAGAGAAAAATCATTTTTTATGTTT
>CALMJA010000004.1 GCA_937864295.1 uncultured Candidatus Altimarinota bacterium | reverse complement strand
AGTTTATCTAGTTCACTTTCTGTAACTTCTACAACTCAAATTGTATCTTTGTTTTGTTCATAAGTAAAACCTAGATTATTTCAGTATCTATATATTGCTAGTTTCATATTAAACTAAGTTAGTTTCTAATCATTTTTGAGTAATCTTATAATAACTTTTTGGGCGACTTATTTTAAAAAATAGTTTTCTAGGAGTTCTTTTTTCTACAAATTCTACTAATCATTTTCTTTTCATAGTTGATAAAACGGCACTTGCTTCATAGCCTACCCATACTTTAAATAAACTAAAACTTGCAAAGTCCCCACCTGTAACTAGTTTATTTGGATTATTTTGTAAGTATCTTAATATTTTGCCTACTTGTGTGTTATAATGTATCATATTTATTTTATTATAGATTTAAGCTCATTTAAAAAGTCTTTGTTTATTTTCTTAACTTCATTTATCCAATTTTCAAACTCTAATACTTCTGTTTTATGTCATTTATATCTGTGTAAAGCTTTTTCTAAAGCTTTTTCAAGAGTTGCAGGGAAAGTAGTTTCTTTTAAACCATAAATAAATGTCCCGTCTTCTTGTTTTTTATCTCCATATTCTTCAAGAATAAAACCATTTCTATCTTCTTGAATTATAAAATCTTTTATTTTTAATTTCATATTATATATTTTTAATGTTAAAATCTTCTAAACTTTTATCTTTGATATGTCTTTTAGGCACAAAGATATTAACCCATTGACCTTTTTTTATATTTTCATCAAGTCTTATTCAGATATGATAAAAATCTCAATTATCTTCCATATTATAACCTTGTATTTTTGTTTTCATACTTAATAAGTAACTTCTAAAATATCTCAATTTTCTAATATAAGAGTTTGTCACTCTCTTTTTATAACTCTTGTGTTTTTTCTAACACAATATGCGAGTACTTTATCTTGATTCATAATTAAAATAAATAAGTTTCTAAATTAGCCAAATCTTCAACCTGACTAGGTGTGGGGATAATAACCCCGTATTTCTCTTTAAATAAATCTATTATAGCTTTACACATAAAAGCAAATTCATCAGTGCTTAAATCAGTTGTAGTTTCTAAATTAAACATAGTTTTAAGCATATAATGAACTGCAATAGTATTATCTCATGACCAATCAGATATTGTTTTACAAATCACAGCATGCCGATATTTATTCTGACTTAACGAGCGAATACTCTTTGTTTGCTTTTTTGTTACTTCTACTATATCATCATCATACTATTTATTGCTTGGTATGTATTTAGGATGAGCTTTTAATTTTGTTATTTGCTCATTACTAATTGTCTTTTTTTCTTCATTAAGATAAACACTAGTTCAATATATTTTTCAATTCCATAACTCTTCTACATCTTTTTGAGACATTGTATAAATACTTGTATTAGTAGTAGTTTTAGGTTTTGCAGGGGCATTACTTGTTTTACTAGGTTTGATACTATATAAAAATCTTCATAATCCCCAAGTAACACAAGCTCTTTTAAAACTATCACTTATTGCACCTTTTTCTTTTTCTATATTACTTTCACTTCATCAATCCCACTTTGTAATCCACTCTCAATTTAT
>CALMJA010000003.1 GCA_937864295.1 uncultured Candidatus Altimarinota bacterium | reverse complement strand
AGTATAAATGTAATTTTATTTTCTAGTGCAGTTTCAATATGAATGGGAATAATTTTTTGATTATTGCCTGCATGGAAAGCTGCAAAGATGAAACCAATAGACGCACTTAGATTTGAATAATAAAAAAGACTAACATTTGTTAGTCTTTTTTATATTTTGCATATTCTTTATTTTTGTTCTCATCAAAATATTGTTTTTGTTTTATATATCATGCTATTGAAACAGAAATTGCTCAAATTGATTTTTTTTGTCATTCATCAAATACTTTTTCGTCGTCTCATATTACTAGATATCATATAATTTCATTTCTATTTTTTAATTCTTCAATTAAATTATGTTTTGATAATTTGATTCAATCTTTTCTTAAATCATTCATATCAAGTATACCATCTCATAAATCAATTATATTTTCTTGCATTTTTCATTTATGTCTTGAATCATATTTTAATATCAAGATATTTTCTAATACTGGATTTTTTTCTAGATATAATACATATTTTCAATTTATAGTTTTTTCTAGTTCATCAAGTATTTCAAATAAATTTTTATTATTAAATTCATTTATTTCTGATATATGCTTATTTATTTTATAACTAGATGTTATTAAAAAGTTGGCTTCTAGTAGTCTTTTATTTGATATATAAATAATTGACGATAATAAATCTACTCATTTTTTTGTATGTTTAAGTAAAAATTCTTCAAATGAATTTTTAGCTTCAATTTCTAGAAGTGTAGTTTTTTTTGTTGCTTTAATTCTTACTTGTTTAGGTGCAGAATCTCAAAGAGATCATTCTCAAAATATTTCTGAATTTCATAATTTAGCTAAAATTTTGGTTTCTGTTCTATCTGTAGTAGTGTATTTTTCTATGCTTAATTCTCATTCTTTTATTATATATAGATTATTATCAATATCTCATTCATCAAATAAAACCTCTCAAGCTTCGAGAGTTTTTATTTGAAAGAATCATGAATTTTCTAAAAATTCTATATTTAACATTTTTATATTTATTATTTTTTAATCCAACATCATACTAATACTTTCTTTATCTCTTACAAAACTTAGAAGAGTTTCTTTACTTATTATTTTTTTCATATGAAGTGCTAACAGATATTTATCCATTAAAATCATTCATTTATTTTTTCATACTTCAAGTACACTATATAGTTGATGAGTTTTTCCTGTAATAATTAGATTTCTTACAGCATCATCACTTATAAGTATTTCTCTTGCCGCAATTCTACCAGGTTTATCATCTCTTGGTATAAGTCTTTGACTAATTACTCATACAAGACTTTGACTTAATTGCATTCTTATTTGAGATTGTTGACTTCAAGGAAATATATCAATTATTCTATCTATAGTTTGAACAGAATCATTCGTATGTAGAGTTGATAAAACTAAATGCCCAGTTTCTGCAAGAGTAATTGCTGTTTTAATTGTTTCAGGATCTCTCATTTCTCAAACCATAATTACATCTGGATCTTCTCTAAGACTTGATTTCATTGCATTTCAAAACCAAACTGTATGACTTCATACTTCTCTTTGGTTTATTAGTGATTTATCAGATGTAAATGAAAATTCTATAGGATCTTCTATTGTAATAATATGTTTTTTTTGATTTTTATTTATATAATCAATCATTGCAGCCATATTTGTTGATTTTCATGATCAAGT
>CALMJA010000002.1 GCA_937864295.1 uncultured Candidatus Altimarinota bacterium | reverse complement strand
GCTAATAAAAAATATTTTTCTGAAAAAGGCAAAAACTCAAAAAATGCAAAGCAACTATTTGATGAATGATATATAAATTATTTACCTGTTGATTTTCAACAAAATACAGATTATGGAATAATTTATATTTTCAATGAAGCAACTTGAAATTATGATTATGATATGGGTATATATTAAAAAATAAGCTTAAAGCTTATTTTTTAATAACAAAGATTGATATTTAATTTATTTTATATATAATCCCTGCCGTAAAAAAAATTTATTTATTTTATACAAAAAATTTATGAAAATTACTAGAAATAACCTAGAAAAATCGATTGTTGAATTAATAGTTGAAGAATCTATTGAAAACATTGCTAAATCAAAAGACAAAGCAATTAAACATCTACAAAAAAATGCTGAAATTAAAGGTTTTAGAAAATGAAGCCATATTCCTGAAAATGTAGTAGTAAAACATTTTTGAGAAGAATATATTAACAGAATGGCAGTAGATTTTTCTATTGATTCTATATATAGAAATTCTCTTAAAAAAGAAGGATTAATTCCAGTTGCACAATGAGAAATAAAAGAAATAATAAGTGAAAATCCTCTTACAATTAGAATTCATATAGAAGTTCTTCCTACTGTTGAAATAAAAAATGATTATAAAAAAATATCATTAAAAAAGAAAGAAATTTCAGTTTCAGATGAAGAAGTAAGCAACTCATTAAGCGATATTGAAAAAAGATTTACAAAATTTGTAAAAGAAGATAGTTCTGATTACAAAGCTTGTTTATGAGATAGAACTAGTATAGATACTCAGTGATTTGAAAATGGTGTTTTATTAGATAATACTTCTATGAAAAACTACCCTTTAGTTCTTGGTTCAAATTTACTTGTTCCATGATTTGAAGAAAAAATAGTTGGTGCTAAAACTGGAGAAAATCTAGAATTTCCTGTTGTATTTCCAAAAGATTATCATAATAGTGATTTTGCATGAAAAGAAACAACTTTTAAAGTAACTATAAATTCAATTGAAAAAGCAGTAAAACCTGAATTTACTCCTGAATTTATTGAACAATTAAGAGGTAAAAAACTTGATTTAAATCAATTCAAAGATTTAATAAAAGAAGAAATTAAAGATGTAAAAGATAGTAATGCTAGATTAGAAGAAGAAAGTGAATTAGTTGAAGAATTATTAAAAATAAGTACTGTTGATATTTGAGAAAACCTATTAAAAAACCAAATTGAAAAAGTATTTGCTGAAATTAAACAAAATATGGCAAATGACAATGTGAAAATGTCAGATTACCTAGAAAGTTTAAAATTAGATGAAGAATCTTACAAAGAAATTCATGTAAAACCAGTTGCATTAAAAAGATTACAATGAGAATTAATTCTTCATAAATTATGAGAATTAGAAAAAATAGAAACAAATGATGTTGAAATGAGATCAGAAATTGAAAAAGTTTTATCTAAATTTCAAAATCCAGATGTATTAAAAAGATTAGAAGAATTATATTTACCAGAAACTAAATATTATGCTGAATTAAAACAAAGAATGATATATAGAAAAATAATTGATTCATTTTTTAATAAATAAAAAAAATTAGAACCTACGGTTCTAATTTTTTTTATGCTTCATCATCTTCATCCTCTTCTTTTTTTTCTTCATCTAAATGTTTTTCTTCTAATTTATTTTCTTTTTTAATATTTTCTTTTTTAAAATTTGTATCTTTTATTTCAATTTTTGGAGAATCTGTATTTTTAAGAACTTTTTTTTCAGCTTCTTTTTTTCTTTCTTCAACTATTTCATTAAATATATCTAAATTTTCTTCTATTTCTTCATAATATTTATCATATAATGTTCTTCTAGGTCTAATTAATAAATATATAAATATACCAAAAGGACTAAGAAGTAAAATAGTTAAAACAGCAATTATTTGAAAAAATAAATTATTTGTTCTAATTGATATATCTTTTATAACCCAAACAACTAATGCAATCCAAATAATAAAAAAATAAATAATCCCTAATTTTAATGCAAACTCAAAAGTTACAGCTTCCCACATAGCTTGCAAATATAAATCCATTTTTTCCATCCTTTTTTATGTTAAATTTTTTAATTTCCACTCTTCTATTTTTTTATGATTACCTGACAATAAAACTTCAGGTACTTTTTTTCACATAAAAATATCTGGCTTAGTATATACAGGATACTCTTTTTGTCTATTAAATTTTTTAGAAAAACTATCTTCTTCTAACGATGTATTATTTCATAAAACTCAAGGAATAAATCTAACAATTGAATCTACGAAAACTTGAGCAGCAAGTTCTCAACTTGTTAAAACATATTCTCAAATACTTATACAATAATCTACATATAAATCAATTATTCTCTGGTCAATTCATTCATAGTGACCACAAATTATTATAAACTCTTCTCAAAGTTCTTCAAAATAATTTTCAATTTTTTCTTGAGTTAATAAATCTCAAGCTGGTGACATATAGATAACTTTTACCTTTTTTCAAATCAATCAAAAAATATATTCAATAGCTTTTGATAATGGTTCTGGAGATATAACTTGGCCATGCATTCAATATGCCTTTGAATCTACTCTTTTAAAATTATCACTACTAAAATCATTTAATTTATAATATTTAAATTCTACCAAATTTGAATCTACGGCTCTTTTTATTATAGAACTTCAAAAATATGAAGAAAAACTTTCAGGAAATATAGTTATTATATGTATTTTCATTATTAAGAATTTATTTTAGTATAAATTATCTTCTTTAACTCTTCTAAAGTATCTTCAGGAGTATTACTTGCATCTATAATATAGTCTGCTAAATGACTAAGTGATTTCTCTTTTTTTGCTGACTCAATTCTATTTTCATAATCATTTCACGTTATATCATCTCATCTAGAAATCATTCTTTCTTTTATTTTTTCAAGTGGTATATCAAGAAATATATAAGTAAAATCTTCTTTTAATATTTTATTTTCTTCAAGTACTTTTGGAAGAATTAATATATCCATTTCTTTTAAAATATATTTTCATAAATTTATTCAATTATCAATAACATCAATAATTCTAGTACCATAATATGCTTGATTATGAACAAAATTGTACTCTAAAAATTCTTTATTTTCAATTGATTTTTTAAATTCATTTAAAGAAAGTTTTATATAATCTATTCAATTTACCTCTCATTGTCTAAGTTCCCTAGTTTTGCAAGATAATGCCAATTTAAGATTAGGAATTTTATCTTTTAACAATAATTTAATTACTGTTCATTTTCAAGCTCATGCAACTCAAGAAATAAAAAATATATGCCCTTTTTTCATCAAAAAAATTTAAATAAATAATAAAAAATATTCTAATTAAAAAATAACAAATTGCAATTTAGACTTTTATTTATAAAATTATTTACATATATTTTAAGCTAAAAATTATGAAAGAAATTCTTAAAAATTATATTTCAAGTATGATATTTATTGCAATTTGATATATTTTTTATACAAACAATAATTATTTTAATAATTTTTTATTTTTTGATATAACATATATAAATTTTAAAATAAATACTCTAGATATATTCAATATGCTAATTACTATTTATGCAATTGTATTAATACCCTTTTATTTAATTGAAAATGAAAAATCAAAAGCTAGAATTATAATTGAATATATAATAAAAAAAATCAATAATAATGAATATAAAATAAATAATGAAGAAAAAAATTCTATATTAGCTTGGTTAGTAAAATTATTTTTTGCACCATTAATGATTATGTGGATATCTTCTAATTTATCAGATATAATAAATAAAGTCTATTATTGATACAATGAAATATGAATGTTTTTTAAGAGTTTTTATTATTTTTACAATAATTATATTTTTATAACTATATTTAAATTAATTATTTTTATTGATTTATTATTCTTTACTCTTTGATATTTAATTGAAAGTAAACATTTATGAAACAAAATTAAGAGTGTTGAACCAACAATGTTATGATGGGTTGTAGCACTTATTTGTTACCCGCCTTTTAACTGAGCATTTGATAATTTTGTATGATGGTATAGTAGTGATTTCCCTACATTTTGAAATATTTATATACATATAATTCTAAACACAATAGTTTTAATATCATTTTGAATTTACTCTCGGGCTTCTGTTTCTCTATGATTAAAAGCAAGTAATTTAACAAATAGATGAATAATTACAAAATGACCTTATAAATATGTAAGACATCCTGCATATATTGCAAAAAATATTTCTTGGGCTATATGAGCATTTCCTTTAATATTTATAAACATAAAAAACTTAGATCTATTAAATTTAATAATTGTATTATTATCAATTTCTGCATGGTGATTTATGTATTACATGAGAGCAATAACAGAAGAAAAACACCTAGAAATGGATAAAGAATATATAGAATATAAAAAGAAGGTTAAATATAAATTCATACCTAAAATATATTAAAAATACACTCATATATGAGTGTATTTTTAATATATAAAATAAATTTGCTATTTGTCAAAATAATCTATAATATATCAAATATATAATAATTATATCAAAAATGCCTATTCCAGAATTAATACAATTTGAAGAATGAAAGGTTTTAATAAATCAAAAATTTATAGATTTTAATGAATTTATAAATTGGTCACCTGAAAGACAAATAGAAGTTCTTTATAAATTAGCAAAGGATTGCATATATTGAAATAGTAATTTTTCTGATGAAAAAATAGAAAAATCTATGCAATGATTTAATTGAGCATATTGATTAGCAAAATTAAAGTTTCAAGACATAAAAAGAAATACTTGATGAAGATATTTTGATCATTTAATAAGTGTAATGCAATATGTATTAACAAATTCTAAAAATCCAACTATTAAAAAAAGTATAATAGCTATTTGTCATGATTTAATTGAAGATACAGATATTAGTTTTGTTACACTAAAAGAAATATTTTGAACACACATAGCTCTAGGAGTTTTACTTATAAGTAAAAACCCAATTAAAAATTATATAATATCTAAATGAGTTAGAAATTTAAGTGAAATTGAAAAAGAAAAAATAATCAATTCTTGAATAGTATATTCTTGAAAATTTATTTCAAAAATATATTTAGAAAAAAAATATAACTCCCCTGAAAATATAACTGCAGAAGAAAAAGAGGCTGAAAAATTATTTATAGAATCTAGAAATGATTTTCAATTATTTGAAATGATTGAACTTACATGAATACTAAATTTTAAATGACTTATAAGTGATGAATACTATCAAAAAGAAACTTATGAACCAGAAAAAATAACTCCTGAAGAAAAATGGTGAAAGGAGCTTTATGAAAAACTTAATATAAAATATAAAGACTTAAGAAATGCTGATTATTTTTCATATATGTTAAGTGAGAATTGAGATTTTCCTCAAATACATAATGAAGAAATAACACAAAATACTCCTTGTTTAAATAAATTTTATAATCATGCATTATCAATTACTATGTCTCCTAATTTAAAAATTAGACTAAGTGATGATGAGATAAAACAAGTTTGCTTTGATGCAATTGAGGTAAAATTTTGGGATAGAATAGATAATTTAAAAACAACAGAATTATATTCTACATATTCAAAAAATAATGTTAAAAAAGCAAAAAGAAAAATAGAAGAAACAAAGAAATATTTTTACAAAATTTCGGGTTAATGTAAAAAATGTGTGCTATTTTTAGTATAAAAAATAGCTTTAATACTA
>CALMJA010000001.1 GCA_937864295.1 uncultured Candidatus Altimarinota bacterium | reverse complement strand
CTTACCCTCAGGCCATTCTCGGTAGCTCATTCAATTATATTTGATGAAAAAAAAATATACTATCAAACGTGAGATTAGGTATCTACTGCAAGATTAATCTTGGAGAGGAAAGTCTGGACATCGCGAGAGAAGCATAGAAGATAACGACTTCGGTTTAAGAATATAATAAATAAATCTTAAATACCACAAGTGCCACAGAGACTATACTATTCCGTAAGGAAGAAAGGTGAAAAGTCATTTAATGTTTACCTTTATAACTACTTTTTATTAAAAGTGTGATAATTTTAAGCTATAGATGAATTCCGCAAGGAAGTGGTAAACTGTATGTGATGCAATGGGAATGGTACTTTTAGAGGATATTTCTCTCTACTGCTTCAAAAAAGTATACCCAGCTTGAGCTTATGAGTGATTATAGGCCTAGATAGATTGATACCGAGGTACAGAATCCGGCTTATTAGTCTCACATTTTTTTAAAATAAATTAAATAATTAAAATATGAAATTAGTTTTTACTTGAATACAAGGTTGTTGAAAATGAACTCAAGCAAGATTACTTGTAGAAAAATATGGTTTTACATTACTTGAAATGTGACAAGAATTAAGAAAAATAGCATCATCTGATAGCGAATTATGAAAAAGAGTAAAACAAACTATAGACAGTTGAGCTCTGGTTACACCTGAAGTAGTATGAGAAATAATGAATGAAGTAATAACAACTCAAACAAATAAAAATCTAATTTTAGATTGATTTGTAAGAAATGAATGAAATAAAAAATCACTAGAAGAAATATTAACGGATTATAAAGTAGTATTTTTTGAACTAAGTAAAGAAAAAGCTATAGATAGACTTCTTGGTAGAATGTATGATCCACTTAGTTGAGAAACATTTTTATCATGAACTCTAGTAAATCCAGTTACTTGAACAAAACTAGAAAAAAGAAAAGATGATAACGAAGCATCTATATTAAAAAGAATAGATGAGTTTATGAACAATACACTACCTACTGCAATGAAACAAGAACAAGAAGGTAGAGTAATAAGAATAAATGCTGACCAAAATGTAGAAAGTGTGTTTAAAGAATTAGTTACTAAACTTTGACTATAATGATTTGATTTGCTCTATGAAGAGAATATAAACTAAGTACAGCTGAAATATTAGCAGTTTTTCCTTTATGAAAAACTGTTTATTTTAGTAAAGATGTATTAATTCTTGACCTAATTGAAGAAAATGAAGTTTTGCAAAAAGCTAATTTTTTATGATGAACAATAAAAATATTTAAAATAATAGAAACAGATATACTTAAAGATGCTTTGGAAGTAGAATGAAAATTTAAATATGGAATAAGTACATTTTGAGATAAAAAAAATCTAAAAGAAATCCTTAATTCTACAAAAAAAATACTAAAAGAAAATTGAGTTTCATCTAGATTTATAAACAAAGATTTTACGAGTCTAAGTTCAGCTCAAATAATATGAGAAAAACTAGTAAAAAGCGGTAGCGATTATAGTTACATTTTTGATTTTGATAAAAAATATATTTGAAAAACTATATGGGTTCAAGATATATATAGTTATAGCAAAAGAGACTATAGTAAAGATAGAGATATGCAAACTTGAATGTTACCTCCAAAACTTTGTCAAATGATGATAAATATAAGCTCTGGAAAGACTGTTTATGATCCATTTGTATGACTTGGAACTGTTTTGATTGAATCTATACTTATGTGAAATAAAAAAGTTTACTGAAGTGATTTAAATCAAGTAATGGTTGAACATAGTAGAAACAATATATTTAAGTTTGCACAAGAAAACAATATTATTTTAGAAGATGTAGAATTTATAAAACTAAATGCTAAATTTATAAATGAATCTAGTGTTTTACTAGAAAAAAATATAGATGCAATAGTTACTGAATGATATCTTTGAGAAATAATGACTCAAAAAAATATAAGCATAGATAGAATAGATAAACAAAAAGAAAGTTTAATTTCTATTTATGAAAAGTTTTTTGAAAACTTAAAAAAAATAAAATATGAGTGAAATATAGTTATTTGTTTTCCATTTTGGGAGATTTCTTGAAAATATATTTATTTTGAAGAAATTTATAAAACATTATCTATATTATGTGATATACAACCTCTATTCCCTACTAGTTTTGAAAATATAACTACAAAAGCATGAAGTTTACTTTATAAAAGAGAAAAACAACTTGTTTGAAGAGAAATTTTTAAACTAAAAATAAAAACCTAAAAGACTTTGTCTTTTAGGTTTTTATTTTTAGTTACTTACATTTAGTTTTGTATAGTTTTCTTCTAGGATTATATCTTTGTTTGAATAGTAGTAGTTTCTGTAACTTCAGTTATTGAATATCTTTTGTATTCTTCTGTCTAAGTTATCATACTTGTATTGTATTATCTTTACTATTTCTTCTATTTCATTTGTTTCACTTCATTCTATAGTTTTGTAGATTGTTTTTTCTACTTTTACTAATCTATTTTTGTAGTCATAACTGTAGATATATTGTCTCTTGTTATTGAGCATATTTCATATCATATTTCAGTTCTTGTCGTAGATTAGTTTTCATATATTAAAAATAGAAAATATTTTTAGTATTTTCTATTTTTAGTTTTTATTCTACATATCAAAGTATAGATTCTACTTCAAGATATATTCAATTTTCATCAATTATATGTAATTGTTTACTTTTTCAATTATTTGGCTCAACAATAATTATTATTGAATTTGCTGTTTTTATGGGTATAAATAATCAAAACATTCTTGCTGTATACCAACTTTTACTAATTAAGTATTTTCAATCTTGAGACCAATATGATTTATCAAATCTATGTATAAAATTATAAATAACCTCATTATTTTTATTATAAATTTTTTTACCTATATTTATATCATTTTCAAAATCATACTTTTGATAATTGTTAATAATTTTTTGATAACTTCAATCATTCAAGTTAACTAAATATTTATTGTCATCATTTTCAAATTTAATAACTATTTTTTCAGATATATTATAATTGACTAAGTCTCTTTTAGTTTTAGAATAATATCATAATCAAAATATTAATCATAAAAATAATATAAATATCAATAACCACCTTAATATATTTTTAATAACTTTTTTCATATACTTTTAATTAATTAAATAAATTTTTATAAAATAACTCTACCTGTACATCATGCCTTAATCAAATAGGTGTTGTTCAAGGTAATCATATATTTCAAGGTATAGGCATTGAAATTCAATAAAATTCAGTGTATGTAAAAAATCATGCATAATCTAAAGCTTTTTCAACTTCATCACTACAATTATTTAAAAATGTATTATATTTTGGAAAATTATTTATTTCATCATTATACCAGTTATATAACTTTTCAGTATTTATATTTTCATTTCATAATTCTATATAATTTTTTGATATATCTTCATTAGTAAATAATTGTTTTCTTATAGAGTTTAGGTCTTCTTGATATGTTCACATAGTATTTTGACCATTAGGCTTTCAGAAAAAGATATCTGAATCTTTTCACTTAGATGAATTTGGATTATTTCATCATGAGTCAGGATAATAACTTAATAAATAATCTTGTCATTGATATATAAAATATAATCAGGCATGTCATATTAAATTATTTTTTGATACTTCATCAAAAAACCAAGCATTTCCTTCATTTTCTCTTATCCATTTCTTCTCAGTTCATAATGGATCACTATAACTCACCGGACTATTCCCCACATAACTATACAAATTCACATCATCAGATATATCAATCGGATCTCTAGATATAA